>CAYMKC010000001.1:0-63986 GCA_964391105.1 uncultured Thermoplasmatales archaeon
AAAGGGGCACGTTTTTCGGCTGTATATATTCCCAGCTTTAGAATGGGCCCGACCGGATTCGAACCGGTGGTCTCCTCCGTGTCAGGGAGACGTCATAGCCGCTAGACCACGAGCCCTAAGTCTGCAGTATTGCATTAATATTAATTTTTTCTTTGTACTTCGGCTGTGGCGAGCAACATTCCGAAGTATTCTTGCAGGTAGTAATAGTGGAACTTTGGAACAAGTCCTCCTGCCTCCACATACCCTCGAAACATTAGGAGGTTCCAGTAGCTGTCGGGTTTTGCCCCATTCAGATAATCTTCTCTAAGCTTGATCAAATCATCGAATCTATCATTCTTGACAGCATCTATAACCATCCCATCGTATTTCTCTGCTCTTGGATCATAACCATATGGACCGGTCTTCAAATGTGCGTGAGCCTGGTCCGCACTGAAGACAACTGATATGCGCTGGTCTACATTTGAGACCACTTTAAACAACTTCCTTCCCAGTTCAATGAGTTCATTTTTCCTTGACGTTCTCCACTGCCCGAGCATCGATACACGTCTCTCGCCGAAGAAGGTGAGAGGTATGAGCGTTCCAAAATCTACCGGGAATGTTGACAATTTACCCTCTGTCGTTACGAAGTTGGTTTCCACAAACCGCTTGGAGGCCTTGATCAGTCGGGAATTTAGCACCCTATCCGTTTTATAATCGCCGCTAATTGAACTCTTCCCTATCTTGTAACTACCAGAAAGGTACTCCGTGTTAATGACCGGAAGTCCATTTGGGATTCTTAAAGAGTGAGGACTTATGACAAGGACGGTGTCAGAATTGTCCCCTCTTGTTGCGCTAGATATTGCCTGGTTCATCAATTTGCTCTCTGAGTTCGGGATGGACAGTATCTCGTCCCCGTGCGGTATTATGTATGTCCTTTCAAGAACCATCTAATTCACGTACTCTGTGATTTTCTTTTGACGCTTAACGGTTTGGTACGTCTTGCTTTCCGGTCTGATGTCCACCTTTCTTCTGATTCTGATTATTTCGAAAAACTGGTCGATGCTGTCAATGTAATTCATTTCCTTCATTGCCATGCCGACGTTCTCCCTCACCTGCCACACTCCGAGGGGGATGGTATAATCGCCGTCTACGAATCTGACCACCAGTATGTTTCCCTTCCTTTCCTTCTTCTTCAGGAATTCGAGAATAGGGAGTCTGGCAGCAAAAAAAGCTCCAGCTATTTTGGGATTGACCACCATTCGGCCAGGTTTTTCATAGTCTCCCTCAGCGCTGGCCGCTCTAGGCCCGGTCCAGATGGATCCGTTGTTCCACACTTCGAGCATCTCGTAAGAGTAGTCCCCTGGCAAGATCAGAATGTAGTATTCGTTTCCAATTCTCCTGTAATGAAAATACATGTCCCCCTCTACGTCCTCGAATTTTCTGACTTGGTCTATTATCTGGTCTGAAAGTATCTTATCTACTGCCGTGATAGACCACCTTGTGGGGACTATTTTTCTGTGTCGCGTCTTCCCGAGCATGCCCGCAGAAAAGACCTTCTCGATAGTGTAGATTGAGGTCTGTGGGTAAAGCAGTTCTAGGGCTTCAACTGCTTTGAGGTCAGTGTCGTAATAGATCTTCTCCACCTTTGGGTGAGATGGAGAACTCTCGTGATAGAAATTCTTCGCATACCCTCCAGGACCAAATGGCTGGGATTCTGCTGAGAGCTCTATCCTTCTGTCCGTTGAGGAGTACTCTATCTCGCTGAAGACCGGGTTGGATGACAGAATAAGGTCGTGGAGCTCAAGAAGATAATTGTTGGGATCGGAAGGGGAAGTAATTGGAAGAACTTTGTATCCTCTATAGAGAGAAAAGCGAAGCTTCGCGATCTCTTCCACAGACAAGTTCCCCCACTGGTCTGGTCTCTCGTAAATCTCGGTGCCCCCTCTCCCGACAGGGAGAGCCGGTCCGATCCTGACTTTTGGATATCCGTAGTGTCCCACAAAAACCGAAGGGGGGCTGTCGCCCGCAACGTCGTTTAGATTGACAGCCATCCCCTGAGTGAGATATACTTTCGTAACGATCGGGCAGGCAGACTTCCCGCAGAGGAGTTTGGCTCCCTTGCATCGAATGCAGAGGCTTACAGGTATCTTCTTGATCTCTTCGTCTAGGTTCATCATTCTGGCGGCAGGAGATTGGGTATACCTTCATCGATCGGATACTTGCTGTGGCACTTGACACACTCCAGAATACCTTCCACGATATCGTCGCCTTCCACTTTCTTGATCGTAAGAGTAAGGTCTTCCTTACAGACGGGACAGCAGATTATGTCCAGAAGATCCTTTTTCATGTCTGATAAACGGTTTGACCAATTAATAGGTTGCGCAAACCCGTTTTGAATGTGGCGCGTTACTTTATTCCGTAAACGATCGCGGCAGACGGAGAAACGAACCTCTTTATCTTGACGTCTCTGAAGCCCATCTCTTTCATCTCGTTCGCAACTATTTCCGGAGTCTTGAAATTCTTTACCGTCATCGCAAGATAGTTATAAGATTCTGAAGATGAAACGAGTCTTGCGATCCGCGGCAGGAGTCTGTAAAAGTAAAGTGAAAAGAATTGTGATAAACCCTTCCTCTTTTCGGGGAAGGCGTCAAGGTTAGCCATCATACCTCCTTCCTTTAGAGTCCTGTATCCCTCTCGAAAATAGTCCTGAGTCGATGGGAGATTCCTGAGAACGAAAGAGGAAATCATTGCGTCGAAAACTCCCATTTTCAAAGGCATGTCGGTCGCAGATGCAAGCAAAAGTCTCCCCTTGTTCTTGTTCAGAGCTATCATCTCCCTTGTCACGTCCAACCCTATGAAATCTCCCTTGAACCCAACGAGGCTCTCGAGCTTACCCGTACCTGTACCGACGTCCAAGATCATTCCAGTGCCCGGAACCAATCTCAAAAGGGTAAGCCGCCAGAACACGTCCATACCTAGGGACATGTAGGTATTCATCCTGTCGTATATGAAAGGAATCTCCTTGAATACCTGCTTCACTTTTTCGACTTCTGGCATCAATTCATGAAAGTATTTATTCTATTATACCTTGTTGAGTCGTGAGCGGGCCAGTAATCAGCTTAGGCGGATCCATATTTTCCAAGGCTGACGAAAAATATCTCATGGAGTTCATCGAGAGGATCAAGAAAGAGGGAGAGTATGCACTAGTTGTCGGGGGAGGACCCATTGCGAGGGAAGAGATTTCCAAACTCAGGAACCTTGGCGCTAAGGAGTATTACTTGGATATGATGGGAATACAGGCTACACGCCTAAATGCGACAATGGTATCGCTGGCACTTGGCAACCTGATGGAAATTCCTAGATCCATCGACGAGGCCGTCAGGCAGATGAAGCTCTACAAGAGAGTGATCATGGGAGGAACAGAGCCAGGTCACACAACTGATGCAGTCACCCTCCTGTTGGCAGAAGCCATAAGCAGGGATACTGTGGTGAACGTAACGAACATCGATTATCTGTACGACCGCGACCCTAAGATCAAGGGAGCTAAGAGGATCGAGAGACTGTCCTATTCTCAGGCCGTTCACCTTGCGAGTTCCGAGACGAGAGGAGCGGGGCAAAACTTCCCCCTGGATATACTGTCCCTGAACATTGCAAGAAGGAGCGGCATAAAGGTTAAGATTGTCTCTTTCCGAGATCCACAGAATGCCTTCGATGCGATCAAGGGAAAGAAGTTCAAGGGGACTACTGTTTCCTAACAAGTTGGCTAAAAATGAGCAGAAGTCGCTCTATCAACGGGCGACAAATACCGAGACAATTATTAGAACCGTGAAGAGGAAGTGTATAGCGACCGAATAATTTGTCTGCCTCGCGATCTTGAGGGGTGATCTGGGTAGATACACCACGTGAACGAGCGAGGCTATGAAGACAATTATGGCGGCAATCACCAGGTTATCGGAAACGGAAATCATGATAGATGCTGTAACTAGCATGATGGGGTAGACGGTTCTGAAGTGTCGGATCCTTCTCCCTCCTTCCCTGTCTTCAGGTAGGTGATGAAGATACCTGATCGACGAAGCTAACACTCCCAAGCTGAGGGACACAAGTACATCGGTCAGCGATATGCTCTGATTCAATGCTATAATCGTTCCCAAGACCGGAAATGGACCAAATGAGAAGAAGGTTGAAATCTCCCCAATCCCCCTGGTACCCAGTCTTATTGGGGGCAAAACGTAGAGCAGCGATAGGAATACCGCTGTTAGTCCCAGACCCAGTAGGAGGAGACTTCCTGTCAGGTATACCACGAGGAGACCAACTACTACCGCTATGGATATCATCAAAATGAAAGTGAACCTAATCAGTTTCGGATTAACCCCCATTTTTTCTATGAAATAAGAACCGAGGGGGAAGAGGGTATCTTCGTTTCTCAGGAACCGGCCGCTCGAATGATCAAAAAAGTCCATTGCGAGATTCATCCCGGCCTGCATAGAAACTGTGACAACCAAGAGCATGAGGACGAGGTACGAAGTCCTGAATTGCGATAATGCCCAGCCGATAAGGATCGGGCTGATGCTGGTGAAGTAGATGGGTGCCTTCAGGCCCTTTATGAGGTCACTCGCCTTCATGTTCAGGACCTATCCCCTGACTTTATAATTAAGTTTTTATCAAAAATTAGGGTGCGGGCAATACCGGAGTCACTTTCTTGAAGAATGGAGGTACCTGTATATCATGAATATGAGTTTCTTCTCGCTCATAGTTGAAGATCCCCACATAATCTGTTTTTTTAAAACGGTGTACTTGTCTCCGCAGGTTCTGATGAGAGCTTCCCCCTTGGCCATCATTCCGTAATCTCCCACCCTCGAGAGTCTCACGGCGAGCCTACTACTTTCTAGCACGTGATGCGACCTCAGATATTCTTCACCGTCTATGTAACCAAGCTCTTGCTTTTCCTTCAGGAGTGTATCGATGGCATCGTATGTGGTTTCAACTATAGTCTTCCTGTCCATCCAGTTCGTTTCGTAGTTCAAAAAGTCCTCCCATGTCCTTCCTTCGTCGAGTCCCCTGTAGTGTTCCATCATTGTCCTGAACCTCAGCTTGTATCCCATCGCTGGGTTCTCAAAAGACTTTGAACCCGGATCAAGGAAAGGCGAAAGTGGTGAAGTGAAAACGAACAATCTCTTGTCCTTGTTGTTTGATACCATAAGGCGTTTTGCATACTTCACATCGTCCATCACGTCGTCTCTGGTTTGTCCACTGAGCCCAACAATGAAATAGACGTCCATCTTCTTCCCGCCCAGGTCCAAGAAGTCGTGGACGAATTTCTCCAATTCCTTGTTTCCGTATGGTCTGCCATTCTTGAATCTAATGTTATCGTTGGAGGAGTCTGGAGAGATCTCCATAGAAACGTCCCAGGTTGCATCCATAAGTTTCTTCACTCGCTCCTTCGGGTGGGGGACGAAAACCTCCATCAGTAGGGGGATGTCCATTCCCTCCTTCTTCAAGTTGTCAAATATGTAGTCAATCTCCTTATCCGACCTCATTAGGAGATCTCCCGCGATGAACACCGGAATCTTCAGGTCATCGTTGATTCTCATGATGTCTTCAACAATTCTCTTTGACGATCTGTATAGCGGACCACGTCTCTGATAAAAATTCTTGAACGTAAAGTAGGAGCCGCCGCAGATTCCGCAACTGTACGCACAGCCGTGCGTAGATAGCACCATCGCGACTGGTTCCTTCATCCAGTCACAGTAGGGGAGGTGCCCAGATATGTCCATGGTCTTTATGGAGCTGCGTATTATCTGTGAATAATCAAATTCCTGGTAGTCCATATCGGGAGTGAAGGTGAAACCATTGTCCTTCACCTTTCCATCTTCTCTGTAGATCGCGTTAGGAATGTTCTCCATCTTCTTTCCTGCTAGCACCATTTCCATCGGCTGTTCGGTGGTATCTCCCCGGATAACCAGATCGACATCTTTCACCCTGGACATTATTTCGGTTGCGTAGTACGTTGCAGAGAATCCCCCCAGCATGACCTTAATATCGGGCCTCTCCTCTTTTATTATCCTGGCGAGGTTCAAGGCGCCATGGACGTGAGGAAGCCAGTGAAGGTCTATCCCTATGTATTCTGTGTCGAGCTTCAGCAGTTCCTCGTTGAAATTGTACCTCTTAGAGCCCAGCATTTTTAGAGCTACGTTGTCTATCCTGGCCCTATAACCCCTTGAGTTAAGGTACGAGAGGATGGCAAGAAACCCTATGGGATACATCTCAAATACGCCAGTGCTTGGGACCAGTTCAGAGATTGGACCTGCGACAATTTCCCTCTTCCTGAAATCGTATATCGAAGGAGGGTGCATCAGCACGAGGTCGTATTTCACAAATTGGTAAGCGCAAACGGGAATATAACTGATTTGAAATGTGCGAAAAAAGATTAATCTTCATAGTTAATCCACTATAGGTGATAATGTGAGGATACTTGTTCTCGGAGGAGGGATGGTCGGCCAGGGAATTTCATACGCACTTAAAGGTGAGAACGAGGTCACGATAGCCGACTATAGCCCAGAAAAACTCCAACGACTTAAGAAGGAACTGGGAGTAAACGTTCTCAAAGTGGATGCCTTCAAAGATCCGCTAGCCCCGGTTATGAAGAATTTCGATGTGGTGTCAGGTGCACTTCCAGGCAGACTCGGGATGAAGGTCATAAAGGAAGCGTGCAAGGCGGGCGTCAACCTGGTGGACAACAGCTTCATGGAGGAGGACTTCTACGATCTCGAAAAGGACGCGCTGAATGCGGGAATAACTGTTGTTCCGGATGCTGGTATTGCACCGGGTCTATCCAATGCGATCGTTGGAAGGATCGCTGCAGATCACGAAAGCCTAGAGAGTGTGGATATAAAGGTCGGTGGACTGCCCGAGAAGAACATACCTCCAATAGGATACAAGGTCGTTTTCTCCGCAATCGACACGCTTGATGAATTCACGCGAAAGGTGCAGATAGTCAGGGACGGGAAACTCACTGATACCGAACCGGGCGATGGTCTGGAGTACTTCTTCGTTAATGGGATTGGTTCACTGGAAGCTTTCTACACGAACGGTTTAAGATCACTACTGCGAAACATAAAGGCCAGGAACATGGTGGAGAAAACGGTCAGGTACAGGGGACACATTGAAAAAATGAAATTTCTTAAGGACCTTGGGCTCCTCGACGAAGCAAAGATAGATCTGAACGGAAAGGGGGTAGTACCAAAGGAGGTCCTGGCATCATTGTTCCTCAAGAACCTGAGCTTCCCGGATATCCCCGACATACTCTATATGGAAATCAGGGTGCTTCCATCAAACAGCAATCAGGAGATAGTCTACACCGTTTTTGACAAACAGGACTCAAAAACTGGGTATTCCGCAATGACCAGAACCACGGGCTTCACAAACGCTGCCTTCACCAGATTGATGACCAAGGGGCTGATAGAGGAGAAGGGTATAGTTCCACCGGAGGTCGTAGGGAAGAACAGGAAGAGTTTCGATGAAGTCGTCAACTTCCTGGGAAAGATGGGGGTACTAGTTTCGGGTCCAAAGAATCATTGATGAAAGCAATATCTCTCCTCTCGGGTGGGAAGGACTCCTTCCTAAGCCTGCTCATATCGCTATCCATTGGCATGGACGTGGAGCGAACGATCACAGTTAAAGCCGAACAGGACTCCTACATGTTCCACTTCCCTAATGCAGAGATTGGAAGCAAACTGTCGGAGTCGCTAGGCATAGAAAATTCGCTGATCATGGAGTCCGAATTCACCGAAACCGTTTCTCGTTATCCTGGATACTTCCTCATCGCTGGAGCCGTAGAATCCGAGTTCCAAAAGACCAGACTGGAGGCTCTGTGCGACGAGTTCGGGCTAAAGACATTCTTCCCGCTGTGGAGGAAGAACCAGGAGTTGATTATTCGAGACTTCATTTCGTCGGGAGCTAGGGGGATCTTTGTCGCTGTTGCAGCGGAAGGGCTCGGAGTTGAATTGTTGGGTAGGGCGATAGATGAAGAAGCTCTGGAGATCCTGAAGGAGGTACGGAAGAAGTATGGCATCTCAATTATAGGAGAAGGGGGAGAATACGAATCACTTGTGACATGCAGTCCGTATGCAAGAAAGTGCCTGAGAATAACTGAGACGGAGGTTGTCGATAGAGGAATACAGAAGAATCTGAAGATAAAGGGATATGAAATTGTCAATCCCTTATGAAGTGAGAAACACCCGAAGGGTCGTCCATGGTGACAGTAAATTTTAACTTGCCCTCAATGGCGGCAGCAATCTTTTCCTCGATTTCCTTGACCTTCTCCCTGTCATCAAACAGGGGCATAAGTTTGAGGAACCTGTTCAAGAGACCCTCGACGTTCGTAACAAAAGACTCGGCCAATGGACCCGGATAGAGTTCGAGTCCAAGTTCTGGAATGAGAACGGTGCCGCCGCTACCCCTCACGATCTTTGTGTCAAGATCGTTCCTGTTTCTGATCTCTATCTTGTCCTCACGTGGATGATCTCCCTGGAACGCAAAGTCGTTTATTCTATATCCGCACTTGTTGCATCTCATGAAATAGTGAATGACCTTTCCAAAGTGTGGAACATCCAGTTCGTCCGTTCCCCTCTCAAGATCACCCGCTGAGCAAGCGGGGCATCTCAGATCTGGTTCATCCATTCTGTCAATCTTCCTCTGTAAATTCTCTTGACCTTCTCCACGTCCTTTAAACTGGAGCACCCTGTTAGAAACATGGCAGTCTTGAGTTCGGTTTCAAGGTGCGATATCAGAACAGAAACTTCCCTATCCGAGTGGAGCGCTGCCTTCAAAAAAGTCGATGCAAGCCCGCCCAGGGAAGCACCCATCGCTAACCCCTTGAAGACATCCAAACCAGTCCGGACTCCCCCAGACGCAATCAAAGGCAATTCGACGTTTGCAAGCACGACGCTTATCGGCGAGGGGATGCCCCAGTTCCAAAACGTCTTTCCGACCCTTTCTTTTCTCTCGTCGGCCCTGTTCTTGCTCCGCATCGATTCTACTGCCGCGAAAGAAGTTCCGGACCTTCCTCCCACGTCAATGGCAGCGACTCCCAGCTGCTTGAACTCCAGAGCATCCTGCATCGAGAATCCAGCCCCGGTCTCCTTTGCAACGATCTTGTACTTACGAGAAATGGTCCCTAATCTCTTCTTGATTCCCTTGGAATTTCTATCGCCCTCTGGCTGTGACAGCTCCTGTACGAAATTGAAGTGTACTGCCAGTGCATCCGCCCCTATTAGTCCAACTGCATACTCGATCTGCTCATCAGTGAGCGCATTCTTTGACTGTTTTACGAGCTGGGGTGCACCAACGTTCGCTATCTTGAACGGAACGTCATATTCCGAGACGATAGAGTAGGTGTCTCCCATATCCCTGTTCAGGATCGCCGCTCTCTCCGAGCCCACTCCCATTGCGATTCCTGCTTCAGCTGCGCCGATAGCTAGGTTCTCATTGATCTTCTTCGTCTCCGGATGTCCACCGGTCATCGATGAAATCAAGATGGGCAGCTTGAGTTTCTTCCCTAGGAATGAAGTGGAGGTGTCTATCTCATCGTAGTTCACCTCTGGCATGGACTTCTGAACAATGTCAATGTCATCCCAGTAGTTGTAATCGTGAGACACATCCTGGGTAGAGATTATGTCAATGTGCTCCAGCTTTCTTCTCTCGACGGTCACGTAATCACCGTTGACCTAACTTCCTTTCCAAGAAAGAAATCTCTCACTCTCTCTGGTCTGCAGCCGTTCAGTATGACCACCCTCTTGGTATACCGTACCATTTTCTTAATCCTTTCCATCTTTCCCGCCATAGATCCTGTTGCGTCTGTGCCTGTGTCTATTACCGAAATGTCTCTCGATCTAATTGACTCGATGAATCTTGCTCTCCTGTTTACTTTTGGATCGCTGTCGTAGAGCCCGTCTACGTCGGTTAAGAACACCACACTCTCGGGTTCGAACTCGCGGGAGAGATCGAGTGCGATTTCGTCACCCGATATTATCCTGTATTTATCAACTGTTACGACTATGTCACCGAACAGCACCGGCACAAACCCCATTCTGAGCAGACCGGAAACGATTCTGAAGTCGGGTGTGTTCCCGTGGTAAATTGCGTGCGGTGGGACCGATATTGCCCTCACTCCATTTTTGTTAAGCTCTTCAATAATCATCGTGTCAAGAGAGAGAACATCGGACATCACCTTTGATATGGCTCCTCCCTTCTCTGCTATACGACCGGGTCTATCTAGGCCGTGTTTGAGTGCCATTATGTGCCCGAAAGATCCAGCCCCATGAATCAAGATCTTTCTTTCCTTATCCACCGAAAGTATCTTGCACAATTTTCTCAGAAGAGTCATGTTCACTTCCCTGTAATTTTCTTTTTCAGTTATTATACTTCCTCCGAGCTTTATTACGTTCACCCAGTGCAATCCAATCAAAATAAATAAAACTATGGAAGATTGTTTATTTGAGAACTAATTGTACCGTCATGCCTATGGACGTTTCAATGTTCAGATACGTTGAATCTCTTCCAGAAGAGAACATCAATCTTGCATCAAGTGCAATGAGAGGCATGAATCCCGAAGGGCTTGGCGGAGTGGAGATCGAAGAGCAGATAGCCAAACTCTATGGTGTCGAAAAGGAACAGGTTATCGTCACTCCTTCCGGCACGTTCGCGTCTTTCTTCACCCTCTATCACCTGAGGAAGAAGATATCATCCCTCGTTACAATCACGCCAGAATATCCAGCATACTACTACCAGGCAAGGGAGATTGGCATCACTGCTACTCTGGAGAACAGGATCTCCTCCGAAGGAGTCGATCTTTCTCCTTGGGACGTAGACGAAAAGACCGCATACTTTATCAGCAACCCTAACAATCCCACTGGTCTATCGTGGAGCGACGAGAGCCTCAAGTCGATTGCGAGAGAGACGGAGGGCAACGAGTCGTACCTTGTCATAGACGACACGTTCTCATTTTTCAACGGGACTTTTCCAAAGCGGCTGGAGACGGGCAACACCATAATTCTGGGTTCTGTCTCGAAGTTCTTTGGCGAATCAGGAATCAAGATGGGATGGATAGTTGCAGGCAGACAGACCATAGAAGAGATGAGGGAGCTCGTGGGGATAATTGTGCCAATGATATCGACGAGCGTGAAGAGGAGAGGAAGTTATCTCTTGAGCAACATCAACGTCTACAGGGAATACAACAAGAAGAAGATAGACGAAAATTCAAAGATTTTGTTCGAACACCTGGACGAGTATCTGGTCGGATACAAGGGGACGATAGTTAACGCGATCTCTGTGGGAGGCGAATCGACTGGATTCTCCCTTTCACTTATGACAGAAGGCGTATCTACTGTTCCTGGCTATTATTTTGGTTCAGACTCACTGGTCAGAATCGGGATAGGTACGGAGGATCCTGAAAGGACAGAGAAGGGAGTCAAGACGATTGCCAACAAGGTATCCAACTGGAAGAGGTAGTGATGGAGCCACTTGGAATTCTCTACGGTGACTTACACCCAACGGTCGTGAACTGCTCCGTCTCCGGTAAACTGAGGCAGGGAGATTACGTAAGACTGCAGCACCAGGAGGATGGATGGGTTCTCGGCAAGGTCGATTCCATCGAAGCTAAGACAAATCTCTCCATAGAGAAATCGTACAAGATAATGGAAGGTAGCAACATAGAGATACAGCAGACGATTTCTGCCCAAATTGTAATAATAGGATACCTAGACCGCAAGGGGGTTTTGCAGTATCCGCGGACTCCTTTCTTGGCAGGCACCCCTGTGTATTTTGCAGACGATGAATTCATATCTGCTGTCCTTAAGGTCGGCGTGGGGAAGAAGGGACGCGCATATGTAGGCTTGATCTACGGACACAGCATTCCGTTCTCGATCGACATCAATTCGATGGTCCAGAAACACATTTCTGTAATGGCAAAAACTGGTGGGGGAAAGAGCTACCTAACTGGCGTCATAATTGAAGAGCTTATAAAAAGCGATGTTACGGTGGTGGTCATAGACCCTCACGGCGAGTATGGCTCAATGAAGAGCAGAGCCTCAGACAACGAAGACATGAAGAGGTTCTCGATTCACCCGGGTTCTTATGGAAGCAAAATCGTTACTTATTCACCGGAACACGGAGATGAAAAGCTCACATTCACACTTTCCCAAATCAACGTGAAGGAACTAGTGAGCATTATGAACCTCTCGGACCCAAAGTCCTATGTGCTCCCGTTGAGAAAGGCGATCGATGCGATTAGGTTGACAAGCAAGGACTATGATTTCGATGACGTCATAAAGGAGCTGAGGAGACAGGACGATTCCTCTCTCTCCCAGACGCTGGAGAAGGAATTGGTGTACCTGAAGTCACTTAACGTCCTCGGAAAGAGAGGTCTGAGGGTGGACGAACTCGTGGTCAAGGGCAAGGTATCTATAATCGAGATGAAGGGGCTGCCGCCCGACATGCAGGAACTGATAGTTCAGAGGCTCCTTTATGCCCTTTTTGAGGCAAGGAAAAAGGAGAGGATTCCCCCTCTACTCACGGTAGTCGAGGAGGCACACAATTTTGCACCGCAACAGGGCAAGGCTTTTTCATCCAAGATAATGAGAACAGTCGCATCTGAGGGCAGGAAGTTTGGATTCGGTCTACTGGTCGTATCTCAAAGACCTGCCAAGGTTGACAAGAACGTCCTGTCCCAGTGCGGAACGCAACTCATACTGAAGGTAACAAACCCCAACGATCTGAAGGCAATAGGGAACTCCGTGGAGGGACTGACCAATTCCTCGCTTGACGAGATTCAGAGACTGCCCGTGGGGACCGCACTCGTTGCATCTCCCGAGCTGCCTATCCCATTATTCATCGAAGTACGACCCAGGGAGACGGATGACGGAGGGAAGAATGTGAGGGTGGTAAGATGACCATCCAGGAGAGGTGCAAGAGGTATCTTGATCTCACTAGAGATGCGCTTACATTGGTAAAGATCTCTCCATCGAAAGAAAGCTTCCTAAGCAGAGCGGCTACGGATTTTGTAGAGATGTGCAACAACTACCTCAAGGATGCCACTTTCTTCTACGAGAAAGGGGATTATGAAAACTCCCTTGCGGCTAGCTCATACGCCTATGCCTGGTTAGACGCTGGTGTCAGACTAGGAATACTCAGCGCAACTGGGGATTACAAGAGATTTACTCAGTACTCTTAGCGGAATGTGCTATAGTCGTAGATTAGATCAATTAGCCGTTTGCTGGTCGAGTCGTCTATTATTCCCTCGTTCTTCTTGACCAGGACGAAGTCTCTCGCTTCCAATACTCCATTCTTGGCGGCCTTGGCATAAACAGATCCTATCACTCCGCCTCTCACGCTTTCCGGAAGATCCTTTAAACACTTTCCTAAAAGAAACCTAAATTCCTCGTTTTTTCTCATGTTGAGTTTTCTCAATTTCCTCTTCGTCTCAATGCCATTCTGGTTGGTAGTGGTTCTATTTACCTCCATCTGTGGTTTTGGATTAATCCGTAACATTTAAATATTTCGTTTGTGGAAAGGCCCAGAATATGGGCTCGGGACCGATTTCGAAGTGCCAATGCAATTTTATCAACGATCTTACTTGACAAGTTATATATAGATTCTTCAGCTGGAGAAACAGACTTGCTAGTGAGTGTTGCAAAGAAAGTACTGGGAATTTTAGTCGCTTCGACTGGGGGTTGTCCTTGTATTGCTTGGCATAAGACCTTCCATCTCTAACGGACCATATTTCGGTTGGGTCTATTATTATCAAGATCCTCAAGCTTGTACTGCTTGCCAAATGCAATATACATACGAAATTCTCATTCCTTTCCTGCTTGCAGGTTCCATCCTAGTGATCCTAGGACTCGCTTTCTTTCTCTCTCATTCTGGTAATACCAAGTAGTTCTTTCCCACAATCAGGTGATACCTTCAGCATTCGGTCGGAATCTCATCATCTTGGAGCGGTAAACGATTTATTGTACGTTAACTTAGGACTTCGTGGCTGTTGGAGTACAAATGAGACATATCTTTTACTCGAATGGGGCAGCACGTGCTTTTTCGGTTCTGAACGGAGTCCAAACGCAGAGCGTAATGGACTTAGTTAAAGAGATGTCCTCCTCCGTAAACGTCAACATCATAACCGAAGAAGAGAGCTTCATCGCCCTACTAAAGTCCGGTGCATCGGTAGAAGATTTAAACTCAATGAAGATCCTCCAAAATTTCCTCAAAGTCGTTGGAGAGACCTCAAAAGTCCACAAACTGGTTGCTGGAGACAGTTCGGAAAAGAAGATCGAGAAGTACAGCGAGATCACGCTGAATTTCTATAAGATGATATCCGAGATGGGAAAGAGTGAGGCAGAAGACTTCGGTGAATTCGTTGGTTTATTCCCCCTGAAGCACGACTTGTCGGCAAATTATGTGAGCCATCTTCCATCTTTCCTTGCTCCATTCAATAAGTTGTTTACCCTATCAGAGGAATCAAGCAAAAAGGAGCCGAAAGCCCTGAAGATGAAGTTCCCTGATCTTTTTGCCGAGATAAGATGGCTATCGAGGGAAATCGCCTCGAAGAGAGGGCTAAGGGCAGTAGTCGTTCCGGACGATTACCTAGCTTCGGCGATTGCAAAGGAGCTGGAGCTGTATGGTATCAACCCGACAATTGCGTCCCCAGTATCGGAAGTGTTTATGAACGATTCGCATCTCAATTTCGCCATATCCACTCTACGCTGCATAGATGAGGATTTCTCCTACGAAAGCGTAATCTCCATCCTTGAGAACCCATACTCCGGGATAGATCGTTCTAGAATACGCACTATCAAGAAACAGTGCTATGAAAAGAACATAACGAGGGGAATCGGAGATTGGAAGAACCTGTTCCAGGAAATGAAGATCAAGGGGGATTTGCTACTTGACCTGGAATCTCTCTCGATCAATTTGGAACACGGGGATGGACTATCGGAACTAGTACTGTTTTTCAATAAGTACACGGGCGAAAGGAGCTTGATAGGTAAGCTGTTGGGGATTCTTGCATCATCATTTGAGGGAGAGGTCTTTGAACCTACTGAACTTATCAATGCCCTTGGCTCAATGAAGTATCTGCCAAAGGTGAGTGTGGTAGGTGAGGCTGATGTTCTCATTGGCAAACCGCTTGACCTTCTTGGATTGCCCATTGACTTCCTCTACCTTGCTGGTCTGGATGCGGCTTCTTCGATCCGAGCCTTCCCGGAAGAGGCGAGAGACTTTCTTGAGAAAACGGGATTGGAAAATGGTTTTGAAAGACTGATGGAAAGGGCATACAGTTCCCTCATTGAACATTCAGATGCAGTCATACTTACCTGTTCGAAGATGGACGACAAGCTTTCATACACGGAGTCAACTGCATTTTATGACGGAATTCCAGGTGAGGAAAAGTACGTTCCAAGGGATTCGGTGTTCATACCACAGGACCCTATTGCGGAGTGGGAAACTGCGACCGAATACACAGTTTCAAATAGTTATTCACTC
Source organism: uncultured Thermoplasmatales archaeon (assembly GCA_964391105.1). Lineage (GTDB taxonomy): Archaea > Thermoplasmatota > Thermoplasmata > Thermoplasmatales. The sequence continues at coordinate 15,511 of CAYMKC010000001.1, forward strand.
GAACACACCATCGTAAATGCGAGAATAGAGAAACCGATCTATCCTACGTTCATCGAAAACTATGCGGGGTGTCACTTCAAGGGTTTCGTCAACGGGATGCTCGGTGTTGATGAGATCGATCCTCCTCGGGAATTCCTCGATCCAAGAACGACCGGATCGATGACCCACAAGATACTCGAGAAGTTTTATTCAACAGACCTAACTCCTACAGGCTTCGGCAAACTTGCGGACTCTTTTGTCAGGGGTGAGATAGGCAAGGAGAGGTACGAGTCCCGGAAGGAGGCCCTGAAGTTCTACCGCGACAAGTACATACTAAACGGTAAATTGGAAAGATTCTTTAGAATGGATGTTGAACACACTCTCGAGCTTGGGAGGAAGACGATCCAAAAGGAGTTTCACTTCCCGATCTCCGACCAGCAAGTAGTGTACTATTTTGGAGACAAGAAAGTCAGCTTAGGGGGTTATGTTGATCGGGTTGATGACGAGAACGGCGGGTTGTGTGTCATTGACTACAAGAGCTCGCTCTATGGGTATCCCAAGAACGACCTGTGTGATGACAGACACTATAAGGTACAACTTTACTTTTACAAACTTGGCGTAGAGGCTATCATGAAGAAAAAGGTCAGAGCAGCAGCTTACGTATCGTTCAGAGACATCAACGACGGCTTCAGCACGGCCGGATTCTTCAACTCGATCCCAAACGAGGAGGCACAGGTCAAGAAGTGCAGGGAGATCATAGATCCCGTTCTCGAAGAGTTTGTGAGCGGTGACTGTGACCCGGTAGTCAAAGAGGGAGGTAGCCTGTGGAAGTGCGAGAATGAACTCTTCTGTCCTCTGCTGAGCGTGTGCAGGGTCCAGGAGAGGAGGTGGTGAATTGACCGGTGATTTTGTGTCTGCGGTTCCTGGATCCGGGAAGACAGAAACTCTGATAAACAAGTGCTACGAGCTGTTGGAGGAACATGGGGTTGAGAACGTTGTTGCGATTACATTCACAGATAGAGCATCAGAAGAACTCATCAGCAGGCTCAAGAAAAGGGCACTCAAAGAGGGAGAGACCGATCTGATAAGACAGCTTCCGGCGTCCAACGTTGGGACCATTCACAATTTCTGTTCCAAAATAGTGAGGAAGTACGGAGCGGAGATAGGGATTCCGTGGTACTTCAGGGTAATGGATGAGCTGGAGTCATACAACCTGCTGGAGAAAAGCATCAGGAGTTTCGTAATTAGGGTCAGAAATGAGAAGAGAGTCACCGATGCGGGGCTTATCCTCCAGAGGATCTTGGACGAATTCGAGACGGATGTCGAACAGGTAATAAAGGATTGCAGCGATATAATGGAATCTCAGAAGGGATACCTTGATTACATGATGTTTACGAACGGAAGCTTCTTCTCTAAGTATTCGGCAAAGACATTCGACGAAAGTGTAAGGAAGGAGGTCGCCTCCAGACTAAGGGTATCCATGTTACCAGGGCTCGTTTCGTTCCTTTCGTCCTTCGTAACAGAATACCAAGAAATAAAGCAGAAAGCTCGATTGATGGACTTCGACGATCTACTTCTCTATACCCTTAAGGTCATGGACGTGAAGGGAGAGGAGATTGCGAAAAAGTATAGTTACATACTGGTTGACGAGTTCCAGGACACCGACGAGTTACAGATCGCAATATTCGAAAAGTTCTGGAGGCACGGGGCATCGTTCTTCGTGGTGGGGGACATAAATCAGAGCATTTATTCGTTCAGAGGAGCTCACCCCGGGGCACAGAAGAGATTCTCCAATCTCATCTCCAACCAGACGACGCTAAGAGTAAACAGGAGAAGCGGAAAGAATCTCATCTCTTTCTACAACAGTTTCTTTCCTTCGCTCATGGAATACGAGACCATGGAGGCGTATTCGGATCGCGATGGTGGCGCGTACTGTCACCTTGATGAGGACAAGCTCCAGTCAGTCGCCGAAATCGCAAAGAAGAGGATACGGGAGGGGGAATTTCCAGGTAACATAGCGATTCTTAGTAGGATATCCTCGGACTTCTTCAACCTGAGGAGGTACCTCAAACAGGAGGGCGTGGAGAGCGTCTTGATATCGGGCGAATCGATCCTGAAATCACAGGAGGGACTCGACGTCTCATCGCTTATCAGGTACCTGTCGGATCCAGGTGATCAAGTGGCACAGGTATCACTCCTATTCTCTCCCCTCTTTGGGATGAACGTGACAGATCTCGCGAAGTCTAAGGACAAGTTCGACGATATAATTGAATCTAGACTTGGCAAGTATGGGGTAGACCTGAAGAGGGAAAGGATAGACTTTCTGGTGAACAAGATCTTGCAAAGGGAGGGTTATGTCAGCAGGATCCTGGGAACGAGGGACGGAGAGGAGAGAGTGAGTAGGCTAAGCAGAGTACTGGAACTCCTCTCGGCCCACGTAACTGCTTACGGAGGAGATGGGCTCTCGCTCATAGAATGGTTAGAGAATGCAAGGGATAGCAAGGAGAGCGGACCAATTGAGGATCTCCTAGAAGACAAACAGAGGGTAAAGATCATGACCATTCACCAGGCCAAAGGACTAGAGTTTGGAACGGTGATTGTCTATGACCTGAGGCCCGGGATGGACAGGGAAAAATACTACGCGGACGAATATGCTGGCATAGTAGCAAAACGGGACAAGGACTTTATCACTTCGCCGAGCAAGAAGATAATTGGAAAGAGCGAAAAGCATGGATTCTCTCTGAACGAGGAGTCTAGAATAATGTACGTGGCATTCACCAGAGCGAGGGATGAACTCCACCTGGTCTTCTCGGACAGGGACTTGAAGGACGAGAGGAGCGCAAAAAAAGGAGATGACCTGATTTCGCTCTTTCAGAAAACCGTGGGGCTCTGGAGGGAGAGCAGAACGGATGAGAGGAACGGAGCGCTTGCCAGGGTTGCAATGACCCCATCCAAATTGAGCAAATCTCCCCCCCTTGACCAAAGTAAACCAGTTCAGATTAGGACCGGTTTAACAAAAAGGGAAGAGATCAGGTTTGAGGTGCAGAGTGACGAAGACAATGAAAGGGCAATAATGCAGTTCGTCAAGGATAAGGGTGACAGGATAAAGGAGTTCAGGGTATTCTCAAACGGTTCCAGAGTTACGGTTTCTGAAAAGGGTTTAAAGATTTATGAAGATCTGCCTGCACAGAACAACTACTTCGTAAGCAAGGGCAGGATTGAATACGTACTCTAGCTGGATCTATCCTGCAAATGAACGATTCCCGAATTCATTTAACAGCGAATCTTCGGGAGATAGCGATCCAACCCAAGATGGTCAGAACCTCAACTTTCCTTGAGAGAGGTTTTATATTTTCATAGAATTAAGCTTAGCTCCGGTAGTGTAGACCGGCCAAGCATATGGGGCTCTCAATCCCACGACCCGGGTCCAAATCCCGGCCGGAGCACTTATTTTCATCTCGTTTCCTTTACCCGAGATTCCCGTAGCCACTTTTCTAGCGCGTTCCTTTTTGTGTTTGATTTAGGTAAATTCTTCCAAAGTACTATAAATTCTGTCCAACCGATTTACGGGTCGAAGCCATTCCGAGCGTCAACCCATTCAGTTATTTATAAGAAATCGAGTGGGAGGTATTAGATATTATCTGCTTGGAGAACAGCTCCGCACCTATTTCGTCAAATAGTGAGCAAATTCCGAGAAGGGTGGCTTCGCTCCTTTCAATTCCGGTAGTGATGCTGGTAGTATATGGCCCAGTTTCCTCTAGTAGTCAGAGCTCGTATTCCATCAGAGGGACCAATAAAGCTCTGTTGCCGCTGAAGGAAAACAGCGTACCTAACGGTTCGGTGCCTCCAATTTCCGTAACAATAAATGGATCCTCTACCTCCATCGTTGAGAATCAAAGTGATAATTTCACATCTCAGGTAGCAGGATGAGTGCCCCCGTATTCCTACCAGTGATACTGTATTGGCCGGATCGTAGCAGGTGCTACTAATTCAACCTACAACTTTACTAGGGCTTTCACAGGAAAATACGCCGTGACCTGAAAGTTGTGAACTTCCGAAGTAACTCCTATTCTCTAATTCCGTTACGATCTACTCGATGTCCCATCGCCACAGTGCAATGACGGTCAAAAATAGAGGCGACTTCAAATAACATACTCACGAATAAGCCTTCTAAAGATTATGCCAATGTTAGTGGAGGTGAACCACCTTGCAGGTGCAAATGGTATCTTGATGAGGGGCTGGAGCCCCCCTGCAGAGAACTTGAGAGTCAAACCTTCTCTGATCGAGTACTGCCCCCCCTCGTATTAAACTGCCTTTATTATCAGGCAAGGAACAAGGCTATGGACGACGGCCACAACGGTGACAACATTCCACTGTTGATTCGGGAAATAATTGAGTCAAGTATCGAGCCATTTTTTTACAATGGCAGACCTCGCAAAAACACAATAAATTATCAATTTCAAATCTACCATTAACTTCGCACAGAAGGAAGGCTAAATTTTGATCCTATATGCAGGACTCCAAATGACGGTCGTGGACTATCAATCAAATTTAAGACAAGCAGCAGAACATCAATGGTTCGTTTCTCCGTAGCCTCTTGGGGCAAGCATTCAAGATTTCGTCGATTCGGAGACTATGTGTTCTACTTTTCCAATGAAGGCCTCCCATCGTCTGCGGTTTTCCTTAGTCTGTTTTGTCCCTATTCTGGACATGGCGTCTTCAAAGAGTTTATCGGAAGATTTCTTCTCTCTTAGTTTACGGGAGATAAAAGAGAGCTTTTCTTTCAGTGTTTCAGAGTGGAAACTTCGGAATAGCGTGATGACTTCCTCGATTTCAAATGGAGCATCCCATATTGCATAAAGGTCGAGAAGATCCTGGTCTCGTCCCGCTTGAAGCTTGAGTACCCATATTGCTGAGGGTCTTGCAACATTCACTAATGAAGAAGTAGCTCCTCGCAGTGTATGGAGTTTCATTGTTCTGCTATCCTTTCTTATCCACTCTTCTGGAACATCGATCTTGGCTTTCCTATCCCTCACAGAGCCAATCAAGAGATCGATCGTTGCCCCATCCTTCTGGTAACGAAGGGCATTAAATTCAAAGTCCGGAAGATTGGGAAGGTTCCTTCCTTCCAGCCCATATCCTTGTTCGTGAAGAAATGTTTCAAAGGTGGATTGGAGGGAGACGGGGATCACGATGTCTGCATCTTTTGAGAACCTCGGAGGTCCATAGGCGGCTATTGCATATCCACCTATCAGCGTACCTCCCGTTTTCCACGGCCAAGCATCTAGAAATTGCAGAATCTTTCTTTCCCTTTCTGTTAGTCTCTGTGTCTGATCAATACTCAATTAGATCCTCCGCCTCCGCATAAAGTCCTGGATGATCTCGAATGAGATTCACCACTTCGTCTCTAGGGATGACTGGTTCTCCGTTTATCAGGACATAGCTTAGATTGTCCGTTCCCCTCAGGTCAACATAACTTCCAACTCTCTTCTTCCCTATGTAAGAAACGGCGTGCTTCTTCAAGTATTCCTTCCACCTCTCCATATCTGCAATCCTGACGAGTAGGTGGTAAACCATAAGGTAGGAGCTTGGCGAAACTACGTATCCGCCATCAGTCCACACTTCCACAGCCGTGCTGTCATTCCACGCCTTTTCGAAAGGCGCACGATCTATAACGTTTCTCACTCTCCTCCATTCTGTTGACCTTGAGTCTAATTTATTGATGGGTCGGTCAATGACGTACTTGCCCCTACCAGTCCTCCTGACCAACCCCCTCATTTTTAGCTCGGAGAGGAGTCTGTTGGGCCTGGAGTTCCCAGTGATTCTAGAGACATCACTTAAGCTGAACTCCTTCCTTCCAAATTCCATCTTAAGCACGTCAAAATATTTTGTTGACACCTATACTAATAATCGGATATTATATTTAAATTTAACTATACCATGTGGCATACGTCTTCTATCAATTCAGCCTCTAAAAACTACATAGCACCTAATGTCTGAGCTGCGCTTAATCCTAAACACTTCACTTTTTACGAAATATGCCGAGGTCTATCTTCAGTTTTTCCACAAAATTGCCTGCCTTCTTTGTGATTTCACTCATGATCTAGTTGTAATAACCTCACAGAACGAGTTTTAGAATGTCAGATGGATTGTATTATGACCTTACCGCTCCATCGATGAGCGTGGAATCTGTAAACCCAGATTTTCAAGATCGAGTGAATCAACAAGTGAATCGAAGAGTCTTGAATGGTTGTATTACTTAGATGTTTCAATGAGGCTAATCGAGGAATATCTACCTCCCAAAATCCAACTCGTTTTGAGTCCTTACCCGATAGGTTCTTGAATAATATTGAAGTCCTCCAAATATGAAGATAGAAGGCGATGCCATTCCTGACACAAGGCGCTACTTTGGGTACAAGCAGTATTACATTGTCACATCAGAAGGAAGGAGATTATACGTTATCATTCCGGACTATCTCCTCAAAGACAGGCACTGCAACCTTAGGATGGCTCTAGAATGGGAAGAGACTCCTCAGTAGTTCACCAAGCCGCTCTGTTGGCTCTACAGTCTCCACTAACAATTATGGCTATAGGTTCCTCAGGTACCCAACCGACATCATCCACTATAATGATACAGGTCATAGAACTCTCCGGATGTAACAAAGGTGGAGGGGGATATGCGCAATACTCATTCCAGTTCTGGCCAGGTTCGTTGCAGCCACCGTGATCCTCGTGGGTATTTTCATCTTGGTCCCAGTTCTAAAGAAAAATATCAAAAGAACCACTTCATAAAGACCTCTGAAAAGCAAAGGAGACGATATTTGGATAAATGGGGGCATTAATACCAACTTACGGAAGAGGATTAAACCTGATTCGACTCCTCTTCCACGAAATACAGACAGCCACTACTTTCAGAAAAAGCTCTTCTTTATAGCTTTATCGACCTTCTCTTTTACGTCGGGAGGTATCTCGTTCATGTTGTGTGCGCCCTTTGCGTGATTCACTATGAGGGGCATCAGTTCCTCCTTAGTTGAGGCCTTGGTTTCAAAGCCACAGTTCATGCCAATATCAGAGCACTTGAAACTGTACTTAGCCATGGCAATACAATTTAACCTTCAATAAAAATGTTGCGAATTGCTAAAAAATCGAGTTACCACTCAACTTTCCCATAAATCCTTTTTACGTGGTGGGCATTAGACACCAATGGAAAGACCTTCCTGGGATGAGTATTTCATGAGAATGGCCTTTATGGCTGCCACCAGATCCAACTGTGTTAGAAGGAAAGTCGGTGCGGTGATCGTGAAGGAGAAGAGGATTATGGCGACAGGCTACAACGGTCCACCCAGAGGTGCACTCCACTGTGACGAGGTCGGTTGCCTTAGGGACCAGCTGAAGGTCAGAGCCGGTGAAAGGAGAGAACTTTGCCGGGGACTCCACGCAGAGCAGAATGCAATCATACAGGCGGCATACAACGGTACAGCAATCAATGGTAGCATCATCTACGTTACGACACACCCCTGCTCTGATTGTTCCAAGATGATAATCAACGCTGGAATCAGGGAAATAATATTCTCCGAGGGGTATCCAGACGAGCTCTCAGAACTCATGCTGATAGAAAGCGACATCGAGACCAGGCAGTACGATGTTTCCTCGGATTTCAAGAACATACTGTTCGGTCCAAACGTCGAACTGATACACAAATCGAGGGACTAGCGACCAAGCATATTGTCCCAACCAGAACCTGCTGGAACGTCGGGAGGTTTCAAGACTAGAAGGTGTCCAGTTTGTCCTTTATCTGAAGGTACCCGTCCTCTATTCTCTTTGTCTGTTCAGCAGAGAGTCTCCATCCATTCGATTGAAGGTTTATTGTTGCCTGATCCCTGTTCTTGGCGCCGGGGATCGGTATGACATTTCCCCTCGAAATCAACCAGTTCAGTGCAAGCTGGACCACGGAGTGACCTGTCTCGAGTGAGATCTCCCTGAGCACAGAAAGGAAGGTAGCTATACTGCTGATGTTCGGTTCTGAAAACAACTTGTTGCTCTTCCTCACGTCAGTTGGTTCCAGGTTGGCGTGATCGTACTTGAAAGTCAGTAGACCCTGAGCGAGAGGTGAATAAGCGATTACGCTTATCTTCTCCTTGTTGAGGTATGGTAGCATCTCTTCCTCAATTTCCCTCTGCAGTATGTTGTATCTGACCTGGTTAGAAACTATGTCCATGTTTGAAAGGTAAGACCTTGCCTCTTCGATCTGGCAAACGCTGAAATTAGAGAGCCCTATGTACCTTATCTTCCCGTCGTTCGCCATTTTTTCCAGAGTCTTCATGGTCTGCTTGATCGAGGTGTAAATGTCTGGCCAGTGTAGCTGATAGAGATCTACGTAGTTCGTGTTCAACCTCTTGAGGCTGCCATCAAGTGCCCTCTCTAGATATTCAGGTTTCAGGTGACCTCCTGATGCCTTGGTTGCAATGATAATCTCGTCCCTGATGTCTTTTATGACCTCGCCTATTACAGATTCGGAGTGACCATCACCGTATACCTCAGCCGTATCAATGAAATTCAGTCCCATTTCTATAGAAGTAAGAATTGCATTCTTGACGTCGGAATCGACTATCTTTCCCCAGCCCTTGGCACCTGCCTGCCAAGCACCGAGACCAATAACAGAAACTTTTAGATCAGATTTTCCTAGATTTGTATATTCCATGTTCCGACATAATAGGGTTTATTATTAATTTTCGTTTTAAGGTTAAATTTCAAATGAGAATCATAAAAAATTCAAGCGTCCTTTCACAGGATTACATCCCCGAAACCATCATAGGAAGAGAGGAACAGATCGCGAGGCTCAGAGATCTGATCAGGGGCAGCGATGTCTCATCCGCTTTCATAGTGACCGGAAATCCGGGGACGGGGAAGACGTTGATTGGGAAGTACCTGCTCAAGGAAATGAAGGAATTCAAGACCGCATATGTGAACTGTTACATCAACCAAACAGACAGGGCAATAGTCTCAACGATTCTCAACAACCCCAACATACGGCTCCCAGAGATAGGCAGCACTAGATCCGAATCCCTCTCGAGTCTCCTGTTCAGGGAGTTGCCAGAGCGGAACAACCTGATAGTGCTTGACGAGACTCAATCCCTTAAGAGGACTCATCCCCAGATAGTTTATGCTCTTTCAAGAAGCAAGGAGCTTGGTGGCCCCGAGGTGAAACTTGTAATGTTCTCGATGGAAGAACCGGAAGTGTATCTTGACAAGAGCACTCTGTCGGGATTGGGAAGATACAACAGATTCGCCCTGAAGGAGTACGACGCGGAAGAGCTCTACAGGATCATATCTGCTAGAGCGGAAGGGGCCTTCTATGAAGGCTCATACTCCGAATTGGCCCTCCACAGAATATCAGAGCTTGTCGAGGAGAATGGAAGTGCCAGGATTGCCCTGGAGTTGTTGAAAAATTCCGCACTCTTCGCGGAATCTGGGAATGTGTTCCTGGACGAGGAAGCCGTACTGGAAGCGTACAGGGACTTCTCGCCTCCGTTGGAGGAGAGTTCTCTCATAAGCATGGAAGATGAAGAGATCGAGTTACTCAAGTCCCTGCTGGAAGGAGTCAAAGAAAGGCGCAGTTTCAGAACTTCAGATCTAAGGAGCATCGAGAGCGGTATTAGCGATTCGAAGATTTACAAATTCCTCAAAACGATGGAGACATCGGGCCTCGTAAAGAAGAGCAAGATAGGAAAGGGATATTCCGGAGGTGTCGAGAACGAATACATCCTCAGAGTGTCGCCACAGATTCTTCTCAGCAAGTTAGAGCTGATGGAGAAAACACAAGAGTCCTATAGAAAGGAGACGTGAGCAGAACCGAGCTGTTATACGTTGAAAGTTCGAAAAGCTTATATATTGTCATATTAATGTCATTTATATGTCAGACAATTTCAGAGTTCTCGGTATTGGAGGTGCCGGTGTCAACGTGGTAAGGGAGCTTGGGTATAGAAATTCCGCTTACATAGATTCTTCGAGTTTTGAGACCCTACAAGGGGTAGAGGAATTCATTAAAGGACAGGGGAGGAACGAGAAGGTTGTAATAGTATCGTCTCCGGCAGGAGGATTCTCTTCTATGGTCCTGAGAACTGTCTGCAATGCGCTAAATTCTAACGGAAATAGAGTATACCTCATCGGCATTCTGCCGTTTCATAGCGAGTCCCCTGAGAGAAAAAAGAGGGGAGAGGTAGTACTGAGGGAGCTAGGAAATTCAGTAGAGACAACGGAGATCGTGGACAACGAGAACTTTGCATCATCTATGAGGGAATACGGGTGGACATTTGCGATGTCAAAGATCAACGAGTACGTCGGTGGTCTGGTCAGGGATCTCGTGATTCAAGGTGATGAGAGAGAAACCATCAAGGCGAAAGAAGTACCCATTGAGCGCGGGCAGGGAATGTTTGTCCCAAACCAGAGTGTGTCGATGAACTAGAGATAAAACTCTAACAGTCGCATAGGATCAAGACCAGATGGTCAGCAAGAGATATAAGTCACGATTGCATCCATCGCTCTGTAAATGCTAGTAAAGCAGACGGCATTTGGAAATACTCCGCTATTGTTTGCAAAGAATCTTGGAAAGTCCATCAACGTGGCTGGGTTATACCTCAAGTGTGAGGGCTCAAACCCCACAAAAACACAGAAGGACCGTCCCGCATCCCTCCACGTCAGGAGGGCAATAGAGAGGGGACACGATACGATAGTAGTGGGCAGCTGCGGAAACTATGGAGCGGCAATAGCATATTATGCACTCTTGAGCCACATCAAGGCACGCATCTACATTCCAAAAGGGTTCCACTCTCCCAGGTTGAGGGAGATAGAAGAGAAGTATGGCGCGAAGTTGATCTTGGTAGAGGGGATGTACGAGGATGCAGTGGAGGCAAGCAAGCGGGATTCAGAATCCAACGGATGGTTTGACGCGAATGCAGGCGCTTATCCAGAACTCGGCCTGGAAGCCTACGCTGAAATTGCGTACGAGATCATGGGTTCAACGAGAAAGGTTCCAGCGACCGTATCCGTTCCTGTTGGAAACGGGACGACGGTTGCAGGCATCTATCACGGTTTTGCAAAACTGAAAAGGGATGGGATCATCGACAAAGTACCCAGGATGATCGCGGCCAGTACAGATGGCGGCAATCCAGTAGTTGAGAGTTTCAGGAACGGGAATGATTCGATCAGAGATTTCCCCAGGGAGAGGATACACGAAACGGACATAAACGAAGCTCTCGTTAACTATCATTCATACGATGGAGAGCTGGCTTTCAAGGCGCTCGTAGACTCGTATGGGTACGCGGAGTATGTGACAGATAGAGAGTTGATGGAGTTTGTAGAATCGCTCAGGGTTCAGGAAGGAATAGAGTCTATACCACCAGCCGTCTCATCCATAGCAGCGCTCTCTCACATCGCTAGAAGAAATACTGTCGCCGGAATAAACGTTGCAGTCCTGACGGGCTGATTTGCCAGCTTAGATTCCAGTAGCTTATTCTTTCCCTGGTCTCTCCTTGCAGCCTATCGCTCCCATCAGTATCCTGTATTCGTACGGCGAGAGTATTGCTCTTGAAATCACTCGCCTGAAGAGCAACGTCGTCTTGTATACCCTGTGCTCTGGGTAATTGTTCTCAATCAGGCTTGTCCTGAACCTTTCTATCAGTCGGTCGCTCTCCTCCCTTGCGATAGTTTCCCTTTTTGTGGACTTCTTCCCTCCAAAGATCTCGTAGAACAATATGGCCGCAGCGCTCGAGACGTTGAGAATCGGGTACCTTTCATCGGCAGGTACGTGTATGAAGAAATCGCACATAGCGAGCTCCTTGTTGACGAGACCGATATCCTCCCGTCCCAAGACGATCCCAACCTTTCCGCTTATTTTCTTTGCAAGTTCCGCGAAATCGTTAGGGTTCAAGTAGTTCCGGAGGACATCCCTCGGCGACTCGCTCTTCACTCCCGACGTACCGACCACGTAATCGAGTCCCTTAATCGCATCCTCGAGTGAATCTACCATCTTACACTTCGAAAGAATCTCGTTTCCTTTCATCGACCTGAAATTGTCTTCGCTAGGGATTCTGTGGACGTTTACAACGGTCAGATCCTTAAGTCCAAAGTTCTTCATGAGCCTGGCAATTGCTCCAAGATTTCCTGGGTTTTTTGGTTCTACAACTATGATCCTGACAGACCGCACGATCTTAATTTTGAACGCAAATAAACCTTTTTACTCTCCACGCCTTTCAGGACAGATGGACGGGGAGAAATTCCTGTTTTCACTTTCGAGGTTTGGAATAAAGCTGGGTCTGGGGCCAACAATAGCATTCGCGAACTCTCTCGGTGATCCGCAGAACGCCTTCAGGACGATTCATATAGCCGGATCCAACGGAAAGGGTTCCACTTCGACCTTCGTATACAGAATCATCAAGAGACAGGCAACGGCCGGGCTGTACACGTCGCCTCACCTGAGAAGGTTTACTGAAAGAATCGTGGTGGACGATAAAGAGATCACACCAGAATCCATCGACGATTTTGTTTCTAACCATATGTCAACAGTACTCTTCAATGGAGAGGAAACTCAGTTGACATTCTTCGAATACACAACGATGATGGCATTCGATTATTTCAGACGACAGCGAGTACAGTTTGTGGTAGTGGAGGTTGGACTCGGAGGAAGATTGGACTCCACAAACATAGTGGATCCGGAAGTCTCGGTAATTACAAGCCTTTCGCTTGAGCACGCGGACAAGCTGGGTGGAAGCATAGAATATATTGCGCGAGAGAAGGGTGGAATCATCAAGAGGAATAAGCCTCTCGTTCTGGGCAGGGTACCTGAAATGGCTCGGAATGTACTTCATCAGGTTGCGAGTCAGAACGGGTCTGAGGTAAAGGAAGTGAGGGATTGCAAGGTAAGCAATCTCGAATTATCACTTTCGGAGACGAAGTTTGAGGTTGCCACGCCTTTGAGAAATTACAAGGTGAGGCTGAAGGCGCTTGGCGAACATCAGGTAGACAACTCGATTGCCTCGATACTTGCAAGCGAGTCGCTGAAAGAACCAATAGATGAGAATAAAGTGCTTGAGGGACTTGAAGAGGACCAGATTCCAGGAAGATTCGAAGTCAGAAGGAAAGACCCGTTGCTCATACTAGATGGTGCTCACAATTCAGAGGCATCAAGACTACTCGGCTCAAACATCAGGAGATACGGAATTAAGAATCCGTTGATAGTGCTGGGCGTCCTGAAAGACAAGAACAGCTATAACATCCTTCAGAACCTGTCTGAAGTCTCGGATACCGTTCTGATAACAGAGCCAAACGAGCCTGAAAGACGGAAGGATGGCAACGAGCTGAAGAGGGAAGCGAGACTCTTCTTCAAGGAAGTCGAAGTCAAGAGACAGCCATCGAAGGCTCTCGAGACGGCGCTGGCTGCCAACAGAAACACAGTGATTACCGGTTCGCTATACCTAGTCGGAGAGATGGAACTTCTGCTGGATGCAAAGAAAAAAACTGAAAGTGTTCCAGTGGAAGTGGAGGGCGGACTGAAGCAGGCAGAATCCACCAGGTAGAAATCAAAACACGCTATTCTCCAGTCGAAGCAAAGGGGCCTACATGAGGCGTGGGATATTTATCCGTTTTGGTAAAAGACTTGATAAGAAACGGTTTTAATAAGGTAACTTTTCTGTTATTATATCATGGTAAATTCATCCAAAAACTTGTTTGAAAAATTCACTAGTACATCTCTGATAGTTAAAGGGCAGAGACAAGCACTCGAGCCTGGTTTCATTCCGGACAGGTTGCCACACCGCGAGGAGGAAGCGGAACAGCTTGCAGAAATACTGTCCCCATCCCTGAGGAATTTCAAGCCTTCTAATGTTATTATCTTTGGCAAACCAGGAGTAGGTAAGACTAGCGTCGTCAAGTTTGTCGAGAGCGAAATTTCCAAAGCGATCCAATCTAGACTGGATACAAAGATCAAGATCATAGACGTGAACTGCGGCGTTGTAGACAGCCCGTACGGAGTACTCTTGTCGGTGGGAGATGGGTTGCTTGAATCGTGGGAAGAAAAGCTCCCTTTTACGGGCTGGCCGCTGGATAAACTGTACAACACCGTTCTGGAGAAGATAAAGTCCTTCGCGGGCATCGCAATAATAGTCCTGGACGAGATAGACAAGCTGGTGAAAAAGAGTGGTGACTCCGTCCTGTACCAGCTTCTCAGGATAAACGAGGTAACGAATGAGGGAAGGGTCAGCATACTCGGAATAAGCAACGATCTGCGGTTCACAGAATACCTAGACCCGAGGGTCAAGAGCAGGTTGATCGAGGAGACTATGGTCTACAACCCGTACAACGCATCTCAGATCTATGACATTCTGAGAGACAGATCACTATATGCTGGGATAGCCGACTCAATTGACGAGTCCGCAATGAAGACGTGCGCCGCTCTTGCTGCTCAAGAGCATGGAGACGCCAGGAGAGCGATCGACATGCTCAGGATAGCTGTGGAGATTACGGAGAAAGACAAAGAAAAGAGGATAGTGGACGACACGATTTACGAGGCGAAGAAGAAGCTGGAGAGAGATGTTGTGGTGGAAACGGTATCAACCCTCCCGCTTCACAGCAAACTCGTCCTGTTTTCCATATCTCTCATAGACGAGATCAAGAACGGTGGGAGCTCCACGATGGGCGAATTCTACGACCTCTACGAAAAGATCGCGGACAGGATGAGCATGACCGGGCTCACGCAGAGGAGAGTAGCCGACATCATAGGTGAACTGACGAACCTCGGACTGATAGACTCCAGGGTCCAGAGTTTCGGTAGGTACGGAAGGACAACGACCGCATCTCTAAACTACGGTTCGTCCAAGATAAAGGATATACTTCTCAGCGATGAGATTCTGGCACAGCTCAGGGACGTTAAACCACTTCAGAAGTCGTTGCCGGATTCATAAATTTATATATCTCTGGCCCAATCGGGTATGGTGAAGGCAAAGGCAATTCTTATCATCGGCATGCCCGGCTCAGGCAAGGACGAGTTTGCGATGGTAGCGCGTGAGATGGGAATCGAAGTCCTGAACATGGGAGACATCGTTAGGGAGTTTACCAACAGCATCGGTGTGAGCATCTCGATGAGCGGAGAGATTGCTTCAAGGGAGAGAAGGGACAACGGGATGGACGTATGGGCAAAGAGGACCATAGAGAGGGTAAAGAGCAACTTCGTCGTAGTTGAGGGAATAAGAAACGTGGAGGAGATTGTCAGGTTTAGGAAGGACATGGAGATAGGGCTTGTTGTGGGTATCGCCTCGGGGAGAGACAATAGGTACGACAGGCTACTGAAGAGGGGGAGGGAAGACGATCCCCGCAACATCGAGGAATTCGGTGTGAGGGAGAAGCGGGAACTTAACTGGGGAATTGGAGAGGTCCTTGCTACTGCCGACCGCTATCTCTGCAACGATTCCACGATAGAACACTTCAGGGAAAAGGTCAACGGATTCCTCAAGGAACACATAATTCAAGAAAGTTCTTGAAGATGTTGCGTCCGAACTGTGTGTGCTCAACCTCCGGGTGAAACTGTAGTGCATATCTCTTGTCCTTTGCATTGACCATCGCCTGTACCTTGCAGGTTTCCGATGAGGCGAGAAGTTCGAATCCTAGCGGGGTATCCTTGATCTCGTCGTTGTGGCTCTCCCAAGCGTAAAACTTCTTAGAAACGCCTCTGAGGATCGAATCTTCATCTCTGATAGAAATCTCAACCCTGCCAAACTCCGGATGAATCGCAGGGGAGACCTTTGATCCGTAGTGCATGCCCATGAACTGTGCACCCGCGCAAATTCCGAGGATCGGTATCCTCATCCTATCCAGGATCTCGGCGGTGTTTCCCAACCTGAAGCTCTCGTAGGCTATGGACGGCGCTCCCCCTGAAAGAACGAGGCCATCTGCGTCGCCTATCTGTTCTGTGCTCGATTCGTTGGATCTTATCTCACAGCTGACGTCAAGATCTCTGAGGACCCGCCACTCTCTGTGAGTCCACTGCCCCCCATTGTCGATGACGTAGATCTTCAAACGCCCTCTCGCCTCACACCTTTCTGCTCGTAAGCATGTCAATGTAGCTATTAATGTGCTCTGCGAGAAGGGGGTTGTCCGTGAACCCGCAGGCTGAGAGATCCGGTGCTGCAATGAGAGCCCTGGAACCGTCAGAGACCATATCGGTCGCTATCAGCGAGTTGTTCCTGAATACCCTGGTGCCCTGCGGGACGCGCTGATTATCCGGAGCCACGATTGAGACAGTAACGTTTCTGGTGATAGCAGATTCTATTTCCTTTCCGAGCTCTTGCCTGAGCTCCCTGAGCTTTGGGGTCGAGATCGATGCGAATCTCTCGGCAGAGTTTAAGACCTCCTTCATCTTCTCGAGGACCCTTTCCCTGCCGTAGATAGTGTAGATGAGTTGAGGAAGACCCTGTTGTGTCAGGAGCTCATTCATATCTGTGAGTTTCTCGAACAGTACGTCCAGGTTCTTTGAGAAATTTTTTCGTATCTCGTAGATGTTCTTCGCCTTGAACACCTTGGGCCTCCCCTCCAGCGAAGTTATGAATCCTCTCTCTTCCAGTTTCTCCAGAACTTTGTAAGTGGAAGTTCTGGGGATTTTAGCGGTCATTGCTATAGTATCTGGTGTACTTGCTCCCAGTAATACGAGCGCTAAGAACCCCCTCAGTTCGTAGTCTGTCATTGCGAAACTCTCGAAGTATTTCGATACCTCCGCAAGCTCTTTTTCAAAATCTTCCATAGGTAATAATAAAAAAGACTTTTATAATTTTTTGCACTACAAGCACGATGAAATGTTCACAGTGCAACGGTGAGTCGGTGGCGTACCTGAAATACAGCGGGAGCCATCTCTGTGACAAGCACTTCATCAAGTTCTTTCAGAAGAGGGTGAATCTGGAGTTCAGGAGCGAACTGAAGTTCGAGGGGAACGTTAGGATAGGGGTAGCTCTTTCTGGCGGCAAGGACAGCTCTGTTGCGCTTTACGAGACCAATCGCGTCTTTGGGAAGCGGAGGGATGTGAGCATCATTGCGATCACGATCGATGAAGGGATAAATTCGTACAGGCCAGAGACGATCAAGACCGCCGAGTCTCTGACAAGGAAACTGGGAATAGAGCACAGGATATTGAGGATAGAGGACAGTTTCGGGACACCAATGGATTCGATTTCGGAAGGCGGAAGGCTCGCGCCGTGCAGCTATTGTGGCGTATTCAGAAGGAAACTGATGAACTCGTCTGGAATCGATGAGGACGTCGATTACATGGTCACAGGTCTCAATCTTGACGACACGGCCCAATCGGCGATGATGAACATCGTGAGGGGAGACATTGCCAGGTTAGGAAGGATGGGGCCACATTCCGTTTCAAAAGACGGACTAGTCCCAAGACTTCAGCCACTGAGGAAGATACCGGAAAAGGAAGTCATGCTTTACGCCATTCTCCTCGGCATAGATTTCTCACATTCGGTGTGTCCGTACGCTGAAAGGGCCATCAGAAACGAATTCCGTGAAGCCATCGACAGATGGGAGGAGAGGTCCCCAGGGACCAAGCATTCCATAGTAAACTCCCTGGACAAACTGAAAGCACTTATACCAAGCGAGAGTGACGTTAAAATGGGAAGATGCAAAGTGTGCGGTTCGCCCACCCCGGGAGACGTTTGTCAGAGCTGTTCATTTCAAAAGGAGCTGGGAACTTGGACGTGATCTACGGAATACTTGCACTCTTCGTTTCGATGATCGCCTTCATAGTTCTCAGGGGCTATGCACTTAGATCTAAAAAGACGGGTTCGAACTTCGTTTACCGGGACCTTAGGGTGATAACGTCCGAGGGTAGCAACCCCGGAGTGATGGTTTATGCCATATCCATACTCACCGCAATAATTGGCCCCTTCTCTTACAGGTTGTATCCGTTGAATGACCTCGGATACGTTGTTATGAACGTTGTGGCAGCACTCTTCTTCGTACTCATATATCCACAGTACGCTCCAGTAACAGGTTTTGCCACCGTAGACGTTATAGAGGTGTCAGGAACGAGATACTGTATAGTCGGCAAGGTGATGAACAGGCGATTCAAGGTCGCAACGATTACGGAGAGGCCAAAGTTTGAGATAATTGCAGAAACTGGGCGGGGAAGGCGTTTGATATTCGAGGTCACTGATCGGTCTTCTTCCCCGATGTGAGCTTTGTCATAACTCCAACGGCCGAATTCATTAGTTTCTCGTCCATGATGAAAGTAATATCGTTGTAGAATGCGGCTACCTGGTAGACGTTTATCCCGTTGATTGCGAGGATCGTCGAAATGTATGCGACATATCCCCGTAACTTCTCAATTATAAGTGGCGAGATTACCACCAGTTCTCCGAGGTTGTCCCTGAATGAAAGTATGTCTTCGGAAGGGAAATGTTTCCTCACGTCTGGCGCATTCTTCTTGTCTATGACCATGACTATCCCCTGGCTTCCCTGAACGACCCTTATCCTCCCGCCTGAGCCAAAAATTTCGGTATAAATCCTTGACGCCCTGATGAAATTCTCCGAGGAGTTTCTGACCGTTAGATTGGTGATGGAATAGTATGCCTCAATCCTGGATTCACTAAGTGCAGACTTGTACGCCGACTCTAGGGTCGGATTCCTCTCTGGGTAGCGTTTTATCGCTGCCAGGACTGCATTGAAGTTCTGCGTCTTCAGCTCCTTCATCACGTATCTCGCGAGTGAGGAGTAGTTGACTATACCAGACTTGAGAGATTCCATGGCCCAGGGGTTGGACGAAAGGTATTCAGAGACTCGCCTGCTGATCCTCTCCATGAGTGCACATAATTTACAACTTTAAAAATTAGCACTCCGATTTTTCGCCCCAAAAACAGAGCCTTACCGATACGACTAACAGGATCCGCACGCGGTAGATTAAACGACAAAACAATAAAAAGTCACGCGCAATAACCTACCGTATGACCGATTCAAGTGACAAGAAGATCATCTTGCTCCACAACTTCGACAGGACTGAGTACAAGAAGCTACTCAATTTTCTTTCTACCATTGGTATTTCGGGCAAGACAATAGTTGCAGTGACGACTCCAGTCACGCTTGGATGGAAGGTAGGTGACTTATTGAACGAGCTACTTCTAGAAGACGAGACCCTGAAGGGCGAATCAAAGAGTTAGCTAGAACTTCTCAAACTTCGCCCCTTGAGCGCCGCACACCGGGCACTTCTCCGGAGTTTTTCCCACTGCGGTGTAACCACACACCGGACAGATGAAGATGTCTACCTCTTCGATGTCCTTCTTCCTATCGACTGATTCGAGAGCGTCCTTGAACAGCACCTCGTGTATCTTCTCCGCCTCAAGTGCGTACTTAGTCGAAACTTCCGCCCCTTTCTCATTCTGGAACTTTGCAACCTCGTTAAACACTGGGTACATCTGGTTCACTTCGTAGTGCTCTCCCGCTATGGAATCTTCTAGATTCTCTGACGTACTCTTGATCATTCCAAGATTCCTGTAGTGATTGGTCGCATGCACTGTCTCCGCATACGAGATTGCTTTGAACAGCCTGGACACATTTAGGAATCCGTTCCTGCTAGCCACTTCGGAGTAGATAGAATATTTCAGTGCTGCCTTGCTCTCTCCACACAATGACTTCTTCCAGGTTTTTCTTTGTCATAGACCTCATTTTGATCGTTTTGGTAATACCACTCGACTAATTAGACCTACTAGAGAAGAGTCAGTCTATGCGCTAGAAAATGCTCTTATTCCAATAAGAATTTCAGGCTATGAGTTTTTTTGGTGATATCTGCTCGACGAACTCTCCCGGACGCGATCTCGCATCTGATTTGTACTTGAATAACACTGGACTCTATCTCCTTTGTTAGGAGGAAAAAGGTTGGGGT
Organism: uncultured Thermoplasmatales archaeon; assembly: GCA_964391105.1. Lineage (GTDB taxonomy): Archaea > Thermoplasmatota > Thermoplasmata > Thermoplasmatales. Next base: position 35,414 of record CAYMKC010000001.1, read on the forward strand.
ATCTGTTCAAGGCGTCTTCGATTAACCTTGCAAGGGCAATCTATGCTCTCAACTGGTTTGACATAGCTCCGGGACTTTCATACATCTCAACCGATCTTGGCCTCAAAATCGTACAGCTTGGGATAGCCACTACATTTTTCTACGTGGGACTTGCCCCCTTTCAGTTGGTTGGTGGAGCACTAGCGTCAAGGATCGGATCGAGGAAGGTCGCGTTCATAGGACTGGTTATGCTGGGACTTGGGGCGATCGCCTCTGGCTTTTCCAAAAATCTGTTGGATCTTTCGGCGTCGAGGTTCATTGCCGGTTGGGGGTCGGCATTCTTCTTCTCTCCCGGACTCGCAATACTGCGTGACATCTCTCCTCCTGATTCGTACCCTCTTCAGGTAGGCATATACAACGGAGTGTTTGGGTTGGGTGCAGGAATCGGGGCGCTAGGATGGGTCTTTGTAGACAAAGCGATAGGATGGCAGTTGGGTTTGATCGCCGGTGGCCTCTTGATAATCGCAGTCGCAATGGAAAATTTCATCGTGCTGAGAGGAGATGAGGAAGCAAAGGCTGAGTCCATTGGCTTGAGCTCAAAGATATTCACAATTGTTAGGAACAAGTATCTCTGGTTCATTGCAATCGGAACGCTTGCAGCTACCTTTGTGGAGACTATCGGCGGGCAATTCCTTGTCCTCTTTGGCGAGAAATACATGGGAATCAACAGGATCGATTCCGGATTCATCGATGGCCTGTTCCTCATGATTGGTTTCTTGGGGGGAGTGGTCGGGGGTCATTTACTTTCCAAGGCTAAAATAAGGATGCCCTTCGTATACACAATCCTGATAGTTGCAAGCATCACATTCATGGCAGTTCCATTCGCCAGGAATCTAGTATTGCTCACGGCAATAGTCGCGGTGTGTGGATTCTCCGTGCAATCCGGATTCTCCGCACTCTATGTTCTTGCCGTGCCACGCATCAAAGATAACGCTATGATTCCCTTTGCGCTCTCCTTTGTTAACTTCATCGGTATTGCTGTGGGTTCTGTATCTCCATTTGCCTTTACGCTTATAGTCAACGGGATTGGTCCAGCGTACGGATGGATCATTCTAGGGATAGTTGGTATGCTCCTGATACCGTTTCTGTTCCTGTCGACAAGGAACGAAGAATTCGCTCAGCCTACAGCTTAACTGTCGTGGTATAAGTGATGGAGGAATTCCAATGGTTTTATCCCAGATGGAAATTGGGGTCTATGGAAGATTGTCTGTTTTGCGGGATTGCGAAGCACTCCGTGGAAGCAGAAATACTGTACGAGTCAGATTCAACTGTCTGTTTCCTGGATCATCGTCCGCTCTCCAGGGGCCATTCAGTCATAATCTCCAAGGATCACTTCGAAAACGTCTATGACATCGACAATGAGACCCTCAGCGAGGTGATAAGGATCGCAAAGGCAATGGCAGCAGCCATAAATAAAAGATACCGACCCTTGGGTATCAATCTGCTTCAGAACAACGGGGTGCATGCAGGTCAAACGATCTTTCACTTCCACCTCCAGGTAATTCCAAGATATGACGACGAGTATCTGAAGATGATCGTGAACGTTGCCTCCAGTAGAAAGCTAGTGGGAAAAGAAGTGCTGGAATCCGTCGCTTCCGAAATAAGGACTGCACTTTAATGCTAGGGACAGACAATTATTATGATGGACATTTTGTGTTATTCATGATTAACGCATTAAATCGAATCAGACCGCAACCTACCGTCCAGAATTCGTAGCACTGTAAAGTGCCAGACAGTTGACAAGGTTTTATTACTCCCAATTTATAAGGTTAAGCAAATGTATAGGTTTGGAATCGCTGGAATTCCTCTTGGTTCCAAGGGGAGAACGGTAAAGGATGCTGTTGAAAACACGTTCCAGCTTGGGTTGAATTATCTTGAAATTCAACTGTTCAGAATCAGTACTCAAGAGCGAGAGATGCGTGACTATGTTGGTATGAAACCAAAAGAGCTCGACGAGATGCTCCTGGTAGACCTGCTAAGAAGTGATGAGGAAGGGAAGTACAAGTCGGTTGGGCTCAATACCGAAATCGAGGAGGACGACATCGGCACAGAACTCTTTTGGAGCATGGCCAGGGACTACAAGGAACTGAACCTCGCAAGGGATGTAGCGAGGGAGCTGGATGTTAAGATATCTCTTCACACCCCCTACTACGTCGATTTCTCCAATGAGGAGAGAATGATCGTGGACTCAATTCAGCACACCATTTGGGGAGGCGTCATCGCTGACGCACTGGACTCACAGTATCTAATCACTCACTTGGGTCTGTCTCCCGGGACTAGAAAGAAGAACCTGGAGAAAACTGCGGCTTCCCTGAAGCAGATTGCAGACAAGCTCTCGTCTCTCAAGATAAGACCCAAACTCTGTATAGAGAACTCCGGAAAATCAGAGGTGTTCGGAGGAGAAGACGAGATAGATTTCCTGCTGAGCAAGGTCAAGAATATTTCTTCAATCACAAACATTTCACATATCTACTCTTCCAAAAAAAATACACCAACAGAACAGGACGAGTTTGCTGAGATAATTGAAACGACGAAGAAGAAGAAAAGGCCCCTCTATTTTGAGTTTTCTGGTGTGGAGTTCCTGGACCAGAACGAGTACAGAATAACGCCCATCAAGAAAGGCAATCTGAAGTTCGAACCGTTTGCAGATGCCCTGGCAGATTTTGATGACGAAATTACGCTGATTTCATTCTCACCACTCCTGGAGCACGATGCGCTCTATATGAAAGTCATCTTTGAGAGAAGCATACTGAAGAAGATTGGAAAGACGGTCAAACCCCTGGCACAGTGATTAATCCTTTATTCCGTGTTCACATCTCCATCCTTTTTGGAACGGATCTAGTTGCTTAGGATCTCACCAGTATCTGTCTATAGGTGTGCTTTATTTTGTCAACCTTGGGTCTGATGACGGCATTGCAGTAAGCGGCTCTAGGGTTTTTCTCAAAGTAATTCTTGTGATAATCTTCAGCGGGATAAAAGTTCCTCAAACGTTCAACCGCAGTCACAATCTTTTTTGAGTACTTTTTTTGAACATCGTCAACCGCTCTTCTCACTACCTTTTCGTCTTGCTCATTGTCGTAGAATATTACCGATCTGTACTGTTCGCCCTCGTCTCCCCCTTGCCTATTTAGGGAGGTTGGATCGTGCATCGTGAAAAAAATGTCAAGCAACGCCTGCAGGGATATCACCTCAGGGTCGTACTCCACATCCGTAACTTCAGCGTGGCCAGTAGTGCCTTCACACACCATTTCGTACGTCGGATTTTCGACAGTTCCACCAGAGTACCCAGGTTGGGTTGATTGTACCCCTTCAATTACAGAAAAAACCGCTTCTGTGCACCAGAAACAACCGCCACCTAAGACAATGTGTTTGGTCACTTCGTCACTCCCCGTCAGGCACGAATTTCATCGAGATAGAGTTTACACAGTGCCTGGTGTTTTTCGGAGTGAATTGTTCTCCATAGAAGACGTGGCCAAGATGAGCGTCGCAGTTTGCGCACCTTATCTCAGTTCTGCTACCATCCCTGTCTAACAATTTCCTTACCGCTCCCTCGATCTCGTTGTCGAAGCTCGGCCACCCGCAATCGGATTCAAACTTATCGCTAGACTTGTACAGCGGAGAGTTGCACCTTCTGCAGACGTACGTACCTTTCTTGAAAAAGTCGTGGTATTCACCCGTGAATGGAAACTCCGTATCGCCGTACAGAATCACCCTCTCTTCCTCATTAGTGAGTTTATTGTAGGCCTCATTTCTGTTCATTGTCAAACAAGCATTTGTTCAAATAAAAATATATTGTCAGTCCGTTAATTACTCATCCGGTATTCCGTGGAGTTCTGATTCTGTCCATGAGAGCAAAACGTCTGATGTGATAAAAGCAAAAAGACTTTAAATGCTGCGAAAATAAGTATTATATTGAACGACCTAGTTGGGCACCCAGATAACTGCATTTTTTGCAGGATCCTCGATGGCAAAGAGGAAGCCACTTTTTTGTACAGGAACAGCAAAGTGTCTGCATTTCTTGACATACATCCGTTATTCCACGGGCACACTCTAGTGATACCCAACGAACATTATGTTGATATCTCAGATGTGTCGGAAGAATCGCTAAGTGAAGTTATGAAAGTCGCAAGGATGGTCAGCAACCTTATGATGAGTAATCTGGGGGCGGAAGGCATAAACATAATGCATTCCACCGGAAGACCTGCGGGACAGACAATTTATCATTTTCACGTCCACATCCTCCCAAGGAAAGCCGGGGATGACACGGAATTTCAAAGATGGTGGTTTTCCAGAACCCACAAGGCTTCGCGACAGGAACTGGAACTACTTGCGAAGAGGTTACTCAAAGAATAATCTCCTAGATACATTATCCAACTCCGATTGGGCAAGAACAACATAGGGTTTCAGGTGAAACCTCGAACTTCCCTTTTAAAATCAAAGATACAAATATAGCCTTTAGAGGATTGATGATCTTTTAACCAACTCATATTTAGATGGCTACCTGCTCCACCCAGCCTGGCCAATATAATCATATTCTACCCCCGGTGAAACTCTTTTTGAGAGTGGCCGTGGTAAATTTAGAATCGAGACACATAGTAGGAGGTTAGGTCTGGCCGATCAATCTTCACTTGATCGCAAGATTTCCCGGGGTGAGCACTCAGTCATATGACCCTGTTTTTACTTCGCCTGCCTTCTCATAGTTGGCGAGGATGACTCCACTGGGACCGATAATATTCTTGACTAACCTGAATGTCCTGGGTATAGTACCTTCAGCAAACAATTTCTTTCCAGGGCCGATAACTACAGGAAAAATTTTGAGCCACAGTTCGTCGATTAAGTCGAGCTTCAGGAGCGTTTGTACGAGATTGCCACTTCCCCAAACGTGAAGATCAGGGCCATCACCTTTCTTGAGTTTCTTCACCTTTTCAGCAACATTTCCGACGAGAGGTACAGAATTTTGCCAATCAAACTTGAGTGATGAGTTATTAGACACAACGTACTTCTTTACTTCATTTATGCCTGGCCAACCAGCAGCGTGGTGGGGCCAATACGAGGCGAAAATTTCGTACGTCTTTCGGCCAAGAAGCAACTCGGATCGTTCCAACGACATCTGTTCTACCAGCGCTTTGTCGATTAGCTCATCAGTGTAGGGGACTGTCCACCCACCGTAGTTGAAGCCGCCTGAAGTATCTTCCTCGGGGCCACCGGGCGCCTGCATCACGCCATCGAGTGTTATAAACTCTATCACAATTATTTTTCTCACAGAGTCACTAAGTTCGCCATGGAGCTTTCTTATAAAAATATGATGGGGGCGAGAGTATTCCTTGCTTTAATGAATAATTCAAGTCTTAAAGTATCTGTTAAATATTCATAGATCATGCTGAATCATGGTCAGGAAGGAGAGAGATTCACTCGGTGAAGTGGAGATTCCCGATGGACGACTTTATGGACCGGAAACTGTCCGGGCGCTCTCTAATTTCCCCTATCTTAGATTTATGGATAGGCGAATTATTGACACTTTGATCGTAATAAAGCGGTCTTACGTCAGGGCATTTACGACCAAGGGGAAGATACCTAGTGAGATTGGTGATGTAATTACAAGGGCGGCGGATGAATTGTTAAGGAGCAAGAACGAGCTAGATTTCCCTCTAAAGTATATACAGGCCGGTGCAGGTACTTCCACTAACATGAATGTAAACGAAGTTATTGCAAATAAGGCACTCGAGTTGTTGGGAAGACCCCTCGGGAGCCACGACTTGATAAGTCCTCACAACCAGGTGAACATCGGGCAATCCACTAACGACACGATACCGGCAGCCATCAGAATAACTGCATATTTTGCACTTAGAGAGTTATCCAAATATGTCGAGAAAGTCGTTGAGAGACTGGACGGGCTCTCGGAGGAGAATTCTAACAAGATAAAGACGGGAAGGACACACATTCAAGATGCCTCTGCAGTCACCTTCGGTGGTGAATTCAAGGCGTATGCAGCTCAACTCAGGTCGTTCCTCGATGAGAAGGATTATATCCTCACTCGACTGAAGAGGCTCAACCTTGGCGGTACGGCGGTGGGAACGGGTGCAAACCTTCCTCCCGATGTAAGGGATCTCGTATACAAGAACATCAATGAGTACTACAACGAGACCTTCGTCCCTGCCGAGAATCTTATGATGGTCATGCAGTTTGCCTCCGATTTCAACCTTCTTGCTTCGTGGTTCAGCAATCTATCAGCGACCCTCATTAAGATTTCGAGGGATCTGAGAATGATGAATTCCGGACCAGTAGCGGGCTTCAACGAAATAGTGCTTCCGGCCGTCCAACCCGGTTCGTCTATCATGCCCGGGAAAGTGAATCCGAGCATCCTCGAGGCAGTGACCATGAGCGCTCTGTTCGTAAGGGGGCTTGCACAGACAGTAAACGATGCGTCAACTCAGGGTGAGATGGAGATCAATGTCTTCACTCCAATCATCTACACTGCATTAATGGAAGCATTCGACATCCTCACTGTAACGCTCACAATCATGGAAGAGAAGACGCTCAAGGGAATCAAGATCAACTCGGACTATGCCTACCAGATGCTGCTTAACTCTCCAGGAACTGCGTTGCTATTGAACCCAGTAATCGGATACGAGAGAACCGCAGAGATTGTCAAGGAGGCGAGGGAAAAGAATGTGCCGTTCTTGAAACTTCTAAGGGAGAGGAAGATCCTAACGGAAGATCAGATAAACAAGATATTCAGCCCCGAGAATATGCTGAACAAGTGACGCTTTCACTCCTAACAGCACTAAGATACCAAATGTATCATTTCGGGCGTAAACCCTTGAAAAAAATAAATACTCCGGACAAATTCGGTGGTATATAAGAGGATTACATGTATTTCATAATTGAGACGAATGAGACTGTCAGGGTGCCCCCCGAACATCTGGGAGAGGAGTACGAAGTTACAGCCAAGTCTATTGCGATAAAGAACGTAGAAGGGAAAATAGGTGTTCTTGACCGCGATATGGTCAGGGATCCGAACGATCGCAAGTTCATCAATCTGCTCGTCCTCGAGTCTGACCTCGACGGAGAGGGAAGGATAGTCCACGGTGATGGTGGCGTGTATCAGGAAGTAAAGATGAAGATACTCGCCTTCCAACCTATGATGCAAGAGATCGTAGAAGGAGACGTTGCCGATGTCAAGAAATTCGGCGCATTCGTGAGCATTGGACCTCTAGAAGGGCTCCTTCACGTGAGCCAGGTGATGGACGACAGGATCGAGGTCGACGAAGAGAACAAGAAGATGACGGGTAAGGACACCAAGAGAGACCTAAAGATGGGCGATCAGGTGAGGGCTAGGATTGTTGCCCTTTCACTGTCGGATTCGAAGATCGAAGAGAGCAAAATAGGACTAACCATGAGACAGAATTTCTTGGGAAAGCTCCAGTGGTTGAAGGGTGAGGCGAAGTGATAAAACTCAGGGCTTGCAGGAACTGTAAGAATGTTACGGAAGAAACAAAGTGCGAGAGATGCGGCGGAGACACGGTTATGGAATGGAAGGGCTACCTTTTCGTACTGGAGCCAAACCGTTCTCTGATAGGTAAGAAAGCCGGAGTAGCGACACCCGGTGAGTATGCAATTAAAGTTAGATAAGGACTTAGTCATTCCAACCGAATACAGGCAGGTCTTCTCCAGGCTGCCGGAAGTGTTGATAACTAAGGAGTCTCAGATAGAATTCTTCTCGTCTAAGACCCTAATCACAGTTGGGGACGTTGTAACAGCCACTGCCCTGCGCTTCAGCATAGTCCCTAAACTTTCCATAATCGATTTCAAAACCAAGAGAGACGAAACGATCTCTGCACCATCAAACAGGTGGGAACGCACTTTGAACGTGAAAAATGTACCGGGGTCGATTTCGGTGGGGCTCTGGAACGCAATAGAACTAGCGCTCAAGTCGAAAGGCAACACGCTTATAGAGGTCGAGGGGGAGGAGGACCTCGCCTCGATTCCTGCCATCCTTATGGCACCGGATGGTGCGATAGTTATTTATGGCGTTCCCGATAAGGGGATAGCCGTATATGAGGTCGGGGACCACCTTAGACAGCTGGTCTCGAAAGACTTGGAAAAGATAAGGGGAATATGAATGAAGATTGAGATTGAGAGCAGAGAAGAGAACAAGCTGCTTAACAGGATAGAGGTAAGGTACAGGGCAGTCCATTCAAAAGAAAAGACGCCTAGCAGGCTGGACGTGAAGAATCAGATCGCTGCGAACCTGCAGGTATCGAAAGAACTCGTTATAATCGACAACCAGGAGTCAAAATTTGGCAAGAACTACACAGTTGGTTATGCCAAAGTTTACAGGTCCAAGGAAGAGGCGATGGCTCTGGAACCAGATTACTTGCTCATCAGAAACGGACTGAAGTCAAAGGGAGGAGATCAGGATGCAAAAGAGGGAAATGTACAAAGTTGAGAACGGGAAGATCGTGCGGAAGGGAAAGTTCTGTCCGAAGTGCGGACCAGGTATATTCCTGGCTCAACACGAAGACAGACTTACCTGCGGTAGATGCGGATACTCGGAACTGACCACAAAAGAGTAAACTTCCACTGAATCATTTAGAATAGCTCGTAAGTTTATCGCCGAAATTCTACAATAGCTCTGGCTGTAGAAATGAGCAGTTTTCCAATAAGAAAAGTATCCTAGGAAAAGCTTAAAAACACGTAATTTTTTAACTCAAGAGAATTATGATTCAGATTAAGGTCGATGCTAAAACTATAAGAGAATTTTCGAATATCATTCTGACGCTGGTTCAAGAAGCCAGGGTCGATTTTAAACCAGACGGTATTTCTTCCAAGGTCATGGACCCCGCAAGGGTAGCAATGATCTCCGTCGAAGTCAAGAGGGAAGCATTCCAGGAGTTCGAGGTAAACGGGGAAGATAGCCTGGGTCTAGACATTGAGAAGATGAGAAACTTTCTCAAACTGACGGGTCCTACTGACATAATAGATTTCAAATACGACGGGAAGAAGATATCGATGAAGAAAGAGAATCTCTCCGCTGGAATACCTATAATTGACCCCTCTGCACTGACCACTCCCAAGATCCCAACCATAGAGCCGCAAGACAAGGTGGTCACCGACCTCAATCTTCTTTCTACAGGGATAAAGGCCGCAGAAGGAATATCGGAGGTTGTGACATTCGCAATAAAGAGCGACGAACTGAAAGTCTATGCGAGGGGAGAGACAGATTCGGAAACCATAGAGATGACTATTCCTAAGAGCCTTGCCAAGGAGTTCATATTCAGTTCGGATTCGAAGAGCTCATTTGCCCTGGAGTATCTCACTAAATTCTTGAGGGCACTCGAGAGCACAGAAGAGGTCTCAATCGCTATAGGTAATGACTATCCTCTTAGAATGGAGGCACCGATAATGAACGGAAAGGGGAAGGTCACTTTTCTGATAGCTCCGAGGATCGAGAACATCTGAAGTGTTTTGTCCTAAGACCGCACCTTAGTCTGAGCCTAACAAGGAAGAGCAGATTACTAACTCCATCCTTCCACGGACGCAGTTTCTTCTCTCCCATTCTCCTCTCGTACCTTATCGAAACTTCCTTGTAACAATAATTTGTAGCAGCTCTCACCTTTATCTCTTCGGAGAATTCCATTCCAGTTCCCCTCGGCAGTATCGCCTCCATTATCTCCTTCCTGAAGAGCCACATTCCTGACTGGCTGTCCCCTATGTCTACCATATAGAGCACCCTTGTGAATATGTTCAGTATCCTGTTACCAATCAGGTGCTGAAGGCTCATCGCATCCCTCGATGACAGCGAGAGCCGCTCCCCGGATACAAAGTCGTACCCCAGCTTAAGGGACGCCATCATCTTGGATATCTCACCTGGCGGATAGGTACCGTCAGCATCTAGTGTGGCTATGATATCTCCCTTCGCGACCGAAAAACCCTTCTTATAGGCGTATCCATATCCCAGCCTATCCTCGTTCACAACCACAGCCCCCAATGACCTACTTATCTCTGCAGTCTTGTCATCGGAGTTGGAATCAACGACAATAATTTCCCCTTCCTTGTCCATTTCTCTTATCTTCCTGATGACACCGCCTATACTGCCCTCTTCGTTGAGGGCTGGGATGATGTACGATATCAACTTGAGCCCCCAAACAGGTATCCCAGCATCCCGAACGCAAGTCTGGAAGATTCGATGAACGGATGTTTTTTCAAATTTGATCTGTTGAACCTACTCTTCAATCCGTGCTTCTTCAATATCAGTTTCCTACCGATTCCATCGCTGTAGCTTTGCAAGAGCAAAGACCTGTAGGTCTGACGCGGATGATGCACGACTGTCACGTTTTCGTCGTAGAAAATCTCGTAACCTTGGTTTACAGCCCTTATGTTTAGATCAATGTCCTCTGCAGTGTTAAACTCCTCGTCGAACGTTCCGATCTCGTCTATCACACTTCGGCTGTACATCAGATTGTTGGACGGGAAGGTCACGTCCTTTCCCTTGTAGATCATAGGGACGCGGTCTAAATCTGACCACCTGGACCTAGATTCCTGTATGACTTTCCCAGCTAAAATATCGTGATAAATGCTCTTCTTAAGTGAAGACAGCCAGTTAGTTGAGATCTCTGTGTCGGCATCAAGGAAAACGAGTTTCTTCCCCCTCGACAGTCTAATGCACTCGTTTCTTCCCACCGAACGATTCCCCTTCTTCTGTGCTAGTTTGATCCTTCCGTTTTGTTCCTCGGATCGAAGATACTCGTACGTTCCATCGATGGAAAAGGCGTCGACGACCACAATCTCGGAATCGTCGTCTAGAACACCGAGTGAGGAGATGAGTGATTTGACATTGTTTAGATCATTCTTCACGGTCACGAGGACTGATATATCCATTCAATCCTAAATATAATAACTAATAAAAGTTTGCTTTTTGTAGCAGCTTAATTACTATTGCACAATTAGGAACGGTGGGAAATATACTTGACGACGAATTTGTAATCCAGATGGATGAAGCTCCTCCTTTCAGTTGGATACGTCAGAGTCCCAATAGGTTCATGAACTGCGAAAGTCGACATGAGATCGATAAACTCACAGTGCATGCTCGCGGGAATTCTCTTGCGATGGCAGAAATGGTAGGGGACTTGGTTGGCTCTGAAAAGGTCCGTGTTAGCGAGTCGTTTGAAGCATCGGCAGACTCTACCGACTGCATCATTAGTTACTCCGGGCAGCTGAAAGAAGCTATCAGTGCAGTCGAAACGTCGACCAAGCCCGGTATTGTATTGTCTTCTGGCGGGGTAATCAAGAACAGTGCTAGGAGCAAAGGGTGGAGTTACATCCCATTGCCTAAGGGCTATCCAACACGCTTCCTCTTCCCCGAGGTGTTTGGTTGTCTCTTCTCACTTCTAGGCAGGAGGGTAGACGGTTCCAGATTTGAGAAAATACTCGAAGACAACGCGCCATCCGAACTAACGGCTGAGAATGAAGCCAAAAGGATAGCAATAGAATTGAAGGGTAGACCTGTACTATTATTGAATGATGAAAGTTCGATAGGTCTGGCAAATGAACTCGCTATCCATTTCGCCTCCAATTCTGGAGTTAAAGTGCAGATCGAGAGTACAAGAAGCACTCCGTATACCGAAAAGCTCCGAGGAGGTTCGTCTAGAATTTCGTTCAACAGCGATCATCAGGACGATGGGGAACTGAGAGTAGGGGGGTTCCCTTATAGTCTTTCCACACCGGAAGGATACATTAAGAACGTACTCATCGGTGAACTCTCATCATTATATCTCGGCATACTGAACTCGCACGACATAGAACTTTTGGATCGGGACATAGAATAGTGAATATTTTTTACAGTACTTCTTAAAGATTTAAGTTTTATATTAGGGCAAGATATACAGAGTAGTTATGTCAACTGTCACGGTTGATGAAATTCTGGAAGAATATTCCAAAAGACCGTACGTCGAAAGCACGGTACTTTTATCAACGGTCGGTGTCCCAATCGCAAGCAACGAACCAAAACTGACTGAACTTGATGTATATGCACCTCTAGTCAGTATAACTTACGAAGGTGCTCACGAACTAGCCAACAACACGGGTCAAAGTTTCAAGCAACTCAACGTCGAACTGAGCAATGGTAGCAGGATAATCGTCAAGCCCTTAAGGGAAAAGTTCCTGCTGGCAGTGACCGTTGATAGGTACGACGACTCAGTAAGGGATGAGATCGAACACCTTGGTGAGAAGGTATCTGAACAAATAAGCAACCAGTGAAGTTAGAGCATACCTTTGAAAGAGCAATATTCAAATATCTATTATAGATATCTAAAACAGATATCTAGTAAAGGTATGGTGATATGAGATGAGAAATTACGAAGACGAACACGATTGGTCTCACGGGCGCAGGGGCTTTATGGGACATGATATTGGTGGGTTCAGAGGATTCGGCTTGAAGTACTGGGTGTTGAGCATTGTTTCCGGTGAAAGGTCAACCGGATCTATGATAATGGATAAGATTGAGAGAATGTCAATGGGTCACTGGAGGCCGTCTCCTGGGCATATTTATCCTCTCCTCGAGAGACTTGCTACCGAAGGTTATCTGAGTGTGGAGAGCAAGGAAGGGAAAAAGTACTACTCGGTCACAGACAAGGGTAAAGAAGTTCTTGAGGGGAGCTGGTTTCCATGGAGAACTATGGGTGGCCTCACTGGATTTAGTGGAATCGATGACGCACTGAGGAACGTGGAGATACTTACGGACTACATAATGGACAATAGAGAGAAACTCGATGGCAACGAGGATTACAGGACTAGAATCAAGAATATTGTAGATCGACTAGGCTCACTATAGTCTTTTTTCACCATTTCCATTTTTAATACCGAAGCCCTTGATCGTAAACGTTCCTGTAACGGCAGCATTCATTCTCCAGACCTCTTTGGAGGAGTCTATCGTGAAGTTAATGCATCTCTGCTATAGTTCAGCAAATACCTTTGGACAGCCAGGCTCTCTTATAACTATTAAATCCTCTTGAATCCTCTTGCTGTATAGTCTTTCCCTAACTTCAAGTAGAGTTTTACTTGGCCCATGGCGGTTAGGTCATAACCCCCGGTTCTGGTGTTTCCTGAAATTATTGCCTTTCTTATGGACTCTTCGTCGGTTGCCTCCACTTCCAAGTAAACTCTTCCAACTTCGTCATAGAAATGGGAGTCACTTCCTGCGGTAATGGGTCTTTTCAAGTCTGTAGCCAACATCTGTCCCCTAATGTTGCACTCCTCCCTGCATCTACCGTTCTTGCCTTCTATCGCGTCGTAAACGTTCTTGAACTTGGATCCGATGCCATTCACGCTTCTGAACGGGTGCGCACAGATTGCAATCCCGTTCTTGTTGTGAATTGCTTCGACAGTCTCCTCCTGGCTCAGACCGGACGGTATTTCTCCGTTGATGAAGACTGCAAGAACGTGACCGTCAACCGTCGATACTTCCTCCCCGTTGATGACCAAGAAATCAAGCTCATGTTGCACGAATCTGTTGTGATCGGAGATCGCAATGAAGTCCAATCCCTTGGCTTTTGCCATCCTCACTATCTGTTCAGGCTCCGACCTCGAATCGGGTGAATACCTAGAGTGGATGTGCAAATCTCCCTTCATTTTATCCTCAGACCCTCACTCGGTGCCCCATCCAGGATTAGTCTTCCCTTCTCGATTTCAAGGAAAATAGGGCTGTTATCCAGAAATATCGCAGGAACAGTGTCGGAGTCTCTTTTTACGGTCTTGATCGAGAATTTCCTGAACTCTTCGATCGAGATTTCCGACGAATCGATACTATATTCCTTGATTCCTATCACTTCCCCTGGGGTCGCTGTTTCCGGTGCAAAGACTAGATGAATTCCCTTTTCGTCCTCTGCTGCAAGCAACATGCCATTCGATCTCTCCCCTCGTATTTCTGCGGGTTTCAGATTCGATACAATAACAATCCTTTTTCCTATCAGTGAGTCCTTGGTGTAACTGTTCTTGATCCCGCTCACGATCCTTCTCTTACTGTCTCCGAGATCAAGGTCTAGAAGGTACAACCTCTCGGCATTTGGATGATCTTGAACGTCTTCGATTAAAGCTACACGAAGCTCTACATTCAATGTCTTATTTACAATCTTCTCGAACAATTTTTCCGGTTTCTTTGCAATCCTTGCGACTGGATATTTTAGGTCCTCCTTCAGTTCGATGGGTCCATCATACCCCAGCCAGGAAAGTATCCTCTTCGATGTCTCTGGAAGAAAAATCTGTCCGCTTACTGCAAGCGCAAATACCAGTTTTGCTCCGGTGTAAATCGCGGCATTGCAGTTTGCATCTTCTTTCTTGCAAGCTTCCCATGTCTTCCTGTTAGTAATGTAACTGTTGCCATAGTGTGCAAGGTCCAGCCACTTCCTGAAGGCGTTCCTGATGTGAATCCCTTTCATCTCTTCAATTATCGAAGAGATAGAATCACGGATGATCCTCTCTGCCTCCTGGTCAAGATCGTTTTGAGCAATTTGGTCGGCGTGCACAATGCCCTTCTTAGATGCAAGAGTGAGGGCCCTGTTGACAAAGTTCCCAAACTTATCGATCAGTTCAGTGTTGACCCTGTTTTCAAATTCATCGATGGAAAAATCCGAATCGTGTTCCTCCGGAAGGTTGTACAGGACTCCGAACCTTATGAATTCTGGGTTGTATCGCTCGAGCAGTTGTGGCATGGAAAACCCAGTTCCCTTGCTCTTAGAGAATTTTGCCCCCTGATAATTCAGAAATTCGTTGGCGACCACCTCTTGAGGTAACGCCATATCTCCATGTGCTATTAGCATTCCTGGCCATATTATTGAATGAAATGCGATATTATCCTTACCGATGAAGTGGTAATACTTCAGGTCCTTGTTGTTCCACGATGAAAACGCGGCTTCTTCGCTACCTAGAACAGATGCAATTCCAGTAATGTAACCAATGAGCGCCTCAAACCACACATATATCCTCTTGTCCTCATAACCATCAAACGGCACCTCCACCCCCCATTTTAGGTCCCTGGTAAGTGGTCTGTCCTTCAGTCCCTTCGAAATGAAATTTCTCGAAAACCTAAGAACGTTCTGTCTCCATCCCTCTCTCGATTCTATGTACTTGAGAAGCTCTTCCTGAACTGACGATAGCCTGAAGAATAGGTGCTTAGTCTTTTTGAATTCTGGCGTGGTCTTGTCGAATATGCACAACGGATCTATTAGTTCATTGGGTTCGAGCGTTTGTCCGCAGTTCTCGCACTGATCTCCGGTTGCTTCTTCATATCCGCAATTGGGGCATTTACCCATGACGTACCTGTCGGCAAGGAAAATGTTCTCCTGCAGGCAGAACGGTTGTGTCATCTCTGACTCGTAAATGTAACCCTTATCCATCAACCGTTTCAGGAATCTTGAGGTAATCTCCTTGTGAAGCTTGGATGAAGTCTCTATGTAGGCGTCAAACTCGATACCCATTTTTCTAAAGATTTCTACGTCTATCTTGTGGTACTTCTCCGCAATTTCATTTGGAGGTATCCCCGTTCTGATAGATTGGATCGTGATTGGTGTGCCGTGCTCATCGCTGCCAGAAGATGCGATGACCTCAAAACCTCTCAGCTTCATGAATCGCCTAAAGACGTCATACGGGAGATAAGCGCCCGCTATGTGCCCTAGGTGTAATGGGTTGTTGGCATAGGGGAGTGCAGCGAAAATGTATACTCTCTCTTTCACTGCTGATGATAAATAGATGGTATATTGATTTTATCGGATTCCCACCGCGTGCAAACAACAGCGCCATCTTACTAAAGGGACAATTGAGAATTATGGTGGAAAAATAAAAATAAAAAATTAGTGGGTCTTCAGACCCAGCTTGCTTACGTTTCTATGGTAGCCACTCGCATATGCTGCGTACAAGTAACTTATTGCCGCTATCACGCCGGTCGTTACTGCAAGATACAGGAACATGTTGTGTCCGCCGGCAAGTACTACAACAGTGTAGACCATTGCCAATCCAGCACCAAGATAGACGAAGGGGATTGCCCTTACCATCTTGTTTGCCGAGTTGGATAGCAGTAGATACGAAGCCAGCGAGTACGCCAGTAGAGCGAAGGACGTGTAGAGCACTGCCTGCAGTATTCCATGCGCTGTCTGAGAGATATAGACCACCAGTAGTAACGAAGCAAGTAATCCAAACAGACCGGAAGCCAGTCTGAACACTTTATTCTCCATTTCTACATCACCGAGTCAATTTCTGCGTCTAACCCCTTAGCACCCTTTATCGAAACTCCCTTTGAGGAGTTGAGGAAGTAAGGAGAGTTAACACCCGTAAGAACTACGAGCACTTTGAATTCTCCAACCAGAGTTGGATCTACCGATGCACCCCAGACTATTCTTGCCATGGGGTTCACCTTTTCTTGTACCATTCTAACAGCAGTCTCAGCCTGAGATACTGTCATGTCCTCTCCACCAACTATTCTGACCAGTGCACCCTTTGTGGTAGAGATGTCTGCCTCTATAAGCGGAGACGTAATCGCCTCAGTAACAGCCTCTTCTACTGACGCCTTTCCTCCCGTACTCTCACCAATTCCAATCATTGCGACACCTCCCTCTTTCATTACCGTCTGAATGTCCGAATAGTCTAGATTGACGAGTCCCGGTCTAGTTATGATTTCGGTAAGTCCTTTCAGGGACTCCATAAGAATTTCATCCGCAACCTTGAATGCCTGGTCCAGAGGCAGCCTTGGTACAAGCTCCAAGAGCTTGTCGTTTGGTATCACAATCGTAGTATCTGAATTTTTTCTGAGTCTGTCTATTCCGTAGACGGCGTTGTCCATTCTGACTCTCCCCTCTGCGGAGAATGGAAGCGTTACTATGCTGATCACGAGTGATTTCTGACGTTTTGCTACTTCGGCAACCACCGGTGCCACTCCCGTTCCTGTTCCTCCACCCATACCGGAAGTTATGAAGACTATCTCCGAGTTTCCTAGAGTTGATTGTATATCGTCTAGGTCTTCACGCGCGGCCTCTTCTCCTACCTGTGGAATGGCTCCCGCTCCGAGCCCCCTGGTTGTTCGTTTACCGACCAGTATCTTTCTGTTGGCCTGTACTGTTAGGAGGTGTGGGGCATCGGTATTCATTGCAATGAGTTCAGCACCGAATATGCCAGATTTGGCACAGCGGTTGATTGTGTTAGTTCCCGCTCCACCGCATCCAACAATTCGGATATTCACTTTCATGGACTCTACTAGCTTGGCTAGTTCTTCGTCATCCGGAGAAATATAATTCCTCTGGCCTTGAACTGGATAATTGTCTGGCATAATCATACGTATGTCTGACGGCGTATTTATATTTTTCTCAATTATCCTTGAATTTAACGCTTTTCTAGGTCGTCTGACCCATAGAATAATTTTTGAAGATGGGAGTAAATGTCTTCCAGTCCGTCCTCTGACTCCGAAGATGAAAAGACGCTCTCTCCTAGAATGTTCAGGCTATGGCTTCCTCCAAGTATAGCCTCGGAGAGCTGCACATTCAGTGTCGCTGACTCGGCTCTTAGGTCTCCAAGAAGCTCGTCCTTGTTCTTGTCCCATTTCTTGATTCTCTCCACTTCCTTTGGTTCAAGAAGATCTGACTTTGAAACGACGCTTAGGAAGGGTATGTAGAACCTAGTCATCACGCTCATAGCAAGGAACCTCGAGGAAACGTAGGACTCTGGATTCTTCATTAGGACAGAATCGAACAGGTAGATGAGGGCATTGGCATCTTCCCCTAGGGAAGTGATCAGCTGTGAAGAGGAACCCCTGAAGGCGAAGAGTTCTAGTTGACCAGGGGTATCTATCAGAGTGTAGTCAGAATCGTATGAATCTATGAGCTCTCGTATCCTATCCCCTTCCTGAACCATCAAGTCTGCAGCCACTATCTGTGCCCCATTCGGGCCCAAATTGTAATTCTGCATGACGCTCTCCAGCGACACGTTCTCGCGTATGTCGATGTCTGGCGTGTACGGCAGGAATTCGGCACCTGGATCAAGGTTGACTGTTATTGCATCGTAACTCATGTTCTCCATCCATTCTTTGAATGATTTTACAAGGGTCGACTTTCCCGACCCAGCAGTCCCTACAAAGTATACCCTAGGTATCATCGAAATCCTCCAGCGTTTTTATGTTGATGTCCCTTGCATCAAATATGGAATTTACAGACTCCCTCATTATCTTAATCCTCTGCCTCACGTAGTTGCTGACATCGTACTGGTTCGTGATGTTGAAACTTGTGTCCAGGTACTTAGTTATGTTTCCGCGGTGAACCGTGCCAACCAAGGTAGTTCCGCATTTCCTGCACTTGCCGGTTATTGGAAGTCTCCTGTAGATCTGGTTACAGCTAGTGCACCTGAAAGTCTGTGAACCGAACTTGTTCAGGTTGCCCATAATGTCTGGTATGAAGTGTGACTTTAGTATTCTTTCTGCCATGTCGGATACATCCACAGCCCTGATCTTCTTCGCCAGCTCCAACGTCATGTCCAGCTTCTGCTCCATGCTCTGTATGCTCTTGTAGCTCGAGCTCATCGTCCCCAGGTTGATGGAGGACGTGTCGTCGGTGAACTCGCACTTTGGAAAGAACTCCCCCTTTTTCACGCGCATTCCTGCCGTAACAACGTACTTCGTTATCTCGGACGGATCCGGAAACTTCATGGTCATTTCAAGGAGCTCCGAAGGGTATTCCCCAGTTATGTCCAGGTTGAGAGCCTCCTTGTCAATCTCGTTTGGGTTTATTCTCAAGGAGAGTACCAGAGGGGCATCCATGAGGCTCCCTCTTGAGTTTGGGAGGTAATCGAGTGAGAAGTTCAGAAGTCCGTCGAGAAGGAGCATTATAGAGTCTTCGTCGCCATCGCAGTTCCTTCTCTTCGCCGCGTGAAAGAATGGGTGGGCATAGCAGACGTCCCCATCTGTATAACCGATGATCCTTCCGAGGATACCACCGGAAGTGTGCGGTGCCAGGCCTATAACTAGCGAACCGATCAGGTGTTCCCTGTCTTTGGCTCCGTAGAACCCCTCAATGTTGTAGAATTTCTGTAAGAGGGTGTCGATGTAATTTGACACCCTGAGCAAGTACTCCCCAGCCTTCTTGCTAGGTACTATGTCCTGCGGGAACATTTCAATCATCTGGGAAGCATCTGTAAGTTTCTTGCCTCTGTAGTCCTTTGTGTATCCGAGTTCTATTGCCCTGCCTGGTGTGAGTCCTATCTCGTCGAGTCTGGCGTGAGTTAGTGGAACGTCTGACATGTCAAACCTGCACGTTCCATCCTTGAACGGGTACACAGAGTTTGCGGCCCTAAGCAGACCCTTTTCAATGGGTTCGGGGGTCTTGTGGGTAGACGTCAGTCCCCTGACTCCGTTCACTTTCTTGGGAAGCGAGATCTCGAGGGCGTTCCCTTTTTCCCTCAGTATTTCAGAAATGCTAACATCAAACTCCCTCGTCCTATCTGTTGGTGTTGTGTGCGTTCCACACTTTTCACACAGATTCCTGAATGTAACGTCTCCGCACCCTGGGCATTGTCTGACCTGCATCTCAGGTCCAAGGAGTTCCGAGTATTGATTCAAGTCTCTTCTGTTTTTCTGCACGTTACCTATAGGGAACAGAACGTGGACAGGAGGGTTCATCTTTCTCTCCTCTGCCTTTTCAGGTCTACCCATCCTCGCACCGATCCTCGTGAGTCCCTTGGGGTAAACAGGGAAACCAGCAAGGTCATTGACAGACTTCATAACATCATTGCCGACCACCCTCTTGGAAGAGACGAGCTTGTTGTTCTTGATCTGGAACCCTAGGGGAACGATAAGACTTCTGAATTTTTTCACCTTTATCCTGTCCTTTGTCTCGTATTCACATAGAAGGTTGATCAGGATCCGTTTGTTGAATTCTGTAACCGGGAGCGAGAGATGGCCATCTTCGATTCTCGCGTCGTTCTCGAGTATCTCTATAAAGAGTTGAATGTCCTCCACACTCACGTCGTGCCATAGGTAAGTATACGATGGGTGCAGGGGTATCTTGTGAACCAACGACGCCTCAATGGCCTTTTCTTCATCGGTGACATCAGGTATGAACCCTATCTTCTTTATGCAAACCTGTTTCCACCATGATTCTGTGAATGCCCCGGGGAAAACCACCTTATTGTTCTCTATGAATTCACCGAAAGAAATCATAATCTCGCCAAGATCAACGATCTCGCTTACCCTTTCCTTGATAGAAGCATATTCGCTCTCGCTCTTGAGGATGACGAGGGTTCCCGTTTCCAGAAGGACCGCAGGGCCCTCCAAATTGGAGTTCGCCACTACAGCTCCGGCCTTCCCTGGTCTCTCCATTTTTATCTGTGTCCCCAGGGCTATGAAGTCATCAAGAACCCTCATCGTGATCGGGTTGATCGCAACCGCCGCGAGACCAGTATTCCTTGACCTTCCATACCTCAATCTGAATCCCCCCTTTCTTGAAGGGTACGAAAGAGCGGGTCTCCCCGCCAGCATTTCCTTGAGATAGTTCGAGTTTGGATAGACGTTCTTTTCTTCCTTTTTCTCCGACGAGAAGGACCAGCCTTCGAGTCCAAAGGTGGTAACGTACTTCTTCAACTTCGGTCCCTTAAGTATGAGCCCCTCTGCTATTACGAGTGCCATTCCTCCCCTCAGCCTGTTGGTCTCTATGTCCGGGAGATTCCTGTGGCCCGTGATCTCTGCTTCTTCGGTACCTTCTCCTGTTATGCACACCGGAGATCCATTAACAGCGGTCTCGATTTCTTCAGTCGTTGGAACGTATTGCAGGTGCTGAACCCTTGCATACAGGGGTATCTCCTCCTTTGTTCTTTCTATCTCTTCTTCGCTGGCAACGTACTTACCAATCTTGAATTTTCGCCTGAGTAGATCGCCAACAAAAACGCTCAGTGCCTGTGCAGTTCCACCGGCACTTCTTATCGGTCCGGAATAGTAGATGGCAAGATAGCTATCTCCTCTCCTCTGCTTTATCTTGACCCCAGTTATTCCCTCGAGGGGTGCAACGAGAATCCCCTCTGTAAGAATCGCAAGCGCTACCCTGATCCCTTTCTCTATCTTGACTTCGTCCGGTCCTTCGAACTTTTCGGACACTTTGAGCGCTGCCTCTATTGCGACCCTCTCCCTGTCAAACTTCTTCGAGAGTTCCTTTATGGTCTCCGAGGCCTCGATACCGGTGAGTGCTTGGACTCTACCAGCGAGATCCTCAGCCTGGGGAATCTCGACGGTAGTTTTGCAGTCCTTTCCCTGGGCCCTGGCCCTCGAGGCAATTTCGTACTGAAGGCTCGAACCATTCTTCAGAATCTGGAAATAGTTCTCGAGCTCATCAGTCATTGGCTGCCAATCAAGTTTTGGAATAAATATTTTCAATACTCGAAAAGGTCTTTTGTAATGGTGTTAACGGTTTTCCATGACTTCCTAACGTGTGGCGGTAGTTTTCTGTTCTTCCTGAAATAATCCTTGAGAAAGGAGATAGTCTTCTCATCAGAGGGATATCCAGAACCAAAGTCACCTATCTCTTTCTTTATCCTTGAGATCTCTCGTTCGCGGGTCACTTTGGCTATGATTGAGGCTGCTGACACTAAGGGGAAGTTGACGTCCGCCTTGTGCTTTGAAGTTATTTTGCTATTTCCAGTCAGTTCTGTCAGTAATCTGGAGAATCTCTCTTCGTTTACGTCGGGGCAGTCTATCGTGTAATCGTTTCCGGGTTTGATCAGCCTCGAGATGACCTTTGCCTCCAAAAAATTCAGTTCGTTCTTGAATGTAGAATCGTCTATTTCTTCTTCTCCTACTATTATAAATTCTACGTGATCAGCAGATTTAACGATCGCGTCAAACATTTTCTCCCGTGTGGGCTCAGAGAGTGCCTTCGAGTCCTTGACACCGATCTTTTTTATTGAATCCGGATCGCTGCACACAACGGCAATGACCATCGGTCCTATTACCGGTCCCCTTCCCGCCTCATCGATTCCGCAATACATCCTTAGTCGTATCGGTTTCCACTCTATTATATTAATCTGAACTCACTGTTCAAACACGCAGCATCAGAGGGTGTTCAAGAAAGAAGTATCGAATTTTCTAGAGAGATTCCATCTGCTTCCCTGAGCTCGAGGTCGCTAGTGATACTGATTCTTCCGAACTCCGTGTCTACCAGGTAGTAATGTTTCACTCCACTCTCCGCAAATTTGATCTTGATCTTGGTTCCCCCTCCAATCGTTACCCTCGAAGGATGGATCGCGTAGGTACGTCCCGCCGACTCAAAGATATTGTAACCGAGTATCCTTGCTATCTGGACAGTCTTAGGATGGTTCAGCACTTTCTCTTTTTCACCATCATCAAGTATCCTACCTTCGTCGAGTATTGCAATGCTGTCTCCCAGTATCTCGGCGTCAGCGAGATCGTGGGTCACATATATGATTGAAACTCCGAATCGCTCCCTTATGTCTCTCAGGTACCATCGCATACTGCTCCTCAGGAAGGAGTCTAGGGACGACAGAGGTTCATCCATCAGAATCAAATCCGGTCCTATGACAAGTGTCCTTGCCAGGGCGACCAGTTGCTTTTCGCCACCGCTCAGCTGTGATGGATACTTGAGGAGGTGATCCTGGAGGGAAAGGGATCTGGCGATCTCAACCACTTTGTCGTTGATTTCCTTAACGTCATTACTCCTGATTCTGAGTCCGTATGCTATGTTTTCCGCAACGCTCATCGAATAGAACAGTCCGAGGTCCTGGAACACGAATCCTATGTTCCTCTTCTCGATCTCCAGATCCGTTATGTCCTTACCATCCTTCGTGATCGATCCGCTATCCGGTATCGTGATTCCTGCGATCGAGTTCAGTATGCTCGTCTTCCCGCTTCCCGATGCACCAAGGATCACCTTGATCTCTTTGTCTCTCAGAGTAAAACTGACGTCTTTCAGTATCACCTCTTTCCCTATATTTTTGGATATGTTCTCCACCCTAAGTTTGTCCAGCAGCACCACCCTTTCCAATCTGGTTAATGACGAACGAGGAGACGAATATTACGATCAGAAATATTTCAGTCAGGTAGTAGGTATCTCTTAAGTCTCTCAGGAGCAGCAACTTGTATATTCCCACGGTTATCGTTTCGGTCGAAGCGGTATAGACGGTGATGATGGAAGAGAACTCACCCATCACGGTGATGAACATTAGGGCCAATATTGTAGAGACCTCCCGCTTTATCCTCGGGAGCTGGACCCTGAAGAAAGTTGAAAATGCAGAGTCTCCCATCGACTTGGAAGAGTTGGTCTCAGACACTGGAATGGTGTCTATGGATTGTATCATCATTCTCAGGTTCAGAGGTACGACAGTCACGGTGAAAATCAGAACGATTAAGATGCCTGTTGGGACGTATTCCCCAAAGACCAGAAAATACGAAAGTGCGAGGGTGACCGGTGAAAAGATAATGGGTAGAAGTACGACGAATTGATTCCTGAACGATGAGCGGTAGACTGTAACTGCTATAGAGATCAGCAGAGCAAAGAAGGTGCTGACAAAAGAGAAAAGAATGGTGTTGGTCAGAAGCATCGGTATAGATATCTGAAGCCGTCTGGTCACCTCAGCTAAACTTATTTGCCACAGAGGGAAGCGAAGGAACATCTCGAATAGGGGGGTTAAAACAAAGACAACGAAGATTAGGAGACCCGCTAGAGCGATCCCGTTGTAGCGTCTGAGCGGTAGGGGGAGGTTCGAATCGTTTCTTCTGGAATTTGACCGTACCGACAGATACGCGTAAAGGGGGACTATCAGAATGCCAAGCTGTAGGAGTCCTAGGAGGGAAGCTGTGGAGAACGGAAACTGACCGAAAGAAGGGAAGACGTTCTTGAATTCGTATATCATCACTTCAACCGTGGAATATGATGGGCCGCCTATTATAAGCGGGAGACTGAAACCCTCGAACGACAGTATGAAAGTCAGAATCCCTCCCAAGAGTCCACCTCTCATGGAGTTCGGAAGATAGAACTTCGAAACGACCTGGGAATCGCTAGCCCCTAGAATCTTTGCAGAATATACCTCACGGATGCTCGTTGCGTTTCCTGTGGAAAATGCAAGGACGGCTATCATCGGAGAGTTGTATATGACGTTTCCATATACGATTTCCCAGAATCTCGAGGAGAAACCAAAGATCGAAATTATGCCGAGGGCCATTATGAGACCCGGCAACACATATGTTACGAGCAGGATGGATATAATGACCCCCTTCATCCTGCCATTGTAGACGATCAAGAGAATGCCGAAAAGAAGACCCAGTCCCAGGGAGATCCCAGTTGAAACTGTGGCCTGAAGGAACGATTGCTTGATGGCAGATGAAAGAACTTCAATGAGCAGTTTTGATAGAGATGCGTGAATTGAGTAGTAAGAGAGGAAGAGAAGGGGTACTACCACTACAATGACCGAGTAGAGGGATATGTAGATCAGCGACAACCTGAATCTAGGACTCAATTGCACTCCATTCCAGTGACCAGGCTCCGATGCTCCTTGCAGCTACAGTCATGTTCATGTAATAGTTCAACGGAGTGATAGAGGTGATCGGAGGGTTTACCGAATATGCTGATGGGAGCGCAACTTCAGAATTGGCGGGATACGTCCATTCATTAAGAGGTATCAGATTCTGAACATTCTTGCCTAAGAGCCAGTTAACAAATGCTTCGTCTATGGTTTTGTGCTTAGAGGAGTTCAGTATACCGGCCCCAAGTACTTCCATCCAGGCGTAACTCTTACCACCGTAGTGGAACGGTGTTGTACCTATCTTGGAATAGTTGAAGTACTGGTTGTAAGCGGGATCAGTTGCGTAGGAATAGAACATCTGCTCGGAACCGCCTTCAAACTGAGAAAAGCCGGAACTCCAGTCTTGGGTCACCTGTATGCCCCTCGAATTGTTCCAGAAGGATGTCCAATTTTTTCCAAGTATCCCCGAGTAGAAGGCGATCTGTCCAAGCAGAAACTCCTCTCCATTTATGCTGCTGGTTGGGTTTTCAACGATGTACTGCTTGGCGATTGTGGAGTTGTAGAGATCCATGTATGAAAGGTTCTGGACAATTGACAAGGGTAGGGGTCCCGAGAGATTGTAGTCTGAGGTGAGGGGGGAATACTCGTAAGGGACGACGTACCCTGAAGATTGGAGGAACGAAAACAATGAATCGTTGATGCTTGACTCATTGCTGACATGGAATTTGTAGAGGAGTCCACTATCTGCCGCAAGGTAGGAGTCTAAGTTGTTTAGCCCAATGACTATATCATACCCCTTGCCTTTTGTCTGTACAATCTGGTTGTAGAGGTCTCCGGACGAATTCTCCACGTTCACCTTAACGTGATACCAGTTCTCAAAACCGTTGATAATGTAGCTAAGCGTCTGGTTTGGGTTTGCACCATACTGGAAAAAAGATCCGTAGGTCAATATGTCTATCGTTGGTTCACTCGATGGTAGAACACTAGGATAGACGACATAAACAAGCGCGGCTGCAACTATTACAATCCCCACTACAACGTAAACGGTGTAGTTTGTTTTTTTCTTTATTACTTCATTGCTCATCTCTTTCCCTCCGCCAGTATTATCTGGGTCAGGTTCGACGGGTCGATCTGCTCGATCCTCTCAGCCCGCGTATGCGAGCTCCCCTGTGAATCTAGATTAAGACTGGCTATAAAAACCGTTGTCTGAGATGATGGTTGAATATTGCCTGCCGTTAACAGTTGATCTTCTTTGGATTACTCGATGGTTCAAGCTATGAGTACGGTCATAGGATGCTTAGACCGTTACTCTGTCTGTATCTGAGATGTCGTATCTTGGGCGCCTATCAGGACTGGCACTTTACAGAAAATGCATTGGAATCGTGCCCGTATACTAGTTAACATCCTCCACCCAGCGTTCCCCTTCCTTGAGACCATTCATAGTCGAACCTGAAATAGTAGCCACACAGGGGGCATTTCAATTGACAGAGCAACACGTCCTCAAATTCCCCCCGACCATGAGTCAAAAGGAACGAGCGAATTCCTAATTTGTGCATTAGGGTCGTTACGAGAACAAATATTCAAACACAGGTGACTAATGTCAACTGAAGTGACGGAGTCGGATAACATTTTATTACCTCACACATTATGGTTATATGTTTATATCAAAACTCGAAGAAGCCAAGATGGGTTATACCTACGACGATGTTCTTCTAGTACCGGGTCCTAGCAGAGTTGAGCCCGTTGGTGTAAGCGTCGAATCTTCGCTGACTAGGCACATCAAACTCAACATTCCGATCGTTTCATCCCCCATGGACACTGTGTCGGAAGCAGAAATGGCAATAGCCCTAGCGAGGCTTGGTGGAATTGGAATAATTCACAGAAACAACAGGAGAGAAATACAGGCAGAAATGGTACGGAAGGTGAAGAGGGAAGAGTCACTCATAATAAGGGACCTCTATACCGTGAGCCCCGATACATCGGTGCAGGACGCGATAGGAGTCATGTCGGGAAAGAAGATAGCAGGACTGCCGGTGATACTGAACAACAAGTTGGTTGGCATCCTGACCAACAGGGACATAAGATTTCTTAAGGGCAGTACACAGAGAGTGCAGGACGTAATGACAAAGGACGTAGTAACCGGAAATGTGAACCTCTCAATGGAGGAAGCACTGAGGATAATGAACCAGAGAAAGATAGAGAAACTCCCGCTGGTAGACGATTCCGGGAACCTTGTTGGTCTCATAACTGCAAAGGACATTTTGAAGAGAGAACAGGACCCTCTTGCAGTAAGGGATGAGGAAGGAAAATTGCTCGTCGGGGGGGCAGTTGGAGCATTCGATCTCGAAAGGGCAAGAATTCTGCAAGAAGCAGGAGCAGACGTCATCGTCGTCGATAGTGCTCACGGGCACAATCTGGACCTGATTGATTCCATAAAGAAGATGAGGAAGGAAATAGACATCGACATAATTGCAGGAAACATTGCTACTTCTCAGGCTGCAGAAGATCTCATTGTAGCGGGAGTGGACGGTCTAAGGACAGGTGTTGGTCCAGGCTCAATCTGTACGACAAGAATTGTTGCAGGAATAGGCGTCCCACAGTTGACGGCCGTCGCACAGGCCTCAGAAACTGCCGAGAGGCATGGAATTCCTGTTATTGCTGACGGGGGAATCAGGTACTCCGGGGACATCGTGAAGGCCATAGCTGCCGGAGCGAGCACAGTAATGCTGGGATCACTTTTGGCAGGAACAGATGAAGCTCCCGGGACCGAAATCAACATTTCGGGAAGGAGATACAAGACCTACAGGGGAATGGGGTCTCTTGGCGCGGTCATGGGAGGGGACAATGACAGGTACGGAAAACTCGGGACGGGGAAATTCGTTCCGGAAGGTGTAGAGGGTGCCGTCCCTTACAAGGGAAAAGTTGCCGATACCATATTCCAGCTGATAGGTGGTCTGAAATCTGGAATGGGCTATACGGGTTCTCCCACAATAGCCAAACTGAGAGAGGGCGGAAAATTCGTTGTTGTAACTCAGGCCGGAATCACGGAGAGCCATCCGCACAACGTGATGCTACTTACTGAGCCTCCCAACTATACAAACAGGACATTCTGATGAATTTGGAAGTACTTTAGTCGGTCCGATTAGGGAACAAGACAGCACATTGCCTGAGCATAAGGGCCCTGACCAGAACACACAAAAAGCTGGAGGCAAGTAATATATTTGAAGTATCGTTGTGCCTTCGCAAGAATGATTGGACCAAGGATAGCTAACAGTGCAATTTTTACTCTTATTATCGTAGCGATAGTATTACTTTCATCGTTCTCAATTACTGTCTCAATTCAAGGTTACGGGAACACAATTGTTCCCTCTCATCATCCATACAACCCCGGTACAGCCGATCCTGCCCAATCCACCAGCTTTCAGATCTTCCCGCCGTACGGTACTGAACCTGCACCGATAGGAATCGCGGACTATGGGTTGGGACTAAATGGTGTTCCCTATACCTACAATACATCCTCTTTCCAAGGGGTGATCGGGATCAAGGCTCTTAGCACCTACAACTCCTCCACACAGGTTCTCCAGAACATGACTTTCCAGATGAACCTCAACCTTGTCTTCATTTACAAAGGAACCGTGTATGATTACTGGGTACAGGATGTTGCGTACCTTGACACGACGAACAATTCAGTAACGTTTCTTGATAACATATGGAACCTTACAAACGCAAACGCCCCGCTGTTCAATTCCAGTGTCGTTGGTAATGGGACGGTCACGTCATTCGGAAGTATAGGTTTTTACTACTCGGTTGCTGCTAACTCGTCACCCGGCAACAATATATCCCTGAAATATCCTTCTACGATCTACCTCAGGATGGATGCCGCACTGAATTCAAGAGGGTCTCCAGAGGTCTACTTTCTCTACAACGACGGCAGGGGTTGGACTATCTTTGATACGGCAGCCTTCATCTTTGCCTCTGGACTAAAAAATGCTCCCGTGTTCGTCGTAAACGGATTCAATTACAACCCGGCAGGGAC
>CAYMKC010000002.1:0-47573 GCA_964391105.1 uncultured Thermoplasmatales archaeon
CAAGATTTGCATGGATTGCTATGACTTTTTATTATAAATCTTATGCGAATAGTATAAAAAAACCTGCGACGGCAGTGACCGCTAGAAACAAGAAAGAGTATTTGTTGAACTTCAAGAAATTCTTGCCAGAGAGGTTTCTGAGTGCGATTATGTTGGCTAGTGAGGCAACGACAGTTCCGTTCCCACCCACATTAACCCCATAGGACAGAACTGAGAAAGAAGATGCCTTGCCCAGCAACACTGTCGTTGGAACGTTTGATATGAACTGAGACAGGAAGATGGAGTAGAGATAGGTGGACACTTCGTTCCCCCCTGTGGGAATTCTGACGAGCAACCTTATTGAATTCATAGCCAAGAAGATGAGTATGAAAACAACTATCAGTACATAATCGACCTTCACGATCGTCTTGGGTTCGAAAACTACTAGCGAGATCATCGATACCGCAATGACAGCCAAGAAGAGGTAAATCGATGCATTGAGCAGCATCCCAACAATCGAGACAACAAGTAGTGCAAGGTAAAGGAAAAAATAGTAAAAATGAGGAATCTCAGACGACTCGCTTGGAACGAATTTTTCATCTTTGAACGATAGTGAGAATGCTATTAGCAGTCCCAAGGAAACCAAGAAGATGGGCGTCATAGTTTTCACGAACTGGACGAGATTCAGCGAAAAGAGTCGATACATTATGATGTTCTGTGGGTTCCCGAAGGGCATCAGCATCGAACCAACGTTGGCCGCGATCGCCTGGAAGATTATCACGTCATCCAGGTTCTTGCCGGTAAACTTCCCTATGGCGACGGTGATCGGAATGAGGACCAGGAGCGATACATCGTTGGTGAGGAACATAGCCAAAGCGGTGGTCAGGAGAATGGAAACTATGAGCAGCTTCCTCCTTCCGTTCGTTACCTTCATTATTCTGTAGGCGAGGAAGTTCAGTCCTCCTGAATACATCAGCCCCGTGTTCACGACGATGAGAGACGAGAGTATCGCTATCGTGTTCCAGTCGACGAGACCAGCAGAATAAATGCTTCTTCTAAGGACGACGATAACCAGATAAACTATTCCAAGAGCGAGAAGCAGAACTCTGTTTACTGTTAATTTCATTCAGAGCGTGTTTTTGAGCAGGGTATCAAGCTCAGGTCCTATAGCCTTCAGGATAGACTTGACCATCTCATCCCTGAAAGATTCTGGGATCGAAATGAGTCCGAGTTCAGCAACGACCTTGAACATCTTAGCCTGAGCCGCTGCCTCCAGGAGTTTGCCTCTGGTGTATTCCTTGATCGCGTCCTTCATTTCAGACTCCATTCTTGGATTCTCCTTCAGTTTTTCCTTGATCCTTTCTTTGATCTCTTCCTTGTACAGTTCCTGAATTGCCTGGACAATTATTTCGTCCGAGATCATCAGTTTCTTCGAATCTTCCAAGATGAAGTTATCGTCCTTGGCCATAGGATGTTATGCAATCTCCGTATTTTAGTTATCGTCCGTCTGTGAGGTCAAATGTCTAGCGTTATTTCAATGAGAGGGGGTTTCCGTCTCACCACGAGTCTGTCATAGGTGGCAGCCTTTACGAGAATGGATCCTCGTTCACGCTTACCCAATCTCTCTCCCAGACCCTCCCACCTCACACTGTTATCACACACCGTGACCCTTCTTACCCTAATGGCAAGTCCTTGCGATTCAGCACTGTATATCAAGTCGTTCAACAGCCTAACGACGCAGTTCTCGTCCGAAGTGCACTCAACTACGGACTTGAATGAAAAATCCGAACCAGAGAAAGTGCCATAGACCATCCTCAACACATGGTTCGAGAGTTCGAGTAGCGTGCCTTGAAATGACCTTCCAATCGCCCGGACCCTCACATCCGCTGTATGCTCTATACTCTCTACCGGCACAACACAAAGATAGAAGGGGAAGATAAAACACTATTGAGACTTCATCCGAATGTCCCGTATGTGGTGGAAGAGTGAAGCACCCAACCTGGAAGATGTCGAGATGTGAAAACTGTGGTCGGGACTATGACAGGGACAGGTTCGCCTCACTGGCCATTACCCTGCGTGGACTCGATCTATGCGGAGATCCTTTCCCCGTGAATGCGGTAACCTCTTTGCCATCAATGATGGATAAATACCTGTACGTCAGAAGCATGCCAGATGCTCCTGGAGCAGGAAGGACTGAAATGGCATACGCTCCGAACAAAGTTATGCATGACATTTGAGAACGGAAGACTCAGGAAGTATGGAAGGAGAAGGAGTATACTCAAGTATTCGTACCGAGACTCGAGTCCTCGTTGGAGTACGTTTTCCAGACGATCATAGAGATAAAGATCAATCCAATTTACAACAGTGTGAAGATGACCATCATCAGAATCGACGCATTGTTGTATTCGTTCCTGTCTTTTCCCGCGGCAATCATCCTGGTGTGAGCCGTGTTTATTCCAAGGTCAGATAAGAAGGAAAATACCATACCGAAGGAGAGTGTTAAAGAAAATATGCCGAAGGCGGAAACGCCAGCATCCCAATGGATCAGGAGATAGGTCCCATATCCTATAGCGAATCCGTAAGAGTTCTGCAAGAGAATCCATGCGGGTCTCGAAGTCTACATTATTGAATATTGACCGGTATACTACAAAAAAACCTTTGTTCAAATTGAGAAGCATTCTTTCCAGTAGAAAAGGAGTTGAATCATTCCTCTTTTTTGTTAATTTCGTCTATCGCATACCTACCGAGTTTCTTGAGATTCACCATGTTCAGTACGTCTACCAGTTCCTCTCTTGTAATTGCCCTTGAGGCGAGCAAGAGTCCAAGGTAACCAGCCACGTACGCCAGAAACAACCCTATCATGATGGACGCTGGGAGTCTGCTGTAGTTTCGAAGGAGATAAAAGAACAGGCCTCCAAGCAGCAGAGCGATCAATACGCTTTTCAACGACTCGTATTTCAATGGGATATTTACTTTGAGAACGAGTGCTGTTGAAGATGCAATGAATAGGGCTATACCCGAAACCAGATAGGCGTATGCGGCTCCATCTACCCCCATCCCTCCAAGGCGTACATCCGCGAGAGTTTTCGGAATTAGTACAATGCTCAGTGCTATCCACGTAATGTATCCGATATTGGTAAGCACGGCAGTGACCCTGGTCCTTGCAACAGCATTGAAGTGGGTCCAGAATGGAATGGCCATGGTCCAGAACCACGAACCAATAAGCATTATCTGGAGGGGACGGGCAAAGGTAATAAGGGCTGAATTCCAAAGATTGAGCAGGGGAGCCGCGAAGACCGTTGCAAAGACTGTCATCGGGGTCACAAACAGAGTCAGGTACTTTACGGAGAGACTCAGCGTCTTGCCATAGTCTCCATTGTACGCTATCTGTGAAGTCAGGGAGGGAAGGATGAGTACGGTCACAGACATTGTGAAACCGGTCATCATTAGAATCAACCTGTAATCGGTTGCAAAACCACCAGACTGGAAGGATCCGAACGCTATGTAGACAAGAACCTGGGGTAAGTTTGCCGAAATCGCTGTGGCGATAGAGACGAAGGCCAGCGGGTACGAATACTTCAGGTATCCCTTGATTGTTTCCTTATGGGGCCATTTGAATTTCCAAGGGATTCCGACCACAAAGCTCAGCACTGCATAAACGACGTAGGAGATCGAATATGAGACTGCAATCAAGAGTGCCATCTCAGGTATTCCTGACCTGGAGTTTGGAAAGTGGAACAAGTTGAGATACAGCAGCATTACTACCAGAACGAATCTCGAAAGGGACTCCAAAATGGCGGGAAGTGACATCTTGAATGCTTCCTGCGTTCCTGTGAAATAAGCACGGTTTGCCTGTATGTATGGAAGTCCCAGGAAGTAGGGGATGAGGATTAGAATGCTGGTATAAACGTAGGTAGATTGAAATTTCTGATGGAGCAGTGTGGTCCAGGCGAAGAGTGCAAGGAAGATTACTCCAAGGTAAACTCCAGTCAGCACTATCTTCAAGAAAATTAGCGCATTGTTGTACTCGTTTCTATCTTTTCCGAGCGCGATCATCCTCGTATGCGCAGTATTGATACCCATATCAGAAATGAAGGAGAAAACCAGGCCGAAGGAAAGTGCCGTAGAGAAGATGCCCCACGAACTGACGCCCGCATCTCTGAGTATAAGAAGCATTGTGAGGAATCCCAGTAGCAAGCCCAAGCCATTTTGTAAGAGAATCCAGGCAGGTTTGGCGGTTTCCATCTTCGGGGGCTTAATTTGTGACCGTAGAAAAACCTTGGTATTTCTACTGGGAAATCATTATATTTTGCCACGCTCTGGCAGAACGTGATTCCTTCGTTCATCTCTTCCCTGATTCTCTTCATCCCGGCGTTCATAGCAAACCCCAGCGCCGTGGTTACTGGAGGAAGGTTCGTGATAGATGGCGGAAAGACCTTGAATGGAAAGAGGATACTGGGGGATCACAAGACGTGGTCGGGATTCCTGGGGGGCATATTTGCGGGATCTTTGATAGGGCTGTTAATTAACTACATCTCCTTGTTTTTCAACGTCAGGGAATTAGTGTTTTCACAGAACTTCGTCTTGGCACTCTCGATGGTGGTCGTGCTTTCCCTCTCCTCGATGCTGGGGGATCTTTTGGGTTCGTTTGTGAAACGGAGGTTGGGACGGCAACCTGGAGCGGAGTCTCTCATTCTCGATCAGTATCCATTCGCCCTCTTGGCACTCGTCCTCTTTTACGCGCTGTTCTGGTCACAGGCAATGACGATGTTTTCGTGGGAGGGCATTCTTGCAATACTGATCGTAACTCCCCTGATCCACAGGGCAGTCAACATAGTTGGGTACAAGCTGAGGATGAAGGAAGTTCCCTACTGACCAAGAAAGTCGGCAGTGTCAGAAATTACGTCCTTACTAAGGTACAGGTTGGGTAAACCGTCTTTGAACTTCCTGGCCCTGGAGTCGAGTATCACTGCTACTCCTCTCTCGTCCGGACTCCTAATCAGTCTTCCGATCGCCTGCCTCATCCTTGTACTGGCCACAGCGTCGTAGGCGTACTCCCATCCCCTCTTGAATTTCATTTCGTAGTAGAGTTCCATTGCCGAGGTCTCGGGGGAAGGAGGTGGGTAGGGGATGCCCGTTAAGACAGCAACCTCCACCAATTTTCCAGGCAGATCTATCCCCTCTGAAATCCGGCCATTGATAACTGCAAACATATTCCCGCCGCGAGCCTTGAAGTTAGTTATAAGGGCGACGAACTCTTCGTTGCTCATGCCCTTTCTCTCAAAATATATCCTGCCATCCATCTCTATCTCGAGGAAAGACGACAGCTGATCGTATGAGGTGCAGAAAATGACCTTGTTCCTCTTGACCCCCTCGACGATGTCCTTGATGTACCCCTTCATCCTCTCCTTCGACTCGTCTTTGAGCGTGTACTTTGAGGTGACGTCATCTACGAAAAGCACCTTCAGGTTCCTCTCGAGGTAGCTCGCCTTGATGACCACTTTCTCGGGGTCTCCGAGACCAGTTTCATCCATGAATTTGCTGAATGGGGAGATGGTTCCCGACATGAAGAATGACCTGTACGATTTTCCAAAGAACTTGAGCATTTCGAAAGTATCGAGGTTCATAAGATTGATTCCTGAGGGCTCCTCGTTGTGGGATATCATAACCCTGTATCCCTCATCGTCTTCCATGAGCCTCGACGCGAGAATTGAGGTGTTGTAGATGTAACTTCTAGGGAGCTTTCCTTCGTTGCCCTTGGACTCCCTGATGGAGAGTCCGAAGTTTGCCATGAGAGCTAGAAGGTTCTTGATGTCAAGCGAGTTCATCTGGAACGCGTCCATGTATGCCTCAGTGACCTCCTGGGTGGTCACGATTCTGTCGCCCTCTTTCAGGAGGGAGCCCAGAGCCTCGCTTATAGAATCCACGAGGTACGAAGCGTTTACCTTGTTGAGCAGGAGGTCTCCATACTCGTCTATCTCCTTGGAGCAGTTCTTGAGAGAGTTGAAGGTGAGTCTTGAGGAGAGCAGGTTTCTCGTGAGATCAGGGATATTGTGTGCTTCGTCCGCAATGATGATTATGTCCTTCAGATCCGCCTCCATCCATCCCAGGAATCTCTCTCTTATGAAGGGGTTTAGGAAGAAGGAGTACGAAGTTACTATTATGTTGGCTTGGGTTGCAAGTCTCTTCTGAGCGAAGTACGGACAGAAGTCTTCTCTTCCGACCTCTAGAAAATCTTCCTGAGACATAATCTCTTTCTTCCAACCGCCGTCATAGTCTGTTTCGTACTGGCATCCACCCTTTCCGGACCTGTGCTTCTCTACCAGCAACCTGCAGAAATTGCTCTGTTCCTCTGGATTTCCCTGGGACATCTCTGTTGCCTGTTTCTTGAAGAGGCACATCTCTCCCCTTCCATAGAAGGTCATGATTTTTGATAGTCCCATCTGATGTGCTTCCCGAAGCAGGTTCTCCCCTTGTGAGTTTGTCCTGGTCAGAAACACTACCCTTCTGTCAGGGAATTTTGACACGGCGTGGAAGAGGACGGCGATGGTCTTTCCGGAACCGGTTGGACTCTCAAGTATGGTTGACTGCTTTCCGCTGTGTTCCAGTTTCTGAAAAATCATCTCCTGCCAGGGGTAGATCTCATATGGGAATCTTGGGGGTTCCTTCAAGAAAGTTCTCCACCTCCCTGACCAAGGGCAGACCAAAGCTGGCTATCTGATTCTCGAGATCGCTCTTGCTTACAGTTGTGGTGAAACGATATGACCCGATGCTGTCCAGTACGTCCTTCGCTTTAACCCCAATGAGCTTGCTCAGGGCGCCTCCAATCTCCCGTCTCGTCTCCGGCGATGGACCATCTCTGACGTCTCTTAGATACTCTTCCACAAAAGATGCTATCGATCCTCCAGTCTTCCCGCGAACGAAGAGGCAACAGCACAGACCCTTCGAAGCGCCAGGCATTCCCTCGTTTATAGAAAGGAAGGGTTCCCATATTTGCGCTGCATCGATCTCTCTCTTCTTGTACGCCCTTATGATTTCTCCTACACTCTTGTAGTAGACCTGCTCGAAGCCTCCGAACTCTCTCGATTCTTTGTCCATCTTGGAGAGGGGAGTGGTGCCTATAGTACCGTGCTCCTTTCTCTTAATGAGCCCTGATCCACCTGACGCAACGCCTGCGACAGGCCGTATGCTCCTGTCAATGAGATTGAAAAAATATCCGGATATGAGTGGACTCGCGACCATGTCTTCGGACCCAGTCATTAGCTCCTTCAGTGCTTCCAGACTGTTTTCGTATACCCTTATCCTGTAAGGGATGCTCTTCTCAAGTTTTCGTAGGGTCGAAACGACGTGGAAATACTCAGAGCTCCGGAGAATACCGATTCTCAGAGTTGTCTCATGGTTGATAGAAACCAGGACGGTTCTTTCACTCACCCTCTTCCTCGTGATGAGCTTCTGTCGCTCGAGAGACTTCAAGACCTCAGACATCCTTGACCTGGATGCCCTGAGTCTGGACGTCAGCTCCTTCTGTGTAATCTCCTCTTCGAAGAGTAGCTCAAGTACCTTCTCCCTAAGCATACCGGTCAGATTTCAAATTCCTCCCCATTCTTGGGCAGTATGATCTTTGAAGACGTAAGGCTCTTTGCCAGTTCCTCCCTCTTTTCACCGTGCATTAGCACAACCTTGTCGGGTTTGGATCCCTCGATGAACTCTACCAGTTCCTTGTGCCCGGAATGTGCGGAGAAGTCAAAGAACTTGACGTCCATGTTCACCTTGGTGGCGACGCCCGCAAGATTAATGTTACCCGTTTCGAGGAGCATCCTTCCGTTGGTCTCTTCCACCTGATATCCAGTCAGGAAGAGACCGTTCTTGGGGTCGTTAAGGTTCGATATGTAGTTCAGGACTGGTCCTCCATCGAGCATTCCGCTGGTGGTAATTATCACATCTCCGTTCAGCGCCTTCTCCCTGTCGGACTTGTTCCTTACCAGTCTCACCCTTCTAAGCATTTTCTTGTATCTCTGATAATTCTTGATGTACTTTGGGAAGCTGAGCAAGACGTTGCAGACAGTCCTGGCCATTCCATCAAGCCAGATCTCATAATCCGTATTCTCCAGTACCATCAGTAATTCCTGTGCCCTCCCTATAGCGAAGGAGGGAACGACTGCAACTCCCTCGTTCTCCACAACCTGCTGTATCGACGACAGGAAATTCTCTTCAACGCTTGGTCGCGGTGGATGTTCCTTTCCAGCATACGTGCTCTCGACTACAAGTACGTCAGTACTCAGTGGCTTGATGCCGAAAGTCAGGTGGGTATCTATGCTCTGGATATCGCCTGTGAAGACGACACTGCTGTCGTTCTGCACGTGGTACATCGAGCTCCCTATTAGGTGACCTGTGGAATGGGACGTGATGTCCTGGTCTTTGAACTCCATGGTCTCTCCGTAGTTCAGTGGCGTGAACGACTCGATGATGCTGTCCACGTCGTATTCTTCGAACGGTAATTTGTTTCCCTCAAGGTTCGCTATCTTCACAGAATCGTAGAGCAGTATTGGTACGACCGATAGGGTCGGAGGAGTTGCGTATACGTTTGCCCCCCCATTCTTGTTGAGCCACGGGAGCATGCCCACGTGGTCCAGGTGCGAATGCGTTACAAACACACCGTCTACCTTTGGCGCAAGCGCCGGAAACGTGGGCGGTTTGGTAGGATTCATTCCGTAATCAAAGAGGAACTTGTACCTGTCAGTCGACAGCACCATCCCTAGCCTCCCGACCTCGTCTCCGCCACCAAGGAACCGGGCCTTCATAGCCCTGCCTCCCTGAGGTGCATCCCGCACTTGCAAGTCCTTCCTTCTGGTATCTTTGGAATAGCGTTTGCTAAAACGTTCTTTATGTTTTCTTCACTTTCTTTCATGACTCTTATCACTTCTTTTGAATTTACTGGGACTTCGGCCCAGACGTCGTAATCGGTAACTGTAGCGATCGTCAGGTAACACATCTCCTTCTCCCTCGCCAGGTTTATCTCCGGGACCAGCGTCATGCCTATGATGTCCCCGACCCCTCTGAAGAATTTGCTCTCAGCTCTGGTCGAGAATCTAGGTCCCTCTATGCATACGTAAGTCCCGCCCTTCTTCGATTTGATTCGGAGTTCGAGCAGGCTCCTGTGGAATGTTTCCATTATCTCGGGACAGAAAGGATCCGCCATCGAGATGTGGACTACCTGCGGTCCATCAAAAAACGTGTAGGCTCTGTTCTTGGTGTAGTCGAAGAACTGATCTGGTAGCGCTATGGTTCCCGGTTCTATGTCCTTTTGTAGAGAACCCACTGCAGAAACTCCTATCACTCTCTCTACTCCCATTTCCCTCAGTCCGTGTATGTTGGCTCTGAAGTTTATTCTGTGCGGCGGTATCTTGTGTTCCTTTCCGTGCCTGTAGAGTACGACAACCTCTCTTCCCCCTATCTTTCCTATCTCCATTGGAGAGGACATCTCTCCGTACGGGGTATCGAGTTTGACGACCTCGGCATCTTCGAGTAACTTACCAGTTACCGATCCGCCAATTAGTCCGATCGACATTGAGAGTGTATGTTGTGTTACCTAATAAACTTCCTCAGTTCAAGTATACATTCCTTTTGCTGTGGAGAGTCCCGTCAGGGCAGACCTGGATAAATCGGGTAAAAAAGCCATTTTAATATTCCACTATCAATTAAAAGTCAACATACTTCATCTTTTGAGTTGAAGATCTGTCTCTTATCCAATGGCATTAACTCCTGGATTTCAACCGAAGTTGAAATTCCGCCAAACACCATTAAATATGAGGTATCAATCTGGTCTACATGGAAGGCAAGCTACGTCCTCTTAACGTTCTAGGAAACAGCCTTAACCAGTACGTGCTGGTTAAGGTGAAATGGAACAGGGAGTATAGGGGACTGCTGGATGGTTATGACCAACACCTCAACCTCGTAATAAAGAATGCGGAGGAGGTAGTCGAGAACAAGAGCAGGGGGACATTCCCAATAATGGTAGTTAGAGGAGACGTAGTGGTATACATTTCACCTTCGGAGGCGATATAAAATGAGAGGAACCCCCTCGATGGGGAGAAGAAACAGGATAAAGGTCCATATAAAGTGCAGGAGATGTGGTCAACACTCCTACAACGTGACCCATAAAAGGTGCGCACACTGTGGATATCCGGACTCAAGGATCAGAAATTATAACTGGGCGAAGTCTAGGTGAATCCTGCGGGATCGTCGCTCTCGCCGAGAGCGTGCCCGTCGGATATAGATTGGTTCAGTCCCTCCGTATCATTCAGCACAGGGGACAGGAATCTTCTGGCGTCGCTATAAGCACCGGCAAGGTTCTGAAAAACTATAGAGGAATGGGACTCGTAAACGAAGTATTTTCTGGGATCAAGCTTGAAAAAGATGCAGGGATGGGCATAGGTCACATACGGTACAGCACCGCAGGTTCATCGACACTCGAGAACGCTCAGCCGCTCTATGCCAACATTGGGAAGTACGAGATTGCCATAGGACACAACGGCGAGATAGTGAACGCCTCCCAGCTCAAGAAATCGCTGGAGAGCAAGGGTTACTCTTTCGCTACAAACTCCGACACCGAAGTGATCATGAAACTCATATCGATAGAACTCTCCAAAACGGCTGACCCGATAATGTCTATGAAGAACACCTTCAGGAAATTGGTAGGTGCGTACTCACTGAACATAATGATCAACCAACGCGTATTCGTTGCAAGGGACCCGAATGGTATCAGACCGCTGGTGGTTGGCACGACTGAATATGGATACTGTGCCGCATCCGAGAGTGTCGTTTTTGACCAGCTGAACGGGAAGAAGATAAGGGACGTGAGGCCCGGGGAGATCGTAGAAATCAAGAAGAACGAGATCGATTCTTTCATGTACAATGGCGATGCGAGAACAGCTCACTGCATGTTCGAGTACGTCTATTTTGCCAGGCCGGACAGCGTGATGGATGGACGGAGCGTCTTTGAAGCGAGAATGGAGCTCGGCAGGATTCTTGCAAGGGAGAGTCCGGTAGACGGAGCTGATTGTGTAGTTGCGGTTCCTGATTCGGCAAGGACCCACGCTCAGGGATATGCGGAGGAATCTGGCATTCCACTCTCAGAGGGACTGATCAAGA
This sequence comes from uncultured Thermoplasmatales archaeon, assembly GCA_964391105.1. Taxonomy (GTDB): domain Archaea; phylum Thermoplasmatota; class Thermoplasmata; order Thermoplasmatales. The sequence continues at coordinate 11,131 of CAYMKC010000002.1, forward strand.
ATAGGTATGTAGACAGGACATTCATCATGCCAGAACAGGCTGGAAGGGAGAGCGAACTGGATATAAAGCTGAACCCGATAAAGCAGCTCATAGAGGGCAAGAAGGTCGTGCTGGTTGACGATAGCATTATCAGAGGTAACACGACCAGGAAGATCGTGAAGATGCTCAAGAGATATGGTGCAAAGGAAGTTCACCTGAGGATTGCCTGTCCTCCCGTCCGTTTTCCGTGCTACTTGGGAATAGACATGAAGACCAAGGACCAGTTCATTGCAGCAAACAGGAGCCTCTCAGAGATAAACGCTAAGCTTGGTGCAGATAGCCTTAGGTATGTATCACTCGAAGGTCTCATAGCTGCGACCGGATTAGGCAGAGAAAATCTCTGTCTCGGATGCCTGACGGGAAAGTATCCGGTCAGGATAGGAAAACACTGATTCTAACTTCCAAGAAAGTTCTTGGATTGAAGGAATTTTATGGAATCATAGAGGAACCTGTTCACCTTCATGTCCAATCCATTTCTCTTGCCGATCGCAATGATCTCTCCCGTGATGGAATCTATCTCCGACTTCCTGCCTTGCTGGATGTCTTGGAGCATGCTGCTGGTGTTTTCTGCTGTCACCCTGCAGGTCTCCAGCACGTTTTTCTCTATCTCAAGCCTATAACCGATTCTAGAGAAGAGATCCTCAAGCTCACCTATGGTCTCACTCGCCAAATTCCATAGCTCTCCGTTCGTAGCCACTGCACCGTTCTTGACGCCAAACATCGCAGTAATAGGATTGATCACCGCGTTGATTGTTGCCTTCCTGTACAGTTCCTCATCGATCCCTTCCACCCATTCAGCATTTATTCCAGACTCGGTGAGGAACGAGAGGTCTATACTCCCCGAGTGACTCCCCACTCTGAAGTACCCTCTGCCTGTAAGTTCAGCGACCCCTCTGGAAACCTTCTTGGATGCCCAGGTTGTAACGGCATATATCTTCGTAACCCCCTCTTTTTCAATGCTCAGATGTGCAAGCCCATTCTGAATCAGGATCACTCTTCCTTCCAGGTTGTTATCATCGAATACCGAATCAAGGTCGTAAGATTTTACGGCTAAGACAGTGATGTCAGATCTGGTTGATTCCTCGGATATTTCCACCCTGAACTTCTGCTCCTTCCCCTTCTCTATCAGAGTCAGTCCGTTGCCGTAATACATCTCTTCACCCTTCTTGACTGTAAGGACGACCTCATTCCTCTTCTGGAGGAAGTATGCAAGCGCGATCCCCATTGAACCTGCACCGATTATGTTGATCTTCATACAGACTTTGATATAACGATCGGAGAAAATGTCTTTCCCTTCTCGAACGCCCTGACGTTGACCTCCCAGTACTTTTCTGGTAGCGATTCCTTGATCGCCGCTATCAGGCTGTTCTCGCTGATGCCGAGGAGGCCCGTCGCGTATAAGGCTCCAACCATTACCGTGTTTGAAACACGCTTGTTTCTCAAGTCCATCGCCACCTGATCGGCCTCAACGTTGACGGTCTCATAGGTCCTGAGCTCTCCCTCTATCAGGTCGTCGGGATAGTTCTGCTGTCTAATTGTGAGAGAAACCGGATGGATCTTTCTTCTGTTCAGGAGTATCGTGCCACTCTTCTTCAGTTTAGGGATGTTCCTTACCGTTTCCAACTCCTCAAAGCCGACGATCACGTCTGCAGATCTGGCGGGAATCACTGGGCTCCTGTAGTTCCCAATCCTGACCTCGACTAGTATCTTGCCCCCCCTCTGGGCCATTCCGTGGAGTTCGGTCATTAGTGCGTTTTTCCCCTCGATAACTGCGGCCCTTCCAACGATTATTGCAACCGTGACAACTCCTTGCCCGCCCACTCCCGCAAAGACTATCGACACCATCAGTCCTTCACCTCTATGGCATTGAACGGACAGACCAAAGGCTCGGAGCAGACCGAGCAACCATCGCAAAGTTCCTGATCGATATAGACCTTGCCTTCGTCTGTATAGAATGCTGCACAAGAAAAGTTCCTCACGCAGTTGTAGCACTGGTTGCACTTGTCCTGATTTATCTGGAACACCTTTGCCTCCGACGGGGGTCTCTTCCTATCCGCCTCCAGTGCGCATTCCCTCTTGCTTATTATCACCGACAGCTCCTTTGAGTCGAGAGCCTTCTTGAAAGTTTCTAGCGAATTCTTCAGGTCGTATGGATCCATTGTGAATATGCTCTTTATTCCTATCCCCCGAACGACGCTCTCTATGTCCACTCTCGTAAATGGGGGACTTGTCTCAGGGGTTGGCTGACCGCCGGTCATTGCAGTAGTCGAATTGTCCATTATAACGACCACGAAGTTGTGGTTGTTGTGATAGGCATTTATGAGGGCAGGAATCCCCGCATGAAAGAATGTGCTGTCTCCTATGAAGCTCACGACCTTCTCTCCGGTATTCATTGTGAAACCACTCGAAGATCCTATCGATGATCCCATCGAAAAACAGAAATCGCCCAGTTGGTATGGCTCGTAGTACCCGAGCGTGTAGCAGCCGATGTCGGTGGGTGTTATGGGGTTCCTGATACCTCTCTGTTTCATCGCCATCTTTGCAATGTAATAGGTCGCACGGTGCGGGCATCCCGGGCACAAAACAGGTGCACGCGAAGGCAGTTCGGATATGACCTCCCTTGAACTGTACGGTATCCCATATATTTCAGCCAGGAAACCGGCAACCCTGTCGACATCCATCTCGTAAGACGTGGGTACAAACCCGTTAGATTTGCCGTAGAACGACTTGTTGATCGATCTGAGAGCACACTGAGTCAGCACCTGCTCTTCGAGAAATGGTCCTCCCTCCTCCACAAAGATCACCCTTTCTGCCTTCCTAATCTCATCGAGGAGTTCATCTGTGCCTAGAGGAAAGCTTAGACCGATCTTCATTATTCTAGCCTTGACATCTAGAATATTCAGAGCTTCCTCGATGTAGTTGTACGCTGACCCGGATGTGATTATAAGGGTTGGCGATTCACCCTCCATCCCGTTGAAGTATCCAGCCAGACTCGATGACTTCACTCTTTCAAGCCTCTTGGAGATTGATGTCTGCGCCGCATAGGCGTTCTCTGGCATGAGGACGAATGAGGTATCCTTCTTGTAATTCCAGTCGTTCTTCTCCCTAACCTTTCCATATCTGACGGGTGCCCTGATGTGAGAGATCCTGGTGACACTCCTGACGAGCACAGGGTGTCCGACCTCTTCAGACAGGTCGAATGCCTTGACCACGAAGTCCTTGAGTTCCTGAGGGTTGGATGGTTCTATAACGATCGTCTTCGCAAATTTACCAAGGAATCTGTTGTCCTGTTCGTTCTGAGACGAATGCATCGAGGGATCGTCTGCAGACAGTACGACCATACCTCCCTTTACTCCCGATGAAGCAAGGGACACGAACGAATCCATCGCAACGTTGAGTCCAACGTGCTTCATGAATACTATTGAGCGGAGGCCCCCCAGCGATGCAGCGGAAGATATCTCGAGGGCAACCTTCTCGTTCGTTGCGTATTCGAACTTGATACCCATCCTCTGTGATATCACGTACAGGGCGTCTCCAATCTCTGAGCTGGGTGTACCAGGGTAGGTGGATGCTACTGACACTCCTGCCTCGTACAGACCTCTGACAACCGCCTCGTTCCCGAGAAGGAACTCGACCTTACCTTCTGGGCCAAGAAGGGAGTCGTACTGCATACTACATTTGCTCCCGCTTGAGGAGCAATTTCCATCTCTCCTCTACGGCCTCTTCGATTTCTCTTATCTCTTCGTCTCTGAGGTGTCCGAATCTTCCCTGGAGGGAAAGATAGTCTTTGATCGGGACGTTCTTGCTTGGTTTAAACAGCGCGAATTTCCCATTTCTGGATTCGAAGAGGGGGAACACCCTAGACTCCACTGCAAGGCGTGATATCTTGATCGTATCTGCCGAATTGTAATACCAGCCTGGTGGACACGGAGAAAGTATCTGGATGAATTTTGGTCCCTTGATTGATTTTGCGACCGCTATCTTCCTTTCAAGGTCCTCTGGATACGCAATGGTTGCAGTCGCGACGTACGGCACGTTCTGGGCGATCATCAGGTCTGCAACGAACTTCTTGTTCTCCCTCTTGTAGTGTCTCTTCGAGCCCACTGGAGTCGTTGTCGTCCACGCACCAAGGGGGGTGCTTCCGCTCCTCTGGATCCCCGTGTTCATGTACGCCTCGTTGTCGTACATGATGTAGAGCACATTGTGGCCCCTCTCCATTGCGGCACTCAAGCCCTGTAACCCTATGTCGGCTGTCCCTCCATCTCCGGCGAAGGCCAGGACGTTGTAGTCTTCCTTTCCCTGTGAATCTAGCCCCTCTCGAAGACCAGAGATGGCTGCACCAGCCGATGCGAATGGGGTGTACAAGAATGGCACACTGAGAGCGGTATAAGGGTACTCGCCAGGTATGACTGACCAGCAGCATGCGGGCGTTGCAACGGCGGTTTTGGGACCGGTTCCTTTCAGAACAAACCTCATCGAGAGGGTGGCTCCACAACCAGCGCAGGCAGTATGCCCCTGCTGCATGTATTCGTCTCTCGGAATCGTTAGGGGCATCTATCTCCCTCCTGCATTGATCCATTCAATGTCAGCGTTGCCTTCTATAAGATTCTCAAACATCTTTTCAAAATCCTTAACTCTGACATCCCTGCCGCCCAATCCTACGACGTAATTCCTGATCGGGACATCCACTCGCCCGTAGAGTGAAGAAACCACGTCCTCGAAAGTCGGGCCTCGTTCGCCGAACGACACGTTCCTGTCAACCACGCCGACACCCTTTAGGCTTCTGACAGCATCTATTATTTCTTCTCCCGGGAAGGGTCTGTAGAAATAGAGTCTGATGAGGCCCACCTTCTGGCCTTTGCTTCTTAGCTTTCTTACTGTGTATTTGGCGGTCGACGAGATTGCACCAGTGGTGATAAGGGCGTAATCTGCATCTTCCATCATGAATTTGTCAACTAGCCCCGGAAGTTCCGCTCCGAATAGCTCGTTGTAGGTTGATATCTCCCTCTTGATTATGCCCAAGGAGTTGTACATGCTCTCTCTCATGTCCTTCTTCATTTCCATGAAGGGTCCGTCCGGCCCAGCGAGAGATCCGTATCCGGCCGGGTTCTTGAAATCAATCTTGTTCTTCAGGTCCAGGTCTCCTAAGTACTCGGCCGCTGCGGTCTGATTTCTGATCTCGACTGGTTCAGAGGTGTGCGAAAGAGTGAATGCGTCAAGCATGCTCATGACCGGAAGGAGTATCTTGTCGTTCTCCGCAATCTTGTATCCAAGCAACACGCTATCCATTGCTTCCTGGTTAGTTTCGCAGTACATCTGCAACCAGCCTGTATCTCTCTGGTTAAACGTATCTGTCTGGTCTCCCCAGATGTTCCACGGTGGGCCTATTGCCCTGTTGACCACGGACATACCGAGGGGCAACCTCATTCCCGCCGCCCAGTGAAGAGCCTCGTGCATGTACAGTATTCCGTGAGAGGAAGATGCTGTGAACGATCTCGCCCCAGAGATCTCGCTCGCCGTTACGGACGACATAGCGCTGTGCTCGCTTTCGACCTCAATGAACTTTGAGTCTAGCTCGCCGTTGGCTATCATTTCTGCTAACTTCTCTACTATCGTGGTCTGTGGAGTTATCGGGTATGCTGCGATCACTCTCACTCTTGAGAGTTTGACTCCCACGGCGACCGCTTCGTTCCCCGTCATTATTCTTCTAGATGCTTGGATTGACTCCATTCAGATCTCCTCCCGGACCATCTCTATAGCCCCAAACGGGCACTCCGTTGCACAGATTCCGCAGCCCTTGCAGTAGTTGTAATTCAAAGAGGGCGCTTCAAGAGTCCTGAACCTCTCATTCGGATAGTTCAGGTTAGCATCAACGACCAGATCTATCGCAACGTCCGGGCAGAACTTCCAGCATATGGCACACCTCGTGCACTTAGAGTAGTCTATGACTGGTCTCGATGTCCTCCACGAAGACATCTCCCTTGTGTTGGAGGACAAGTAAGTAACTGGAGCAAGAACCATTTCTAGTTCAGCTCCGTTTCTTCGTAGGCTTCCTGGACGGCATTCACGTTCTCCTTCTTTCTCGAAGGCACCGTGTCGGTCGTGGCGCTCTTGATCGACTGAAGTGACACCAAGTCGCACATCTTCGCGAATGCACCAAGGATGGCAGTGTTCACGATTGGATGAGATGGATCTCCCAGTCCATTCCTGAGAGCTATACTCGTTGCATCGACATAACCCACTTTGTACTTTCCCGCCTCCTTCAGGTTCTCACTCTTGCCGTTCACGATTATTATGCCGTCGTTCTTCAAGCCCTCCGTCACATTCACGACGTCCATGAGCGATCTGTCCAAAACAATTACAGCATCCGGTTCGTATATCTGGCTTCTGAGTTCGATCCTCCTATCGTCAACTCTGGTGAAGGCCGTTACCGGAGCTCCCCGTCGTTCTGTGCCAAAGAAGGGAAAGGAGGTCACCCACTTGCTCTCAAGAAATGCTGCCGTAGCAAGTATTTTCGATGCTGTGACTGCACCCTGCCCACCTCTTCCGTGGAACCTTATTTCGTACATGTGTCACACTCTTCCAACATCGCGCGATGCTATAAGACGGTTTTACTGATTTAAGCGCGGTTAAATCGTAGAGAACTAGGATAATCTGAGGTTTTGGAGTGTTTTAACCATTCCGAAATTATCGGCATTTCTAGACAAAATTCTGCACAAAACAATAACAATAATATCCCGCAATTTATACCAATTCAAAATGGATGTACGGATACTCATAGACGAAATTGTAAGGAACATGGGGTACAGAACTTACCCCGGGTATCCCGAAGAATACATCTGGGTTGATCACGGGGATGGATCTGGAGAGGTGATAATGCTCCTCGAGAATCAGGACATGGAAAAAGTGAGGGAGTTCAACTCTTCCACGATCTCGTTTCCGGGTGAAAGATTCCTGTTCGTGCTGTCAGATGGAAGTAACAAGGAGATACTCTCCTATTGCAAGGGGCACAAGATCACACCGGTTTCCAGGGAAGAGGCTTCGAAGATGCTGGGGAAGGCACTAATAGATATGCACCTCTCCAAGAAAACGCCAAAGAAGCCGATCACACGGACGAATGAAGAGAACAAAGACTTCATAATGGTCTACCTCGAAGAGGGGAACAATCCGAAATACATTAGACCGGTGGTCAGCGGAGAGACTGTTACCAATTCCATAGGGCTGCGTTCCGATCTCCTATTTGTGCCTTATCACTTCTTCTCTTACTCGATGAAAGTGATGGAGGGGGACAACCTCGCGACAAAGGAGGGTACCGCCATGGTCAATGCGGTGAATGGTAAAGTGTGCAGGGCAATAAACGGCTACGAGATCCTTGATTCGTGGCCCGTCACCCACCGGGAGTTGGAGTTCAAATGGGAACCACTCGCATCAATCGAACGTGCAAAGAGATGGATAGGTGAGAGCGTGGAGACTGAGGTAGTTGAGAGGAGTGAGACGGATGCATTCATAATCTATTCCAGAAGCAAAGTAAGGCCGCTGGAAGACACGGTCAAGGTAACATTCATCAACACTTGTCTCTATCCCATCTACTCTTCATCAACACTTGTCATGGACGGATTCACGGGAGAGATCAAGTCTATAACGGATTTTCTGTGAATTGAAAACCTTGGCAGACTAGACTTGGAACAATTCTTGGACGAGTGCCGGAACGAAAAGTGCGCAGTTCCCGCCTTTCTCAGACGGAAGATGTTAATAATCAGCGAATTATATTGATGCCGATATTAATGCAAGAGGCGACCGGTTCTGACTTGAAATTTATAATCGAATACGTGAAACAGCGGAGAGGAATGAGCGGCGTAAGGCAGATGCTCAGCGAACTCAACAAACCTTCAATTCTGTTTACGGGTCTAACCGAAATAGGCAGATCTCAACTCTTCGCTGAGGAAGTATACAAGAAGGTAATTGAAGCTGCTGCAAAGGTGCTCGGGGGAGATATCAAGACCAGGCTCAACCAGCTGGGCTATGCGCTGGGTGACAGGGCAAAGATGACAAAGTTCATAGCCAAGTTTTCAACGCCCAAGCAACTGATCAGGCTGATCGAGGACGGCATCATTACGGATGTGCCGTTCGTAAAGTCGTCTGTTAACGAAGTCTCAAAGCACATCACAGTCCTCAGAATCATATCTAGGAAGGGAGGCGACATGTTCTTAAATGTCTCTGAGGGATACATTTCTGCGGTGCTCGACCAGTCGGGGAAGGCACTCAAAATCTCAGAGAAAAAGGTGGCAAACGGAGAACTCTCCTACAAGTTTGTTCTGGGTTAGTGTAGAATCATGAGTCTAGTTGTTCTCGAGAAGAAGGAAAGAATAGCCAACGTGATCCTGAATAGACCGGAAAAGAAAAACGCACTGTCTCCCGAAGTGCTCAGAGAGTTCAAGAAAGTTTTAGAATCCCTAAGCGAAGTTTCTGTGGTGATTGTCAGAGGAAGCAATGGCTTCTTCTCCGCAGGCGGAGACCTTTCAGTAATGCTCGGGTCGTCCGGAGATGAGGGGAGAGTGTTTTCGAAGGAAGGTAACGACTTCATGGACTTTCTCCAGGACTTTGGTGCAGTAACAATCGCTGCGATGGAAGGTGGGGCGTATGGTGGTGGCCTGGAGTTAGCGCTCAGTTGCGATCTTAGGGTTGCATCTCCGCAGACCAAGATGGGATTAACCGAGGTGAACCTGGGACTGATTCCGGGCTGGGGTGGCCTTAAGAGGATGGCAAGAATTGCGGGGGTTGGCGCTGCAAAATACGTTGCACTGACTGGGAAGGTAATGGATGGAAATGAAGCGTTCAGACTTGGACTCGTAACCTACCTTTCGGATACCCCTCTCGAGTTTTCGGAAGAGATGGCAGGGTCTCTTTCCCAGAAATCCACCGAAAGCATCTGGAGGATCAAGAAATTGCTCGGAAGCCAGAATTATTCGTCAGATCTAGAGGCAGAGCTCTTCGGAGAAGTGTTGAAGACTCCAGCCGCAAGGGCAACGCTTGAAAAGTTTTTCAAGAAGTAGCTTCATTCCAACCTGATGGCTGGACGACCGGGGAGAGCCTTTTTCGCGTAGACCGGGTCCTCACTGACTATTATCTCAACTCCGAGGTATCTCGTGAGGTCGTCCTGAAACTTCTTGAGGACTTCACTTTCATTTCTCACGTTCTGGGCGAGATCATTTTTCTTGAGCAGCGTGAGAAGGAACTCTCTTTGCTCTGGTTTTGCCTCCTTGATCATGGCCTTGAGGTCCCGTGATTTTGATTCGTCGAGGAGTTTCCACTTCCAGTCTTCTGCAGTGGCAATGACCATCCTCTTCGACTTTATTTTCGATACCTTTGTGATGCTCCTGAAGTCCTCAATGATCGAATCTATGAAACTCCACTCTGCTTCTTGTCTCTTGTAATCATTCTTGAGGGAAGGATAGAGCTGCAGTGAAGCGAATCCCTCTCCCCCATAGAACGAGTAGACCTCCTCTGAGATGAAGGGTATCACCGGCGATAGGCTGAGAACCCATTCCCTGGCGAATACTCTGATCGCTTTGAGAGCTCTCTCCTTGCCAGAAAAGTTCTCCAGGTCCTTCACGTCATTCAACGCGTTGAAGAACAAGTCAACGGTTGCTTCCCGTATTTTCATTGATTCGTAGCTGTCGTAGCTCTTTGAGATTCTGTCCATCATCTTCGAGACTATCCACATGTCCCTTTCTTCTGGTTGACCCTCCACGTCTCGCGCTTCCATAAGCAGCGAATAGAACCGCTCGAGTTTCTTCGAGTAATTCTCAACCTCTCCAGTCCTCCAGTCCTCATCGTACCAGACGTCTGCATTTGACGCAAGGTACATCCTGAACAGGTCGGCACCATACTTTCTCTTTATTGTTAGCAGTGGGTAGACGTTCCCCTTGCTCTTGCTCATCTTTTGCCCCTCAGAGTTAACCATTCCGCCAGTAGATACTCCTATTGGCCACTCTTCCGGGGGGAAGATTGCCACGTGGTTGAAGAGATAGAACGTCAGATGGTTGGAGATGTGTGGGTAACTAGTGTGTCTAAGGTCGACCGGATACCAGTAGAGGAATTCCTTCCTCGCCTCTTCTGCCATCTTCCTTGTAGTTTCACTCTTCTTTGAAATATCCCCCTCTCCGAAGAAGATGTGGTTGAACAGTTCGTAGTCTATTTCACCAAACTTCATCTTCCTGAGGAAAGGGAATATCGTGTAACACACCGTGTAGATGGTGGAATCACTGAGGCTCTCAATTATCCACTCGCTGTCCATCGGAAGTCTAGTCCCAAGCCCCCGTCTCCTCGCGCATGGTCTCTCTCTTATCCAGTCCACGGTCTGAAGAAATTGGCTCTTCAGATTCTCAGGTCTCAGGTCCATCTTTTCTATTAGCTCCCTCACTTTTTCTTTCCACTGCGCTATCGAGTAATCGATGAACCACTGATTCTTGATAACTGCGACTATTACCCTGTTGCCCTCTCTGGTCTCTGCCCTCCTTGATGTCTCATAGACGGGCAGAGCAATGCCATCTCTGATAAGATATTCAGAAATCTTGTCTTTGACTTCCTTGACTATGTTTCCCTTGAACTTTCCCGTCACTATCTTGCCGTGATAGTACTCCTGCTCATAGACGAATTTGGTCGCTTCTACTAGTTTATCTTTGTCTGCGAGACTTGAAATTCCGAATTTCTTCCTGACATCTTCCATTCCTAGTTGCTGTCCTTCCGTTTCTATAACCTGTATGTACGGTGGCTCCTCCGATATTTCCATCAAACCAACGTGGTCCCATACTGAGTGGGCTGGAACAGAGTAATCAACACCTGTCCCAATCTCTTGGTCCACAAATCTCCCGGGGTAGATGGGTACCTCTCTCGAGTAGAGAGGTTCCTTGGCCATCTTGTGGAAGTAGTCTTCAACGTTCACGTCCGAAACGAATTCCACCTCTCTCTGAAATTTCAACTTCTCCGATGCCCTCTTGCTCACCACGAACGTCCTTCCATCCATCCTGATCCTGCAGTACCTCACTTCGGGGTTCAGGAACAGGTTGGTCACTCCATCCAGCGTCTCAGGTCTGACCGTAGATGCGAGTAGAATATCGTCACCAACGTAGAAAAAGACACCTATGAACTGCGTTATCGAGACCTTGTCGGTGTCCCCCTCTAGTATGTCGTCCTCCCCGACTGGATTCCCTTCTTCTGCGGAATAAAGGATCGGATAGTCGCCCTTCTTTATCAGGTTCTTGCGCTGAAGTATTCCGAACTGCCATTCCACAAACTTGTTGTATATGGGTTCTCCAGAGGTGAACTTACGAGTCCAGTCTATCGAGAACCCCATGTTCGTGAAATCGTTTATGATCTTTTCTGAGAAGTAATCCGCAATGTTTGACGGAACTGAGAACTCAGACACCTTAGAAGGGTCATCCCCATACAGTTCGAGATAGCTCTTGTAGAGTTCAATTGTGGACCTATCCCCCTTCTCTATCTTCTTGCTGAATGCAAGAATAGGTGTACCAGAAATGTGGAACCCCATAGGATACAAGACGTTGTAGCCCCTCATTCTCTTGTACCTAGCCACGATGTCTCCCACGGTGTAGGTTCTCCCGTGGCCTATGTGCAGTGCGCCATTGCAGTAGGGCCATGGCACTGTCAGCAAGAATTTTTTGCCCACGGGTTTGGGTTCAAACGCCTTCTCGTCCTGCCATTTCTTGAGCCACTTGTCTTCTATCGAATTGAAATCGTATGGCACTGAATCACCTCATCCGATAATCATAACTGCTGCCGCCACCACAGTGGTCCATTCTTCGACGTTCTTGACGGTGGAAGAGGCAGTCACATTGCTTGTTAATAGAATGGCGTCATTCAGCCTGTACTTGCCATTTTCATCAAGTTGGTAAGAGTCCAGCCCCATCGTGCTAGCGAGCATTTCAGCTGCTAGCTCTTCTGCGAACTTTCCTGCTACTTCTGGCGTTTCACCAAAGCTGTGGTGCTCACTCAGGTAGCCATACATAGTTCTGTTCCTAGGAATGGCAAATCCAACCGAGGCCGTTATCAGTCTGTTCAGTTCGTTGGAACTGTTTCTAGCCAGAACCAGGTGCAGTATCTGTCCTGCCTTGAGCTCCTTCAAACCCTCCTCTCTATCGACAATCTCTGCATAGGGAGGGAATATCGAGCTAACTTCAACCAGATTGTACTTTGCGATATCAGCGTCTCTGAGTGCATTCTCGAAAGATCCTAACTGGCTCCTATGTAATCCCACTCCCTTGACGAAGAATATTTTTCGAGGCATCAATGGCGGCATTTCAGTGGTTAATAGCATCGTGGTTTAATCCTTTTCGAAATTACGGGAATTCGCAGAGACGGTAATGGCCTTGCAGATTGAACATGAAGCTGGAATTCTAGTCAAATCCAAAAGCTTAATATCATTAGTATAATACTAACATGTGGAAAATAGAGCTAATGTCGTAAGTAGGCGTGAAAGAGACTGTCTCGTGACTCTTGAAGAAGATTCAACGGGCAATTTTCCTATGCGGTTACACCAGATCGCTGATCAGCTCAGAGTAAAACCTCCCACAGCGCTGAATGTAGTAAGAAGGCTGGAACAGAAGGGTCTGGCAAAGTCGAAGGACGGAATGGTCATCCTGACCGAAACTGGTAACAAGATTGCAAAGGGGATTCTGCTGGTTCATAGGACATACGAATCTTTGCTATGCCAGAGCGGGGTGTCAGAAAACTCTGCCTGTCTTGAGGCGGCGGAGGTCGACTTCATCATTCCAGAGGGAAATGCTAAGTTGATTTTGAAGAAGATAGGCAATCCGAAGTTTTGCCCTCACGGGAAGCCGATAGCCACAAAGGACCTATGATGTTTGACCTCAACACCATTCTAAACCCACCCAAAGGGCTGTCAGTTTACCTAATTCTCCTGATATCAGTAATATTGGGGATTATGCACGGAGCTACTCCGGATGAACACACCTGGCCAATCACATTCAGCTATTCCATTGGAAGCTACAGCACACGTGGAGGAATGAGATCTGGATTCATATTCTCTGCTGGATTTACGATACAGAGGGCGATACTCACCGCGCTAGGATTCTTGGGACTGGCCTACGTCTATGAGAAGTACAATCTAGACGGCTACATCTATGTAGTTGTCGGATTCGTAATGTTCATCGTTGGGTACTACCTTTTGAAGGGGACGGACCTCCACATTCCGCTGGACAGGCTATTCGGAGGGGAAGTACATCACTCAGCAAAGGCGGAACGCGTTCCGTTGCTAGAGGTCGAAGAGTCTGTGAAGCCAGTTCCTGCCAATATGGCACTGGTGCACGGTTTCATAGCGGGTTGGGGATTCGGTGGATTCTCAACCATAATCACATTCATACTTGCCCCGCAGATGCCAAACCTGATATACGCTGCGCTTGTCGGAGCCTTCTTCGGTCTCGGTACGATGCTTATGCAGATAATTATTGGTGCGCTCTTCGCAAACATCATGAGGGTCAAGAAACTCACGTCTAACCAGATCAAATACCTGGGGGGATCGACAGCCGCAAGAACTCTCTACCTCGGGGGAATCGCATTTGCCATCATAGGCGTAGTCATAGTAGGTTTCCCCTTCCTGAACAGATTGGCTTTGAACACCGGTAGTCCAATCCCAAACCTGAGCTCTATAGGCATCGCCACCGTGCTCGTGATCTTGGTCGTGGGAGTGATCGGTCTGGGAAGCCTGTACAAGGGTTACAAGGAGATGACGAGCCAGCAGGCCCAAAGATTGTCCGATGGAAAGTGATTTTTTATTAATTAGTAGGTTGTTTGCAGATACCCGTATGAACTCAAAAATTTTCCAAACCTTTTTTGTTGATCGAATCGATTCTATCTTCAACGAATATAAAAAGAGAAATCGTTGCGTGCGCTTACGATTGATCCGAGTTTGTTTTTGAATTTCGATACCGACAAGTATTTTATACGAGGTTAGATTCGAACCTAAATGCAGGCAACTCCTAGCATCTCGAAGGTACTTGTTGTGGGTCCAAAAGGTTCTGGAAAGACGAGTCTGCTCTGCAAAATGATTTTCGATTCAATGGAAGAGTGTGACCAGCCACCAGGGCAGTTCCTTAAGTTCAGTTTCTCGAGGGGAAATGGAGACAATGTGTCTTTTCTGTTCAAGGAAGTCAACAACCTCCCGACCTCTGAGAAAAAGTCGGCTTACATACTTACGCTGAACTCCAACAACAAGAGCGACCTGGACAATCTTCCAAACATCCTTTCCATGATTTCCGATAAGAAGATCATCATAGCACTCTGCATGGCGGATCTTCACTATTCTGCTGCATTCTGGATCGATGACGTGAAGAAGCTCACTGGCAAGAAGGACATCAAGATCGTCCCGGTATCCTCTAAGACCGGTGAGAACATCAAGCAGTTCATGATGGACCTTTCAGACATGGTGCTCTCTTAGGATGATCCAGGGTAGGCTGCTGCGGGGAAGGGTTTTCATAGATAACGAAGCAGATGCATCAACACTTAGAAACAAGGGGTCGGTTGGCAGAAACGTTGGGCAGAAGCTGTCGCTGGATTTGATGACCTCTCTAGACCTGGTCATTCGGAAGAAGATGGAGATTACAAAAGGCAAGAAAACACTCCCCGCGGAGAAGGTAAAGGAAATGCTGGATGTGGAGGAGTTGAAGATTGCAACGGCCTACCACTACCTCAAGTTCAAGGGGCTTAGGCCGGAGATAAAGAAGAAGAAGCTCTATTTTTCGAGGGGGAGAGTGACAGTTTTCCAGGACTGCGAATTAATCAATTTCACCAAACTCCCGAAGGGCCCAAACCATATCGCAATAGTGGACTCCGAAGGTAACTGCCTAGTATATTCATTGAGCCGACTCCTGATCAGGGAAGATAATTTGGTGAGGGGAAACGAGGGGGGTTACCGCATGCTATCGGAGACGCTGAGCAGCGGGGGAATGAAAGTGGAGAGTGGACTGAAATTCGGTTCGGAATTCAGGGTGTATGAGAGTGGCTCTTCCCACGCAAAGTATCTGATGACAATAGGAGACAGTTGCCTGGCGAGGGATCTGGTGGGCAGGGTGAGGATAGCACAGTCGGTCAGGAAGACATACGTTCAGGCTATATTCGACAGAGAGAGGAAGGGCCTAAGCTATATCGAATTCAGGTGGATTCGGAAATAGATTTCCTCTTCTTTGGATATCTCTTCATCTCATTCCCGCAATGCGGACATTCTTTTAGAAGCCTGTCAAATGTCCTTCTGCACCCTATGCATCTGTACCCCCACTCGATCTCGGTACTGATAGATTTTCCCACGAACGATTGATATCGTATTCCCATCTTCTTGCAGACGTTCTGAATTGCAAGATCATTAGTCAGCAGGGTAGATTCTGTATCCTTTGAAAGTGCGATCAACCCTATGTCAGTGTCACTAAGCTGGTCTGCGTCCCCAGTCTGCCTTGCAACACTCTTAACTTCCCGAACTGTTGTATCGGGGGGCTCAAATGTTTTCAGGAGTTCGATCCTTATCTCGATGCTCTTCTTCATCCTTTTTCCCCTCACCTCTTCCAGCACCGAGGTCGTCGTTATGTACTCATTTCTACCATCTATCTGGAAACCGTAAAAGAGAGAGGAAGCGTCAACTACTATTCTCACGGCTACCTCCGTATTTGCAGATGTCTCTCAATCCACAGGCGTCGCAGTTCGGCGTTATCGGTTTGCATATCTGCTTCCCAAATTCGACGAAGTAAGAATTGACTTCATTCCACCGCCTCCTGGGGACCATTCGTTTGAGGATTTCTTCAGTTTTCTCTGGTTTTTCGGAATTCGAAAGACCCAGTCTTGTGGATATCCTTTGTACGTGGGTATCGACGGCTAGCCCGTCTCTTCCGACCCCTTCAGAAAGAACGATGTTCGCAACCTTCCTGCCTACTCCCGGCAGCTTCAACAGATCATCCATGGTGTCCGGCACTTTTCCATCAAAGTCGGAAAGCAGCATCTTGCAAGTCTTGGTTATGTCGTGCGATTTGTTCTTATAGAATCCCACAGGTCTTATGATGTCCTCAACCACGCTAGGCGATGCCCTGGCCAGTTTCTCAAGTGTAGGAAAGCGGCAGAAGAGTCTAAGACTAGCCCTATCCGTTACTTCGTCCCTTGTCCTCGTCGACATGATTCCAGTTATGAGTATCCTAAAGGCATCGTCCCATATCGCAACGTGAGGTTCCACCATTTTCTCGATCTTGTCCAAGACAAGGTCTATATTCATTCTCGACTTCAATTGCGCTGGAGTAATATAATATTGTGTCTAATTGGACAGTATTTTATACGTATCCTCGTTATCTTTTTGTATGGATCAAAAGGCGAGAGGAATTCTGCCTCTGTCGAAGATTCTGGTTGCAATAGATGGAACGAAGCCATCGATGAGGGCTCTTGACATGGCGATCAGTCTTGTAAAGGTCGAAGGACACCTGGAGATGGATATCGTTATGGTGGTCCCATATCCAGTGCAGTACGTTACTGGCGAGAATCCGACGGGGGATCTCACTATTGTCGAGAGACTCGCGACTCTCAAGGAGAAGGGCGAAACCATTCTGAACCACGCTAAGGACTACTCGATTTCCAATGGGATATTGAATCTGAAGACCTACCTCAAGCAGGGAGAACCTGCGAGGGAGATTCTTGATCTCGCCGACTCGATAAAACCGGACCTGATAGTCATCGGGAACAGAAGGAGAGGGTTCCTCAGAGGCGTATTCTTGGGATCGGTCAGCCAGAGAGTGGCCGCTGACTCGGAGTGCGCGGTCCTGGTTGTGAAATAGATTTTATATTCCCAATCATTAAGAAGCCATGAAAGAGTTTCCTAACTTTAGTCTGAAAGAAGGCTCACACGTAAAGATATTCTTGAGGTCCGGAAACGAATCCAAGGTCTTGGAGGGGGAATTCAAAGGACTATCCGATACATTCCAGCCGCTCTTATACCTGGCGGACAAAGACAAGAATTATCTGATCAATATGATGGACATCATATACATCGAAACGGGAGAGAAACTGGAGTCGATCGAGAAAGATAAAAAAGCTGACTACGTCTTTTAGTGGCAATCAGGCTCTCCAGAAATATACTGGGAGAAAATATTTTTAACCATTTGCCATGTATATTCGTTGAAGTTAGGGGTCATGGCAAGGGATTTTAGAGTCTACAATAGACTGCTAACTCTTCTCAAAGGCATGAATGAACCCTTCATTTCTCTCCGACAATATGACAATTTCACTGACTTCGACGTAGTCTTTACGGACATGGACCTTAAGGGGAGCAACGTAGTGAAAACGAAGGGGCTCGAGGAATTCAGGTTGAAGCAACTGATAAGGTCAAAGAACTCAGAGAGGATAGTGGTAGGCATAGACCCGGGTCCTGCACCAGGAATAGCAACGCTCGCGAACAACGTCGTGATCGACAAGAGGGTCATCTACGACGTCAGCCAGATAAGGGACTACGTATCTCGCGTCAGCAAGGAGTGCAGGTACAGCAGCCTAATAATAAAGGTGGGGAATGGGGACCGGGGCTACAGGAACCAGATAATAAGGAGCCTGAGGGATTTCAGGCTTCAGATCGTGGACGAGCGCGGTAGCTCAAGGACAGTAAAAAGAGGAGAAGACTCTGGCTCTGCCATCAACATCGCACTGAGCGACGATATTCTCTGATCACTTCTTCCACTTGGGTCGTCTCTTCCTGGCATAGTAGCTCGCAATGAACATCACAGCAACAATGATCCCAAAGAACGCGAGTATGCCGATGTATATGTAGATAAGGTAGGGGTTTCCAGCCTGTATCTGAAACGTATAGGAACTACCATTCTGGAACTTTGCAATCGTGTTGTTAACGAGCACGTTCACGGTGTAGACTCCCGGAGAAAGCGACCCAGAAACCCACTCGTACGAGACGCTCTTTGTGGAGTTTTTGGAGATGTTGATCATCTCGCTTCCGACGTACTTGCCATTTACCTTGAACGTGACATTTATCGAGTTGAGTGCAAACTGCGAGGGGTTCTGTATGGTCGCAGTGAGCGTGGTGAACTGTTTCACAGAAACCTTTGAAGTGAGATTGTAGTAGTACTTTGCATGTTTCGACATGTTGCCTATTACCTGGAACAATAGGTACATGGTGGTCTCGACACTAGGTGCTTTCACGTTAAAGACGGTTGGGCCGCTCGTTAGATCGGTCTTGTAGACTGGTGAAACGGGGGACGCTCCCGTAAGATTGTATCCAGAGACCAGCATTGTGATGGAGTAATTCGTGAATATCTGCTGCACCATTACAGAGTAGTTGAACGAAGAGTTGATCGCAACAGCCGAGGGGCCGGTTACCGTTACGGGCCCCGAAGAGTTGGTGCTGGCACTAGCCGTCATGGCAAGTGCTGACCCCAGAAGTAGTGCGATCACAACGATGGTTATTAGGGCCCTCATGTCCTGAACCTCCTTCTGAATATCAGCATCACAACTACCATCGCTAGTACTATGAATGCCACAAACGCATACATGTAATAATCCTGGGTCAGCGGAGAATATGCCGAAATTGTTCGTCCAGCTCCAGTTCCCTTGCTGACTTTAAGACTCGGGGTGAAGAGCTTTGCGGTGACGAGTTTGGTGGTGTTCCCGTAGCTGAGCAGTATAGTTACCTCCGTCCCGGCAAGTGGTTTTCCAGCCGTCGAATTTATCAGTAGGTACGTTGTGTTGTTGGAATTGGCTCCAAGCTTTTTGGAGAAGGAACTGGAGTTGCTGAATGTGACCGTGACTCCATCTGCCTTGAGCTGTGCCGAGTTCAGGATCGTCGCGTTGACTTCAGTTTTGACGTTTCCCGAGTTGTATATAGTCATAGGGATTTTCATTACGTCTCCCGATATGCTCCCGGTGTTCGTGTTCACCTTCGCTGATATATTCTGGACCTGGGCTACGGTGACATTCACCTGAACGTTAGAATAGGTGTCTCCGTAGTAGACTATGATGTAGACCGAGGTGTTTCCAGCCGATTCTTGGGCCGGGACCTTAAGTGTCACGTAAGTTTCCCCAGAAGAAAATGGAGCCAGGCTTATTCCAGTCCCGTTGACATAGAAAGTGGAAGAATTGCCGATCGTGAAGTTCAGGGGAATGTTTGCCTTGCTAGTAATGAGCAGGGGGAATGTGATAGATTGTCCCGTTTTGAGAATTGGGTTTCCTGCCTCGGCATCGAAGATGACTCTCTCCTCAGAATTTATCTTGAATGCAAGGGTGGCCGAGCTAACACCCGAAACTCTCACAATCTGGTCTATCGAGTAGTTGTCAAGGTGTCCGTAGTAGGTGTAGGTAGTCAGGCCCTCGAATGTGTAGGAACCGTTGGGCAGGTTTATCAAGCCAGAAGGTGGAAGATAGTAGTTTGCATTGCTTTTCAGCGCAACCATTCCTGTGTAGGAAGAGTTGTTCAGGAACGATCCGTAATTAAGCGGGTATGCCCTCTGAAGGGTGACGTTGAAGCTTACGTTCGAAGTCGAAACGTCAAATCCACCGAAGTACGCTAGGTTGCCCGAGGTAACGTATATGGAATAGTTGCCTACTGGTAAGTGGAGGGTCCCAGTACTCAGTGTACCAGAAACGTTCTTTGCTCCCTGCATGTAGAAATTCCCTGTCGTAAGTGCCTTTCCGTTGTAGTAGTATCCTATAGTTACGTTAGACAGTACCTCTTTCAGAGTTGCGTTCAGAGATACGGTTCTGGATGAAGAGATGTAGATGGATGAGGAAGCGAAGTAGACGTATGAGGAATTGTAGTTCTTGTCGATCGTGAAGGTGTAGGTTCCCTTCGGGAGTAGTATGTAATGCCGCCACGTGATCAGTCCCGCTGCGGAGTTTATGGTGACGTTTCCCGAAGGAGATGTGTTTAGAGTGACGTTGTATGATGTCTGGAAATTGAGCGACACGTTGTAGCTGCTCGTAAGGTTCACCCGTTCAAGCGCTGCCTTGGTCCCGCTGTAGGCGTAAACAGTATAGATGCCTATCGGGAGCGTATTGTTGAGAGTGGTGGACACGAGATTCCCATTCTGGAAGATGTATGTGTGTTGAGCGGGGTCTACGTACAATTTTGCCTTTATGAACAGCGTCACCGAGAATTTCTGGTCAGCACCACCTGTGACAACGTCTATGCTCTTCGAGGAGATTGTGATGTCTGTACCTGGCCTCGAGAAGGCGATCGAAAAATTCCCAGGGACCATTGATAGGTTGAAGTAGTGGGTTCCTCTGACAACATACTTTTGAGAACCGTTCAAGTATAGGGTTAAAGGCACGCTCCCCGAGTAAGAGGCGTCAATGGATACGTTTACAGGCAGCACCTTGAGGTTGATCTGGGCTGATGTTGAGGTGAGTACCGCATATCCAGGTGATATGAAACTGATATTGCTGATACTCTGGCCGTCCGTCAGGAAAAGCTGATATGACCCTCCCTTCTTGGAGAAGAAGTCGAAATATGGCTGCCCGTTGAGTTGCGTAGTTACGAGCCCAACTACGGTAGTTCTGCCGAACTTGGCGGTACCGTTCACTTGGTATCCGTTATAACCGTTCAGTGAGAGGTAAACGTTCTGATTGTTGACTGTAAAACTTGCGGCTCCAACGTACAGCTTAAAGTTGTAGTGAGAGTAAGTCACTATGCTGTACTGTCCAGCTGGAAGATATGTCGAGAAGTAACCCGTTGCATTCCCAAAAAGTTCGACGTATGTGTTCGAACCAGTTATGGCTATGTTGGTGTTGTTCTGGCCAGTCCCGTTGACTCTGTATTGACCAGAGACGAGGTAGGATTTCTGGAGGTTGAGGAAGACAGTCATAGGACCGGATATGTTCAGGATGTCCGTCGTCGAGTAATAGTTCCCCTCGTAGAAGATGTCAGAATAGACCGTCAGTGCGGAGGCAGGAGCACCGTAGTTTGCGACCCCATTTGAGTCGGACATAATCGTCGTTGTACTGGCAGCTACATATGTTGCATTGTTTATGACTATTGGGACGCTTACCCTGTTTCCATCTATCTCTGTTATGAAGGTTATCCTGTAAGAAGTGGTGAAGGCGAGGTTGAGATCCGCAGTGCTGTTGTTGGTGAGTTGGGTGGTGAAATTGGTCCACCTTCCACCGCTCTGGGCGCTAACGTTGTAGATTCCCGTAGGTAGGTAATATGCCTGGTCTGCAACCGTCAGTTTGTAGGTCGTGGAGAAATTTCCCCTGCTGAAAGTTATGTTTGCTCCAGAGGAGAGTGTCACTCCAGACTGTAGGCTCGCGTTCATTATACCATAATCCAGCGGGACGTCCTTTGACAACGTCTTTGAAGAGGCGGTCACTGAAGCGACATTGTTGTACCACTGCCCATAAGCATACACCGAAATCTTGTAGGTGTATGGTTGGACGTTGGATATCTGGTAGCTTCCGTTCCTGAGCGTACGCGTTGTGTAGGTAAGGTTGTAAGTGGAATTGTAGTACCTAACGGTTCCATTTACCGTCTGGTCAGTGCTCGAGTAGGACTTGCTCTTACCGAGGTTCAGGAAAACGACCCCGTTGACCTGGGTAGAATTGACGACCAGGTTGTGCGTGATGTTCCACGTGGGGCTTCCGTACTGGTTATAGCTAACCCTGTTGGCCTGAGCACTTGATATGGAAATGTTGTAGAAGCTTAGGGTCTTGTTCCCCAGCATGTAGAGTTGGTCCAAGGTACCTGTTGAATAGGTAACTGTGTCGTTGCCCGCAACCGCGTAGAGTGAATAATATCCGGTGGAATTGGTCAGAACAGACTCGTGAGGAATACCGTACTGGTCAGTCAGCGTCACTCTGACACCCTGCACTGGTTCTCCCTTTGTGTTCGTTACCTGACCGCTTATGATCGCTCCCGGGTAGTAGTGGAGAAATATGACGTCGCTTGAAAGAACGGATGCAGGTGGGAACAGGTCAACTGTTCCGTAGTGCTTTTGCATGAATGAATATCCCTGGTTCAGGGGGATCTCTTTCCAGGCATTCGTGTGGTTCTTATAATCGGTGTAAGGGTTCCAGAGCACCGTCTTGTAGGAAAGCTCAAAGTTGGACATACCCCAACCCTGCATTGCGGGATATGAGGTGAGGTTTGAGGAGAATCCAGGAATGCCGCTGGAAGAACCAATTGCACTCGGCGGATAACCTATGAATCCTCTGTAGATGGTGCTGTTGTAGAATGCCGGCGTATAGGTTATGCTGTAGCTTGCAGCCGTTGAACCGGACGGGAAATTCTGGAGTGCATAGGTGACTCCATTCGTTGAAGTTACGTTTATCGTGTAGAACTCTGATGGAATTATTTCGCCAGAAGCATTGATGTATGGGAAATCACCGAGATACGATGGTGCATAGAATATCCCTGTATTCGTTCCATTGAATGGAAACAATCCATAGTCCACTGATATATAGCTCATCTGTTTGCTCGAAAGCTGTTCGATTGCAGAATAGAGGTTTATGAGTGTGTTCAGTGGATAGGTGTTGGTCAGGTAGTGCTCCATTGCTATATAGAGCGCATCTCCCCCCTGTATTGTCGATGAGTGATTGCCGTAGTAGTTTGGGTTCGCTTTGATCTGCGCAATGATGCTATCCTGGTGCGGGATGCTCAGGGGGGTTTCCTCGAAATAGACAACGCTGCTTGTACCAGTCTGTCCAAGGTACTGGTTGAGTATTCGAAGCAATGAGGTATTGTTAATGTCACCAGCTAGCGAATAGTTGTAGATCATCTGAGCGATCATAACCGATAGGATCTCGCTCTCGTTCTGAGCCAGCAGTATCTGGGCGGCGGGATAGATCCCGTCCTGGAAGTTATCCGCCATTACAGGGTGGTTCCCCTGCTCAAGCGTTTGGAAACCATAATCCCACCAGGAGATGAAAGCAGGTCTGTTGTTAGGCGATTGATTTGTATCCTGATTCTGGAACCAGGAAAGGGCCCTTCCCCACGGTTGCTGGGGAGTAGCGAGGCTCGCACCAAAAGCTCCCAGATAATATGGAGCAGAGTAATTGGTGGGTCTCAGGAATGTCGGGGTATCATTGTAGAGCTGGCGGTCGTATCCTGTCTTGTTGTTGTACGGGATGGCAGAATCTACTGCATAGAAAGTCGTAGGGACGATTAACAGGAAAACGACTATGAGTATTGCCGCATAGTGAGCAAATCTGAATTCTCTCCTGAGTGCATTCTTTACCGATCTTCCCTTTGACTTATCCACCGCCTCTTTGAATGCTAGGAGTTCAAACGCTCTGACTACGATATAGGCTGTCAATATTGATGCCGCTGTAGCTCCAAAGTAAAGGAACTTCGAAGCTATCATGCTGATGACTATTATGCCTCCGAAGTATACGAGTGCGATTGTAGTGCTGAACGTAGCAGTCCTGATCCATTTGTACACCAGATATGCAAGCCCTATGAACGTAGCGAAGAATGTGAATGCACCGAACTCTAGTAGGTCCTCTCCCAGCGGTAGTGCCTGAGCCTCTGCGATCGTATCGTAAATCTTGTTCTTGACGAAATAGTGCTGCCCGGAGAGGATTGCATACAGGAATGTGTTGTCAAACTTGGCAAGAAGCAGTACTCCAACGACCGCAGCAACGACCAACACTCCTATCGATACCAACCAAGGACGCCTCTGCATTACCAGGAAATAGAGCGATACTAGTACTAGAACTCCCCATAGTATCAGGGGATAGTCGAATCTTATCGGGATAAAGTGAGCTACATAGTACCACGGGAATGCAACCAGGAAACCGAATCCGAAGAACAGGTTGGTGATAAAAATAGAGAGTGCGCTCTTTTTCTTGAGTGCGTAAATTGCAAGTTGTATCACTGCCGCTCCTACGAGCAACAGGATTAGTGAAATCGCTCCAACCCAGGTGAGCATCGTCGCTGCGAGAGATACGGCCGCAAGAAGCGCATAAGTAATTGAGATGGGATTGCTCCTTACTGATTGCACTAAGCTAGGCAGGAGTTTCGTCTCGTTGCCATCGTACTTGAATGTGTTAACTGCTCTCAGGAAGTAGTATATGAACATCACGCTAAACAATGCTGTATAGATATCGAACAGGCCTATGGTGCCTATACTCTTCATCAGTGTTAGGGGAGACATGGCCACGAGGACTGCAGCTACGAGCCCTACCTTGTACCCGAACAATTCCTTGCCGAGGTAATAGGTCGGGAAAACTATGAACGCTCCCCCGATCGCAGTGCTGGCTAGGAACATGGTCATGGTGGACTTGAATACCCCGCCAAGGAACGGCGAGAATGCATACCCTAATAGGACAATCAGCCAATGGAAGAACGGTGGTCTAGGGTTCTCCAAACCTACAGGAAAGTTCAGGCTTTGATCAAATAACAGTTGATGGTGGGTGGACAGAATAAATTGCACAATTCTCATGTTGTAGTAGGCGTCAGAACCTCCGGAAACGGCATAGCTAGCCTTCACCGCAGGACCGATCACGAAGAACAAACTGAGGAAAAGGGAGAAGAAGAAGGTTACCCCAAGGATAATCCCAGTCTTCGATTCCAAACTCAGATTGTTCACAGAGTTCGCTAGAGTCTTAATTCTGCTCGTTGCATCCATCAAGTCCACCGATTATTCGGGCTAATCAGAAACCACCATTAAAATCTTTGCAGTACATATTTGATTTCTGCGCAAATTTACGCGCATTCACCGAGTCAATTCTATGCCATAATCGGGCGGTCAATCCAACAATTCTCCTAGACCTCAAGATGGGATTGAGATACACATAATAAAATGCATTATTGGTCGGTTGAACTCGAATCCTACCAGGAGAGCTTTAATTCTGATGAAGTTAAAATCATTAACTCTGATATAAAAGATTAAATAGAGGCGCGAGGTATTTTACTGTGTTCTGTCAGCAATGTGGTGCTGAAAACAGGGAAAGTGCAAGGTTCTGTGCCCATTGTGGAGCTCCTCTAGTGTCTAGCCCTGAACCAAGCAAGAGCTTCGCCCAAAAAGTACCCCAGCAGACATCTTATCAGAGTCAGCAGGGGATGCCATACAACAAGACCGTGCAATCAGAGCCGGCTATAACTTCTAGGCACTGGACCGTTACGGTGGCATTAGTGATTTGGATAATAGCGGTTCTGTCAAACCTCTATACGACAGCTATCGAGTTTGCATTCCATTACGATCCGGGAATTGGAGTTGGTCTAATACTAACGCTCCTGAGCTTCTTCACTGCCTACAACATGTACGACGCGGATAGAGATGGTCTTTACACGGGAATAACCGCAATAATAATCGCCTTCGTGTGGGACGTTTTCATTTCCAATTACATCTCCGTGGTGATAGTGATCGTGATAGCTATCTTCACAATACTTGCTGCTTCTCATCTTGTAAAGGGTGGAATCAAGAAACCAGCGACTCAGTAAGGACGAGATGAAATGTCATTCCGGAAGAAAAGACAAGGTAACATTTTGCCCTCTACTGGAAACGCTACAAAGGATATGTGGGGGAGGGACCCCTCCCAATTCATGAGAGAGATTGCGCCAGAATTCGTTGTTGGGGAGGGCAACCAAAAGGCACCTCCAGAGAAATACATAATGACAATGTGCCATGTGTGCCACTTACAGTTATTTCCGGAAAGGGAAGTTCCTGGGTTTTTCCCTGCTGCGACTCATTCTGAGAACACTCAATACGTTACTGGGGGAGGATTGTCACTCTGTGAGAGGCATTTCAAACTTGTGAATGAACTCACAAAGAGACAGATAACAGTTGACAAATGGCCAAGTCAACTTATCAGGGGCATAGTGACGTATTCGAGGGAGCAACTTCGATTCGCAAGAGACTCAATCGCCTCAGCTCAGCAGGGATTGTCGACAGTGCAGACAGTAAAAACCGTAATAACTCCTGCTCCCATCATAGGCAATGCTTATTCTCCAGTGACACCCGGTGTGCAAACGGGAGCGTTCACCAATTATTTCTTCGCATTTCCAATGCAAAGACAGGTGGTCGACCAAAATGCGGTAAACACAGCAGGAAACCTACAGAGCTCAATCCAGCTACAACAGCAGTACGCAGCTCACTTTAGTGAACAGCTCTCTAAGTATAACGAACTTCTTGAAAGAACCAGAAGAGAGAATCCTCCGAAGTTTGTCACCGATATCAGATGTGGCCAATCGGAGATGCCATTGGGAACAAAGACTTGCATATGGTGTGGTAAGAGTCAGGGTTATTCTGGAGACGTTGTTCCAGTCAACGTACTGGTGGAGGATGTAGATCCTATGGGTGTGGTCCCTATTTATGCCGATAGGACGGGAGCCAGTATCCTGAGCACGGACGTCGAAGATACGGGTGATGATGTTGATGATGAGTTTGACGAAAGTGAAGAGGAGAGTGAAGCGAACATGAGTGAAAACAATGACGATGCCTTCTGCACTCAGTGCGGCATGAAAGTGTCAGATCGAAAATCAAAATTCTGTGATAATTGCGGAGCTGCCATTGAATTAAAAACTAAACCCACACCTGCCAGCAATCAAGGTGGTAGGTCAAAATCTGTGGACACATCTCCTAGCGGTGCCCTGACGGGGTCCAAGAAGGAAGAAGAACCAGGAGATCGCAGTGCCTCAACGCTTTCAGTTTCGAATATACCTCCTACCCCAAAGGAGCCAATTAAATACTGCCCCGAGTGTGGAAAGAAACTGCCTTTTGAAATAGTCAAGTTTTGTCCGTACTGCGGGACGAAGATTCCACCGATGAGTTAAGTCCCACATAAACAACAATGTTTCAGGATATCTGGATTGAACGGACTCTGCGTGGAGCACAACGGTCTCGCACTAAGCGTTGTGAGAAATGAATTCGAGTGCCTCGCTAAGCTCGGTGCTGGTTAACTGGCATGATTTGTCATCACAGATTTGTATGACATCATTTCCAGGTACGGATACGATGTTCGGCAGGTACATCTTCCCGGATGCCGAGAGATATTCTTCCTTGAACTGGGCAGGAATCTCTATCCTCTTATTCTTGCCATTAAACAGGAGAGCAGAGAGCAAGAAGACAGAGGAGAGAGGGCTCCTCAATATCTCATTTCTTCTCGAGTGAAGTATTGAGTCGCTGAATTCCCTGAACTCCTCAGCACCAGTCACAAGGTAAAGCTTTTCCAGCACGGCATAGAGAACGGATTCTCCAGATGGATATATAATGTCCAGCCTGTCCTTGTTTTTCAGCATTGTTTTGAATTTTCCCTCTGGACTTGCGAAGAAACCACCGTCTTTTGCATCAAGGAACTTGTCCTTGACTGTGTTGACTTTTTTGATTGCCTCCGAGAGGTATTTTTTGTCACCAGTGGCCTCATAAAGGTCGATCATCAGGGAAGAATAGTACGCATAGTCTTCAAGCAGTCCTTCGACTCCTTGAACACCGTTTCTGACAGTTCT
Organism: uncultured Thermoplasmatales archaeon; assembly: GCA_964391105.1. Lineage (GTDB taxonomy): Archaea > Thermoplasmatota > Thermoplasmata > Thermoplasmatales. The sequence continues at coordinate 38,615 of CAYMKC010000002.1, forward strand.
GAATAGAAGCTCTCCTTTGGAGAATGAATTCATCAATTTCTTGGAAGTCTCTATTATTTCTTCGAAGCCCTTCCTGTCATTTGAAATCGAGTGAGAAAGCATTGACGATACCAGCATGGAATTCCACGAGAGTATCGCCTTGTCATCCTTTTTCGGAGTACCTCTCCTGTTACGTTCCTCAAGGATGACCTTGTTCAGTTCCTTTAAAGACTTTATCTTATCCTTGGATACATTGAATAGCTCCCTTCTTCTGAAAACTATCCGGTCCTCCAAGTCGCGGTCGAAATAGTAACTCTCTTCGATCCTCTTCCTGGTATCTGCATCGAATTTCGCTTCTAGTTCCTTGTCGGTCCAGGTGTAGTATTCCCCTTCGTTTCCATTGAAATCTGCGTCCAGACCGCTGTCATAGAAACCGTCTGAATTCTTCATTTCCTTGTTGACAAATTCAACGATTTCCCCCGCCACTTCAAGGAACGATTTGTCCCCTGAGAACCTATAGTACTGGGTATAGGTCTGAATGGCCATCGCCTGATCGTACAGCATCTTCTCAAAGTGGGGAATCTTCCACTCCGAATCAGTTGCGTACCTGTGAAGACCGTATCCTACCTGGTCGTAAATGCCACCATTCCTCATGTTCTTTAGCGTCTTCTCTACCATGTAAGAAAGGTTCTTCAGTTTCTTGGAATGCATATAGTTCATAAGGAAGAGCAAGTAGGGGAAATTGGGGAATTTTGGCTGTTCCCCGAATCCTCCGTTCTTCCTATCGTACATGCTCTGGAGGGTCTCGAGCGAATCGTCGAACCTTATGTCTCCTTCCATTTCCTTATCTGGGCTCAGTATTATGGAAGATACTTGGTCTGTGGCCTCAATTATCCTCCCTCTCTCGGACTTCCATATCTCAGAGATCGCGCTGAGGACTCCCACCATTCCTCCACCCCTTTCCGAGTCTCTGGCGGGAAGATAGGTAAAGACCTGGAAGGGTCTTCCGTCAGGCATCGCTATCACGTTCAGCGGCCATCCTCCGCTCCCATTCATGACCTGAGAGACGTTCATGTAAAACGAATCCACGTCTGGCCTCTCCTCCCTGTCAACAACCACCGGAACGAAGTCTTCGTTCAGGATCCTTGAAACTTCTTCATCTCTGAACGATTCCTTCTGCATCACGTGACACCAGTGGCATGTGGAGTAGCCTATGGTTATGAAGAGAGGTTTGTCCTCTCCCTTAGAACGCTCGAACAGTTTGTCGTCCCAGACATTCCACCTAACAGGATCGGATCTGTGATCTTCTAGGTAAGGGCTCCTTAAGAAATTCTCCTCATTGTTCATTGTTTCTGGAATTGAAGCCGTATATTAATTGTTCTTCACTCCTATACAGAAATTGAAGATGCTATGTCCGTTATTTTGTCAGCGCAGTGTCAGGTGAAGGTGAACCTCTTCCTCGAATAATCGAAGAGTCTGATCCATATCACGTAGCTCATTATGATTATGACCACAATCATGAAAATGTCTATTGCATCCGTGTAGGGAAGATTCCCCTGCGCTATGGATTGGTCTATCATCTTCATCAAGCCATAGGTGACTGTATAGGTCCCGCTGGGAAGCCTTGAGTATTCTGCAACCATTAGGCCAGCCCAGTAACTCCCGATCGCAGACATGGAACCGGTGATCAATGCAGGTATTATGGCAGGTATCGTCAGATATTTCAGCCTAGCGAATCTCTTCAGCTTAATAGTCGTAGCGACCATCTCGTACTCCGTTGGAATGCTCCGCGCAGCGCCAAATACGTTGAAGAATATGTAGGAAGCGGCCGAAAGGAAAGTTATAATCAGGACATCGATGTTCAGTGAGATATCATAGTTGAACACTCTCATCAGAGAGGGCGTCAGGTAAACGAGAATCAGAGGGTAAAATATTGGTGCTGGAACGGAATAGAGGACCTGCATGCTCCCGTTTATCAAGTCCCCCTCCCTTCTCTTCCTCCCCGCGATGATTGCGAGAGGAACCATAGTCAAAAGGGAGAATAAATACACTATTGCAATTCTCAACAGATCGTAAGCCGTTCCGATTCCAGCCTCCTTCAGGAAAGAAGGTTTCACCACATAGAGAGAGAAAGCAGCAGCAAAACCGGACTGGGCAATCAGGTAAACCGCTATGACGAGAACGAGGATGAGGGAGGAACCTATCATGATGTTGAGGACCCTTGAGGATGGGTTGATCCTTCTCCCACCCGTACTGGCCGTTGGGAGTTTTGATGCGACTCTTCCAACGGAAGTGACCAGTTGAGTGACCGAACCAGCAACCTGGCTCGTTCTCTGGGATATCGAGGTCAGCAGCTCGCTCCTCCGCCTCGTCTTCCTCCGTCCCTGAGTTCCGGATTCGGTTTCGAAAGTGAATTTCTCAACCCGTCTTATCAGTGGATTTATGATGATTTGAGAGTTTAGAATGATCGCTATTATCATTACAAGAATCAGTAAGAGGGTACCGGCAAGGTCCTGTCTCTGGGCTAATGAAACTGCAACCTGCCCTATTCCAAAAACGTGGTAATTCTGGGTCCCCAGTGAAATTACCTCGGCCAGAGTGATGTAGAATAATCCGCTAGCAAAACTCGGCATGATGTTTGCGACGATCTTCTGGTAGCTCGATGGGACGTAAAGGTACTTCAGTTTTTTCCACAGCGTCAACTTGAATGCGTGGGCCGACTCAATGAGTTCTGTCGGAATGTGAGAAACGGCCTGATAAACTCCGATGATGATGTTCCAGACGAGTGCAGTTATTATAAGCACGTCCACCGCCAGCTCCGTTCCAAGCGGTCCACCGACGTCCTTCAGGAAAAACACAAGGACGATTGGGAAGAACGAGATGACCGGGATCGCTTCCAGCACATCCACGATCGGAATGAGTATCAATTCGGCAACTCTCACCCTCGCAGCAAGAATACCGAAAATGATGGCAATAAGAATCGAGATCCCCATCAGGATCCAGAGTCTGAGAAAGGTGATCCCGGTGGCCTCAAGTATGAGTAGTAAGAGGGCGAAACTTACCATATTCTTCGTCCCTATAATAGGACCGTAGAAATCCTTTTCCTATCTACATCTTCCAAGTTCTTCAGTCCAACTTTGCAGGGCTGTTTTGTCGCGAACTGATCATTCCATCCTTCAGTAAATAACAGTAAGCAGAGCAAGGCTTTATAGCATCAAGACCTTAAGATTTGATGGGGTTCCTCGAACTAAAGGAAGTGGGAGTAGAATTCGAGTCGAACGGAAAGAAACTCCTCGCGCTGAGCAACATCTCATTCTCTGTGGAAACCAATCAGTTCGTTTCCATTATAGGTCCATCCGGGTCGGGAAAATCCACTATCATAAAGATATTGCTGGGTCTGCTTACTCCGTCCAGTGGATCTGTTACGATCAAGGGCAATCCCATCGGAAAAGAAAATTCCAAGATATCTGTGGTCTTCCAGAATGCCGCCCTCTTCCCCTGGCTGGACGTTCTCAAGAACGTTGAGATTGCACTGGAGCCGTTGACAAACGATGAGAAATACATTCGGGAAACAGCAGAGAAGTTCATCAAGATAGTGGGAATAGATGGTTTCGAAGAGGCGTATCCGAGAGAGCTCTCTGGTGGGATGAAACAGAGGGTCTCCATAGCGAGAGCGCTAGCTACGGGACCAGACCTCCTGCTCTTAGATGAACCATTTGCAGCGCTAGACGTTTTTACGGCCCAGGCACTGAGAGAAGAACTCCTTGACCTGTGGGAATCGCCTACTTTCCCACCGGACACAATCTTGATGGTGACGCACAACGTCGATGAGGCTGTCCAGATGAGCGACAAGATCGTGGTGATGAGTTCTAGGCCGTCGAGAGTACTGGGAGAGGTGAAAATAGAGCTGCCAAGGCCCAGGAACACTAGAAGCGAGGAATTCTACGCAGTAGTGGACAGCGTAGTGAAGTTGATGTCGTCCGACTAGTCGTTAAAGACGATCAGCCCAACATCGCTATCGTACTTGAACAGCTTTGTGTACCGTCCCCAGTTGAGAACGATCTTGAACGTGTCGTCCTGCTCCCCTGGAGGAAAGACCTCGTTCAGGTAGCTGCCAACATCCTCCTTGGGGACCTCCGTCGTGTTTCGTGACTTGTAGTAGTTGATGAGAGTGTGGAATGGTTCGACGTCCTTTACGAGTGCGTGCAACATTTTCTTCCGCTGCTCAATGTTAGAGGAGAGAAACTTCTTTCCTATGTCGGTTATCGAAACGTCCCCATTGGAAATTGTTATGAGCTTCAGGCTCTCTGCATCGTCGAGGAGGTTCATGAGCATCGACCGCTCCTCATCTAGTGAGTCGTCCAATTTGGCTATGTCGGTTGGCTTCCCAATGTCCTCCAAAATCTCCAGTAGACCAATCAAACTATTGGGACTAGTAGTCTCAAGACGGTGCATGTATCGTTTCAAATATCATTATCGTACCGAGTACAAATATTTGTTGATGTCTCCGACTTTACGTACTTAGCTGGAAAATAGTCCGTCCGTGTCTTTCATTTTAATACTTCCCGCCCCGTAATGCCGTACTATTTGAACTACTTCCTGTCCTTCTCTCCGAGAGGCTCGAGCACGAATTGGTTGATCGTGTAGTTTCTCGGGGATGAGAATGGCTTGAACTCCTTCCCGTTGCCCTTATAGAACTTGCTGAAGAATTCCACATATATCAGTCTCGCTCCTTGAATTCCCGGTTCAAATATCGCTATGATCAAGTTCAACATCTGTCCAACTATCAGGATCACAAAACCAAGAATTATCAATAGAACTGAGTGTGACGCAAGGGAGTTCTGAAAGAGGAAGTCAAAGACGTACGCAAGACCCACTGAGGCAAGGAGAATTCCAACTAGTCTTGTGTAGGAGAGGATGTGTGAGATTATAGTGGTAATCTCCAGCAACGCTTGACCCTTTTCAGAGTACAGAACCAGTACGAGGCCTACGCCCAACATTGGGAATGCCGCGAGAGCGAAGTGGTTAGTTTGCGGATTCAGACCAGCTACGTTGTGGTAAATGACTTCGAGTCCTAGAATCACTATCGAGTACGCGACCAGAATCCACCCAATTTTTCCGAGTGCTTCTTTCATGTGTCCTTGAGTGACGTTCACTATCAGACCAAGGACCAGGCCGAAGCTGACCATCGCCACTCCCGTGTAACCGGCAAAAAGGAGCAGTTTTCTGAGGCCGAAGCTGCTCAGAACGTCAAGGTGAGGATAGGCCAGATGGAATCCAAAGTATTCGTCGAAAAAGACTCCAAGTACGATCGCTATTACTGCGCCCGGCAGCATAGCCTTGGCAAGTATCTTCAGACTCCTCTTGCTCATCATCATAAGTACGAATCTCGAAAGGAATTTCGGTACGTGTGATACCCTGGGAGGATGGTCCACCCTGTGTATCAGCCACAGCGAGATTCCAAGGATGAATACGCCGTAGCCAACGTCTCCAATCATCAGACCAAAGAATATTGGAAATATGAGCGCGAATATCAGGGTGGGGTCCACCTCAATCGACTGCGGAAGTGAATAGAACCTTATGAAAAACTGGAAGAGTTTTATGCCGTTCGGGTTCTTGAGCGATGTCGGAGGCAACTCATCGGTGTCTAGTTCTTCTACCAGGACCTGATCCATCGTCACAGACGCGATTGCCTTTATCATGGGCTTGAGTTCATCGCTCGGTACCCAACCCTCCAGGATGAAGGACTTCTTCGTACCTACCAGTCTCGATGTGATATCGATCTTCTTCAGTTCTATATCTAGCTGCTCCCTTATGGCGGCCACGTTCGCATAATTCTCGTTGGAAATATTGGATATCTCCGCCCTCACAAGGGCCAGGGCTTCCGTCTGTCTGTCTCTCTTCGCTACCTCAGCCTCCAGGCAGTCCTTGACTTTCCCGGTTGCATCCGGAATCGGCGTGAGATCTATCTTCTCGTTCTTGGCGAACTCCCCGAACTTGCTCTGTTCCTCCTTAGGCACAACTGCTATGAGATCCTTATCTCCGGCTACTATCATCGCGTCCTTGAACGTCCTCAGTTTCGAGGCAGTCTCCTCATCGTTTTTTACTATGAACGAGGTGAGGTTGTCTCCCTCGAGATAGCCAAGGTCTCCCTCGTAGAATGACAATCTTTCAAGGGCCGATATCCTCTCTCCGAGCAACTTGAGCGAAGACAGGGCGGACCCCTCTCCTTCCTTGAGAGTCTTGATCCTATCGTATAGCCCAATCTTTTCCGCTGCGTCCACGAGTTCCACAACGTTCCTGAAGAGTTTCTTCTCGTGTGCTTCGTTTGGATACAGCGACATCTCTAGGTCCCTGACCCTTCTTGCCAGTTCGCTCAACCTAGCATAGGATTCGCTCTGTGGGAGAGGTAAAAGTGCGTCGGAGTTGATGGAGACCTGCTCTACCTGGAAGATGCCAAGGTCGTGAAGCGCAGACAGTATAGCCCCTTCGTTCTGCTTCACGGAATAGATCCTGACCTTCCTCATCTTCCTGGGCACTAGCATTTATTCGTCGTTCTCCATTACAATCTTGGCCATCTTTTCCACGACATCTCCCGATATCTCTCTCTTGAGCTTTGCTGCCTGGGCCTCAAACCTCTTCCTGATCTCGTCAATTTCTGCGGATGTAGATTGCATGCTTTCTCTCAGGTACGACTCATAGAGCTTCCTTGAGCTCAACTCTTCCTCTGATATGATCCTCTTTGCCTCTTCCACCGCAGCGCTCACGATCTGGGATCCCTTCTCCGCTGCACTCTCCAGTCTCTTCTGTGCCTCCGTCTCCCTCTCCTTTATTGCCTTCAGAGTCTCGATTTCGCTCGTCAAGTGATTACCTCCAAAACGATTACCATTGCAAGAACTACCATGATGATGTTCACGACAAGAATGAGTCTCGTCACGTAGAAGAATTTCTTCTGTACAGGGTTCGCAAACCTAAACGCTTTCTTCACCCCTCTCCTCTATCTTTCCCTTAATGACCTTCAGCGTAATGAACGTCTCCCTATCGATCTCGTCGAGTTTCATCTTGATGTAGTTTGCCGTCTCGGTGAGTCTCGGTATCAAAACGTTCTCTATCGAATTCGTCCTCCTCTTCGTCTTGTCGATCTCTATCAGGAGCCTCCTCATGGCCACTTCCTTTTCTGCTATCACAAGGAGCCTGTTGAGCAGCTCGACAAATGTTTCTCTCGTCTCCATCAGTGATGTGGGTAGCGAAAGCATCTCATATAGCTGGTCCATGAAGCTGTTCTGCTTCGCCATAGAGACCCGAGGGATCTTCACTCCCATTACGTTCTTCGATGTCACGTCGACCTTGATTCCTGGTTGAAAGAATGCAGTGTTCTCTATGATCAATTTGCCGGAGAATATCTCTGCCAGCCTCTCGCTGGTGATGGACTTCTCGATGAGCCCCTTTATATTCCCCTTGAGCCCCTTGACCTCTCTGGAAATGGAGAAGAATTCCATAATGAGGGACGATCTCTTCAGCTTGAGCAGGTCCAGGCCCCTCTTTGCCAGCTTGACCCTTCCCTTCGTCTTGAGGAGTTCCATTCTTGTGGGGCGAATGTTGGTTGTTTCCAACTCATTTCCCCCATTTTCCGTACTTCTCTATGTACTCTCTCTTTACTCTCTTCATTTCCCTCTCCGGGAGAGTCGAAAGTACTTCCCAGCCGATATCCATCGTCTTCTCTATCGTTCTGTCCTCGTTGAACCCCTGGTTCACGAACTTTGATTCGAACGTGTTTGCGAAATCCAGGTAGAGCCTGTCCTCCTTCCCTAGCGCCTCGGTACCGACAATGGCACTGAGGCTCTTGAGGTCAGTACCTCGGCCGTAGGCTGAATACAGCTGGTCCGCAACTCCCCTGTGGTCTTCCCTGGTCCTTCCCTTGCCGATCCCCTGGTTCATCAGCCTGGATAGTGATGGAAGCACGTTGATCGGCGGATATATTCCCTTCCTGTGAAGTTCCCTGCTGACAAAAATTTGGCCCTCGGTGATATACCCAGTAAGATCCGGTATCGGGTGAGTCATATCGTCGGAAGGCATGGACAGGATCGGGAGTTGGGTAATCGAACCGTTCCTTCCCCTTATCTTGCCCGCTCTCTCGTAGATGGTGGATAGATCTGTGTACATGTATCCAGGATAGCCTCTCCTTCCCGGTACCTCTTCCCTCGCGGCCGATATCTCTCTCAGGGCCTCGCAGTAGTTGGTGAAGTCGGTGAGTATCACGAGGACGTGCATCTCCTTTTCATATGCAAGGTACTCTGCTGCGGTCAGTGCGACCCTTGGTAGGATTATCCTTTCCATGGATGGGCTCGAGGCAAGGTTCAGGAACAGAACAGACCGCATGAGAGCACCCGTCTTCCTGAACTCATCAATGAAGAAGTTTGCCTCTTCGGACGTGATTCCCATTGCACCGAAAATGATCGAGAATCCTTCCGACGAGCTGAGCACCTTTGCCTGCCTTGCGATCTGGGCAGCTATCTTGTTGTGAGGCAGTCCTGACCCTGAGAATATCGGCAGTTTCTGCCCCCTCACCAATGTGTTCATTCCGTCAATCGTGGATATCCCCGTCTGTATGAACTCGGACGGCTCTTCCCTCGAGTACGGATTTATCGCATTTCCGACTATCTCGACCTTCTCCTCCGATAGCACCGGACTCATAGCATCGAGAGGCTCTCCCAGTCCGTTGAAGACCCTACCTATCATTTCTTCAGATACTGGAATTCTCGCGATGTCTCCCCTGAATCTCACCGAAGTGCTTGCGATGTCTAGTCCAGTGGTTGATCCAAATATCTGAACTACGGCCAATCCCTTCCTGGTGTCGAGGACCTGTCCCGTCCTGACCTCGCCGTTGCCGAGGGTTATCTCCACCATCTCATTGTACCCGATGTGGTCGACTTTTTCAACGAACAATAGGGGGCCGGCTATCTTCGAAACAGTCTTGTAC
>CAYMKC010000003.1:0-35479 GCA_964391105.1 uncultured Thermoplasmatales archaeon
CTCTGGTTCTGCTCTTCAAGGAGTACAGGTATTTCAATTTCCCAACGAAGCTCTTTGACAGGCCCGAGATTTCTGTATCGATAGTCATAATCATTATGGTACTGGTGATCGGCGTCCTCGGCACGCTATTCCTGGGTAACCAGTTTAGGCCAAACGTAACAAATTTCGAAACTGCACTCTACTACACCGGAGAGGTGGTGACAACCCTTGGCTTCGGAGATATACTGCCGGTAACAAGGACAGCCCAGCTATTCAGCATTGGCATGTCTATTCTAGGGATCGGTTCGCTGTTCGGGGCAGTAACAGTTATAGTTGGCCCGTTGATATATGAAAGAGGAAAGAGGGTGGTGGGAATAATTCAAAATTACGAAAGCAAAAGGATGGACAATTACGTGCTCTTCATCGATTTCAACCCCTTGCTCGACTCCCTTCTGAACGATCTAATCAAGAACGACGAACTGATCATAGTTGCAACGGAAGATAATACCAAGACAAGAACGCTTTCTGATAAGAGAATATTCCTGGAGACCGACGGGAACGTCGAGAAGATCATAGCCCCTCTCGATTTGAGGAGGGCAAGACGTATCGTCCTCGGAAGTGAAGACGACGGCAAGAACGTGCTCTACGCTCTTCACATCCTGTCCAATTACCCGGGGGATGAGGTGAAGCAGAAGATGATTTCGCTTGTCAACTTATCTTCGAACGCGGAAAGAATTAGGCCTCTTGTTGGCAACATAATACACCCCTCTAGTCTCATTGCAGAACATTCCAAAGTACTCTTCTGACCTGTTACCTCAACACCCATTTTAACAGGTTAAGAGTTCCGGCCCTTTTGACTAGAGGTACGCATGAGGACGGTTTCTGTCAATTTCAAGTCCCTAATCTCTCTCGCAAAGTGGCACCGCGCAAAGTGGTTGGAATCCACCTCAGTTAGCTCCGGTCTCTTTGCAGTACATACTTCCTTGACGAATTGGCAGCGGTCAGAGAATTTGCAACCATTAACCTTTGTCTCCTCGCTCTGCACAAATATCTTCTCTCCAAGCTCTTCGTATATGGATCCCTCTACACCTATGCTGGCCAGCATCAATACGATCGTGTATGGATGAGAGCTCTTCTTGATGAGATCCTCGGTGTTCCCACTCTCTACTATTTCTCCCCTGTACATCACATATATCCTATCGCTCAAGTATCTTGCAGAAGCTATGTCGTGAGTAATGTACAGAATCGATATCCCTTTCTCCTTCCTCAATTTCTTAAGAAGATTCAAGACTCCAGCCCTGAGGGAAACGTCCAACATCGAGATCGGTTCATCAGCTATCAGTATCTTCGGATTGAGTATCAGACCCCTCGCAATGCACAGTCTCTGCCTCTGCCCACCGCTGAGCTGGTGGGGATATTTGTCCTTGAAATCTTCGAACGGTACTAACTCCGCAGAGTCCAGAGCCGTCTTCACAAGATCGTCCCTTATCCGCTGAGCCGATCTTTCTTCACTTGATTTCATCTCTTCTTCGCTTCCTTCCCCCCTGACATCTTCAGTTCCAGCTATGCTCTTGTTAGTGCTGAGCGGTTCCGCGACTGCATCGTAGACTGAGAACCTTGGATTGACACTCTGGAAGGGATCTTGGAATATTGTTTGTACCACCTTTCTGAGCCCCTTGATCCTCGATCTTTCCTTCATCACGACCACCGATCCATTGAGTCTCACCTCTCCGCTGGTAGGGTACTCCAACAGACCGAGCAACCTGCTTAGCGTTGTTTTACCGCTACCAGTCTCTCCCACCAACGCGACAATCTCCCGCTCAGATACGTTCAGGTCCACCGCATCAACGGCCACTATCTCGTTTGACCCGGACTTCGAAATCTCTCTCAATCCGCTCTTCTTCTGGAACACCTTGGAGAGATTCACCGCCTCGAGAACGGGTGTTGGAATCGCGCCAGTCTTGGCTATGACTTCTTCAGTCTTTTCCTCATCCTTGACTTCCCCTCCGAATATCGGAAGGACCACGCATGCAACGTAATGGTTCTTGGATATCTCTACTAGATCGGTTGCGCCTTCTTCCCTGCACTTATCTACTCCGAAATTGCACCTGTCGTAGAACGGGCATCCTGATATCGGATCTCTGAGTCTCGGAGGGGCACCCTTAATGGGGAGGATCTCAGAAATGTCTTCCTCTAGCCTTGGAATAGAATTGACGAGCAGATGAGTGTACGGGTGTTTACCAGCAAGGAAATCGTTTGATGGAAGTTTCTCGACCATTATGCCGGCGTACATTACCATTAGCCGATCGGACAGTCTGGATATCAGAGGCATATCGTGGGATATGTTCAGGAGGGCAACTCCGTTCGACTTCCTGAGCTTGCTGAGCTCCTCAATGATCCGATACTGAGTTATCACGTCGAGAGACGTTGTTGGTTCGTCCGCAATCACCAGCGAGGGGGTAAGGGATATTGCCATCGCGATGATTACCCTCTGCTTCATTCCTCCACTGAGCTGGTGAGGATAAACGCTGTAGACCCAGTCCTCCAGGCCCACCACTCCGAGGAGCCGTATAGACCTTTTCTCAGCTTCCTCCTTCTGCAACCCTTCCTTATAGATGAAAATGTCAGAGATTTGGGTCCCAACGGTGTGAACTGGATTGAGAGAGTCCAGTGCTCCCTGAAACACCATAGATATTCCCTTCCACCTTATGACCTTCAGTTGATCCTCTATCTTCCTCTCTTTTGCGTTGTATCTTATAGAATAGGACGCACCCATTTTTGAGTCCACAATGACCTGCCCCTTGAACAGGATTCTACCCGACGTCACCTTTGCGTTTGGGGGAAGTATGTGAGCGATTGCCATTGCAAGAGTAGACTTGCCGCACCCGCTCTCTCCGACAACACCGATCGATTCGTTCTCCCTGACACCGAAAGTTACGTGACTGACTGCATATATTCTAGCGGAACCTATCGTGTATTCGATCGAAAGATCGTCTACGTAAAGCACATACTCTTCGTAACCCATCTCTTATCTCCTCAAGCTGACATCGTTTACTTCCCTTATTGTGTCACCCATCATGTTCGTAGCTATGACAATAAGTACGATGAAAAGGCCCGGCATAACCGATATCCACCACTGACCCGATAGAACGTACTGAAGGCCCTCGCTAATCATTGCACCGAGCTCGGGCGTGGGAGGGTGAATCCCAACACCAAGGAAACTGAGTGCAGCTGCCACGTTTATTGCGGTGCCCAGTCCCAGCGCATAGAGCACAAGGGTCGGCGCTATTGAGGGGGGCAATATGTGCTTGAAGAGTATGTGTGTCTTTGATGCCCCCTGTGAAATGGAAGCAGTAACGTAGAGCTCATTCTTTGTTGACAGAACGGTGCTTCTCGCCACTCTGGAAAAGACCGGAATAGATGTCACCGTGATCGCGATGACTATCGAAAGAAACCCGGTTCCAAGTATTACCGATATCGCTATGGCAAAGATCAGACTCGGGAAGGCAAGAAACACATCCATAACCCTCATAATACCATTGTCCGCGATCCTTCCAAAGTAACCCGCAACAATCCCGGCGAGAACCCCGATAACGTAAGCTATAGTCACCGAGAGGAATGCGATCTCGAGATCCAGTCGTATGGCAAAAATGACCCTGGAAAAAACGTCCCGACCAAAGTCATCAGTACCCATAAGGTGGGCGTTGGATGGAGGCAACAGTCTCTGGCTGAGATTCAACGAAAGGGGATTGTAGGGGGCTAGGTGAGGCGCAAAAATAGCCAAGACCACGTAGAACAGAAGGATCACTAGAGAAACTACGCCGGTCTTGCTCTTGAGAAAGAGGGTGAGCGGCAGAGAGATGTTCCTCGTCGACCTCGACTTCCTCAGTTCATCCATTCTACTCGCGAGACTGTCCATCACACCACCTAATATTTCACCCTGGGGTCGACTACCCCGTACAGAATGTCAGCGAGGAAATTCACCAGCACGAATACTATACCAGATACTATCGTGACTGCCATTATGCTGGGGTAATCGAGGCTAAGGATTGAATTGTAGGTGTACAGCCCCAGCCCTGGCCAAGAGAATATGGTCTCGGTAAGGACTACGCCTCCCATTAGAGCGCCCATCTGTATGGCGGTGACAGTGATAGTCGGTAGAAGCGCATTTCTGAGGGCGTATTTGTTTATCAAGACGTCTCTCGGAAGGCCTATTGCAAATGCCGTCCTCATGTAGTCCTTGTTGACAACATCCAGCATACTGGCCCTCATGACCCTGGCAAGGAGCGCAATGATCGCGAACGATAGCCCTACAGCCGGAAGGACAATGTGCCAAACTGAGTTGGCAAAATCGATAATATTACCAGAGATCAGACTGTCCAGAATAACGAATCCAGTGATTGTTGGAGGATAATTGAGCTGGGGGGACAATTGTCCAAAGGGAGGAGGGGCAATGTGAAGATAGGAGAAGAATACGATTATCAGGAGAACGTCGATGAAAAAGACAGGCATCGATATGCCCAGCAGGGAAGCTATCCTGACTCCGTGGTCACCAGCGCGATTCGCTCTGAGGGCAGCAAAGATCCCGACGTATATCCCTATCGGCACTCCGATTATCATCGACGCAAATGCCAGCTCGATGCTGGCGGGGAACCTGGATCCAATTTCTTGCGAAATGTACTGACCCTGAACGAACGAGTAGCCGAGATTGAAGTGGACAAGCTGTGCGAGATAAATGTAGAATTGAACGTATAGCGGCCTATTGAGACCAAGTTCGGCTTCAAGAACGTGCAGCTCCTGAGGGTTCGTTACGACTTCGGGTCCGCCCAGAATTATTGCAGGGTTACCGGGAATAACATGAGAAATGAAAAAAGTTAAAATAATTAGGCCGAGGATGGTGGGCACAAGTGCCACCGCCCTCAGCACCAGGAATCTGTAGAACCCCTTCATTACGACACGGTCACTTGATCAAAGAATATGTCGAATGTCGGGTAGATATAGAGGTTGTGCACGTTGCTGGTCACGGGAATCACGTTCTCAAGGTTGAACAGCGGTACCTCTACCGCCTGGCTGGCTAGAATCTCCTGTGCGTTAACGTAGAGTGCGTCCCTCTGGCCCTTGTCATAAAGCTTTCCTGCTGTTATAACGTCTTGTGTAACCGTGCTGTTGTTGAAGTAGTTGTAGTTGCCATAGATTCCTAGGTTGTGCGAGCTGAAAAGAGGTCTCAGCCCGTCGTCCGGTGTTGCGAGCAGGTTTACCCATCCGTCATAGAACATAGGGTAGTGCCCTAGTCCAACTTCGCTCTCGTACGTTGCTGGCGTTATTGGATAGAGGGTTACATTGATGTTCACCTGTTTTAGCTCTGACTGCAGTATCGTGGCAAGTGCAGTGCCGATTGGGTCTCCGGCTGCGAAATAGAAGGACGTGTTGAAACCGTGACTGTACCCTGCCAGTGACAGGTAGTCCTTTGCTTCCGTGATGTTGAAGGTATAATTCTTGAAAGCAGGGATGTAGGCTTCAATAGATGGGGCCATAGTGTCCAGTAACGGGACTCCGTATCCGAAGGTTGATCCCGCGACTAGTTCCGTAACATTAACGGCATAGTTTATCGCCTTCCTCACATCAACGTTGTTGAATGGGGTGACGTTCTCGTCCAGTCCGATGTAGTACTCGGACGATGTTGGACCCGAGAGAACCTTCACGCTGCTACTGCTAAGGCTGCTCATCTGGTCAAGAGGAATGTTCAGCGCTATATTGATAGAACCAGACTGCAGCGAGCTTTCCTGTGTGGTTGGGCTGGTACCCTGCTCAAATATCAGCCTTGTGACGTTTGGCTTTGGACCATAGTAGTGAGGATTTGCCACGAGTATTATTTGAGAGTTTGTGTAGTTGTTCGTGCCCGGTGAAAGCTCATACGGACCTGTTCCTACCGCGTGATTTGACATGTAAGTATTGACCTGGTCCTTCACCACTCCTCCGTGTGCATTTACAACGCCTGGGTCCACGATGTCTGTAACCCATAACTGGAATAGGTCCAAGAACCATGGGTCGGGTGCGAAAGGAATGAATTCAATCTGGTACGGTCCCAGAACCTTGATCCCACTAGAATTCAGGAACTGAGAAACGTGGAAGGAATCTCCCTGGCTCATCGTTATGATCCTGTTTATGCTGTATGCCACATCGGATGCATTGAACTGGTCACCGTTGGAGAAGGTGACGTTGTGTCTCAGATTGAACGTTATAGCACCCGTGGTATTGTTTATGCTCCAACTGGTCGCAAGTTCCGGCACCGGGGCCAGAGAACCAAATGTCGTACCATTGACCACTTTTGTTCCATATCCTACCAGAGTCTGATATATTTGGTCATCAAAAAGGACCGAATACGTATCGAAAGCAACTGCGGGATCCAACGACGTTGGAGTTGCAGAGCTTGCAATCGTCAGTGTTGCACCGGTTCCAGCGGAGGGCTTTGTTGGGTGTTTGTAGTAGATCCCATAATATGCTCCCAGCCCGGCAACAATCACGATGACGACTATCACGACTCCGATGATAATCCTCGCTCTAGGCGTCATGAACAACACTATTTTATTGGAAGTAGTTAACAGTTCCTCGAACAGGTACAATTTTGTTTTATATACTTAAAGATATTAATAATAATTAAAATAGCTCGCAGAAAAGACCACTTCTACCCTCTCCCTCAATATACCTCATAACTCTGCTGGAATCGAAACTCCGTCCCCCCGACTGTCAGAACCTCCCACTACAGTTCCATTATTGAGCCTTGCAGTTATCTGGGCATGTCCGAAGTGCGAAGATTGTCCCAGGTTTCTCACTTCCCTTCCCGGGAAGAGACCCGTTATCTCCCTCAACTGCTCTTCCGTTTCCACTATTATGGCTCCGGGTTTCTCGTAGATAGTGTAAGGGAAAGCCCATCTCGGCGAATCGATAACCGATTGAGGATCGTCCTTGTTCTTCATAAGACCCAGCATCAGTTGGATGTGAAGTTGAGGCTGGATGTCGCCACCCATTGATCCAAGGGACGAAATGTAACCTGATTCGTCTTCAATCATTCCGGCACAAAGGGTGTGGAAGGTTCTCTTACCGGGTTTCAGTGCATTATGATGCTCGGGATTCAGACTAAAATAACTTCCACGGTTCTGCAAGACGAACCCCGTGTCCTTCGGCACTATTCCGGATCCAAACCCCATGTAGTTGCTCTGGATAAAGGATATACTGTTTCCCTCCGTATCCGTGATCGAAAAATAGGTCGTGTCTCCCTTATCAAGTACCAACTTCTCTTCGGCCTTTTGCATAGAATATCTTTCCAGGATTTCCTTTGCATACTCGTCGGAAGTGAATCTTTCTGGGAGCGGATGGAATGATGGATCGGCGATGTGTTTGTCTCTCTCCCGATAAGCGATGTGTCCCGTTTCCAGGATCGCTCGAAGTGAAGGGTTTCCACCCTTCAAGCTCAGGAGGTTGAGCCAGAGTATTGCTGTCACAGCCTGACTGTTCGGAGCTGTTTCGTAGACATCGAAAGCTCCATACTTGGTTCTAACAGGGTCCTGAAAAGTAGATTCATGTTTCTTCATGTCCTCCTGCGTGATCTGTACTTCAAGTTCTTTGAGACCTTTAACAATTCTCTCCGAGAGCGGCCCGTCATAGAAGGAAGACAACCCGTCAGAGATTAGGGACTCGAATGTATTTGCCAGCTGTTCCTGTTTGAATATCGTACCCGGAGAAGGTGGAGACCCCCCCTTCATGAATATGTCTTTCCAGTTGGAATACTCTCCAAGGTACCTGGAGCTTATTCCTATGGATTCGGAGTAGTTATGAGTCACGGGAAAACCTTCCCTTGCATACCCACGTGCATATTTTAGTAGGTCCTTCACGCTCATCGTTCCATACCTCTTGTGCAGATCATCCCACACCCTGACAAGGCCCGGCACGGTCAGAACGGAGTCTTTCCCCCTCATGGGCAACTCAGTCATCCCCCTTTCCAGGAAATGTTCGATGGACACGCTGTTGAAAGCCCTCCCGCTGCCACCTATGTTCACTACCTGCTTACCTTCCACTTTTAGAAGTACAAAGGCGTCTCCTCCGAGTCCGCACATGTTGTTCTGGGTCACGCACAGAGTAGAGCTCGTCGCAATTGCTGCGTCAACTATGTTTCCTCCCTCTTCCAGAACCCTGGCTCCAGCCATTGAAGACTGGATGCTCGAGGAAGACACAACTCCCTTCTTTGAAAATGCATTGGGTCTAGTTCTCACGACTCACTACTGATTATGGAGTTATAAATTTATGTTATAGGGAAGACACAGCTACATTCGCCACAGCTCTATGCTCTCTTTGAACGCTGCATGAACAGTTCCTTCTCTGCTTTCCTCAGCCTGTAGGAGAGCGTTGCTTTTGGGAGCATGAGGTCGTCACTTAGCCCAGAGAGCGATATCTTTCTGGGCCAGTCATAGTAGCCCTCTAGGACTGCCTTTTCCAGTATCTGCCTGTTCGACGCCGGTAGATCTTCTACCTGGTGGATTCTCCACATGTCTAGGAACAGATGGGTATAGGTCTCATAGAACTCCGAGATGCTGAGTTTTCTCCACTCGACGAGCTTCGTAGTTTCGTCATTGATGGAAGAGAGCAGGGGAGTTATGTTCTCTTCGGTCAGGTGGTAGAACCACTTCTCTAGTCCGTCCTTAGCAAATAGGGGATAGAGCCTGAACCCGAATTCGGATAGCCTGTAGAGCGCAGAGGTAGTAGGAAAGGAGTAAATTGCCGAGAACAGCTGCTTCTTGATTCCAACCACTTCGTGGATCTCGAGTTCCGGAAACTTGGAGAGCATGTTGATCGCCTCTTTGGTGCCCTTCTGATTCGGGGCCCTAAAGATGCTAAAGTTCATCTGGACATTCTTGCTCACTCTGACTGTGTTCATCACCAGTATGGACAATCCCCTCATCCGGGAGGTCAGCACGGGATGGGGACAGTCGGTCTGAGAAATGGAGAGTTCTAGTATTCTTCCCACGGCACTATACTTCAATTTGGACATTAAATTATCGCAAGGAATTGCGTTGGTTAATTGTATTTGACTGACCAGATACAGAATGAACTGGTAGACTCTACACATTCGACCCCTAACAAGTCCTATTAGCTACTTTGGAGTCGTTAGAATTTTCTACGATATCGGATTGAACCTTCAGTAGAGAGATTTCAAATGAAGTTCTACCTCGAAAACTACGGATGCACACTGAATAAGGCGCAGGGAGAAATGATAGCCAATTCCCTGATGTCCCAGGGCAACCAGATGGTGGAAGACGTAGAATCCGCAGACTCTGTTTTACTCTCTACCTGTGTGGTCATCAAACACACCGAAGACAAGATGATCAGGAGGATTGACGAGATCAAGACAAGGGGAAAGGAGGTTATCGTTTCAGGCTGTCTTCCCCCCACCTTGAAGGAAGGGGTGCGGATGTTGGACTTCTCTGTCTCCCGCGGAAGTCTTCCGCTTTTAAAGGAGGGGGATCTTAGTGTTGGAATACCGATAGCAGAGGGGTGTGATGGGGGATGTTCATTCTGCATATCTAGGATAGCAAGGGGAAGATTGAAGAGTTTCGATGAGGGTAGAATAATTGAGAGTGTCAGGGAGGTGGTAAGAAGGGGTGCAAAGGAGATCAGGCTGACTGCCCTCGACACGGGCTCCTACGGTCAGGATACCAACACAAGCCTGCCTAAGCTGATTTCTAAGGTCTCTGAGATCGAAGGGGACTTCGCTATAAGAGTAGGAATGATGGAACCTGAAAATGCAGGATCGATCATTGACGAACTGATCGCTGTCATGAAGTCTAAAAAGGTGTACAGATTCCTGCACATCCCATTTCAATCAGGCGACCCTCTGGTCCTCAGAAAGATGGGAAGACAGTACAGAATCGAGAGGTTCATTGAAGTTGTCAAAAAGTTCAGGCATTCGTTCCCGACTGGATTGATCAGCACGGATGTGATAGTAGGTTTTCCATTCGAAACAGTTGAGGGACTTAGAGCCACCGCCAATGTCGTTAGGGAGGTAGGACCCGAAATTCTGAATGTTACAAAGTATTCCCCAAGGCCCGGTACTGCGGCCTATGGCTGGAAGACACCACCCAGCAACCAGACAGCTCAGTGGAGTCAAATTCTGAACGAACTTCACAGAGATGCAGTCCAGAAGTCCTTCAATCGTTTCGTTGGAACTGAAAGAGAAGTGAGATTGATGGAGACCGGAAAAGTTGGCACTTTCTTGGGCAGGGATCAAGACTACCATCCGGTCATAATCAAGAAGGGGAAACTCGGAGAGAAGAGGAGAGTTAAGATCATTGCCAGTTCGCAGTTCTACCTGATCGGAAGATAGGAAGATGAGAACATTATTTAACGATATTCTCATCAATAAATATGCACTACATTCTCTTCTATGGCGCGTGCGAAAATTTCTTAAGCAAACGAGAAAAATACAGGAAGGTCCATCTCGATCTCGCAAGAGCGAGAAGAGTGGAGATCTAGTAACGGCTGGAGCTCTAACCGAGCCCGTGCACATGGTGGTCTTGATTTTCGTCACTCAACCTGCTGCGGAAAAATTCGTAAGAATAGATCCGTATAGCTTAAATGGTCTAGTGAGGTCGTACCGCATCATAAAGTGGGATGCAGTCATCGGGGCAGGTGTTGCACCTCCGTGAAACTGACTATCGTAGTGCATCGTGGAACCGGAGCCATAGAGGAAAGGGATGGGAAGCTCGTGGTATATACGAACGAAAAGAGAGAAAACAATAGGGCAAACGTTGACGTCATAAAACAGATCTCAAAATATTATTCCGTTCCTCAGACAACGATAAGGATAGTCGCGGGTTTCACCTCCAGAAAAAAAATCATTGAAGTGATGACAAAAGAAGAGAGGACTCATGGATGAAATCCTTGTTATTGCAACTGGTTTGACAAATGTAAAGCAAACAAATTGGGTAAGACAGGTTTAATATTTCCAAGATGTTCCTCCAAATAGTTTCGAGAATCGGAACTGACCTGGATCCATTGGACGTCAAAAGCAAGGAGGATCCTGTGTGGTTGAGAGCTCTGATTTGGGCGCAGCTCAGAAGAAGAGATAGGTTATGGAGAAGGCGATTGGGATAGCTTGAATTCGATTAAGTGTGACGCATCAAGCGTTCTGCCCCAAGCGATGCGGAAGACTCAGAGAACTCTACTCTGTATGTTTTAAGTGAATTCACCTTGAATCGGTTAAGTCCAATGGAGAGAAAGGAGCTGATTGATCTCCCTGCCCAAAGAGTCTGAGGACAGGTACGTCCATTTTCTGTTTGTGGAGTTTGTCAGCAATTCCGATCGTTCCCCTCAGGAAATGCACTTTTTTTGATTTTGATCTGCTGAGCGTTGCGACAGAAAATTGCCTTTCAGTTTACCATACGGCGAACTGGATGTAATGATTGGAGAAATCTTGATTTATTGATGTTTCTCTAATCGATGGAAGGCGATTTGAACTACTCTATGTACAGTCTCGCTATGGTGAAATGCCTCTTCGCAAGCTGCATGGCCGTCTTGAGGTTCTTGGCTTCCTTCCCGATTGCTGAAGCCTTGTAGTTTGGATCGACCTTAACGTTCACGACATATCCGCTCTCTCCAGCAGTTATGTTGAGCGAGGCTACCTTGTACCTGTAGAAAAGGTTCCTGAAGAACTGTTCCGGTTCCGGCGAATAGTCGAGAACGTTGACTCTCTTCTTGACGTTCTCCTTGATCTTCTCCAGTGCCCTCTTCTTGTCGTCATTCGTGAAGAGCTTGTACGTACCTCCCTTTTCCAGGACGTAGAATATGACGTCTTCCGTCTCCATTACGTCCTTCACCGGGAGACTCGTGGATCTCTCAAAGAGCTGTATAAGGTCGAGACTTCTTGTATCGAGTGTGATCTCGCCCAAAGTCACTCATTCTCCCTGAACTGGGAGACTCCCGAATCTATAACACCAACCACGGACACAGCGAACGGCTTTCCAAAAGCATTGCCGAGCTGAATCGAGTTGAGTGGAACAATAAACTTTGCCGCCCTTTGTTCATCGTACTTCTGTTTTAGGTGGGGCTCGTCCGCATAAACTACGGCCTTCACTCCACCCTTCTTCTGAATCTTCAGCGTTTCCTTCTCTCCAAGAACGAATTTTCCTGTCTCCTTCAATCTTGCTAGTTCCCAATTATAGTCCATCTATTCCTCTCTCCTGTACGAAAGTTTTACAGCACCTGTACCGAGGGTTATCGGTTGTCCCACTATAATATTTTCTGCAACGCCATTGAGTCTGTCAACTTCGCCAATCAGCCCCGCATTGAGGAGGTGCTTGCTGGTGATTTCGAAGGCTGCCCTGGCAAGAACCGATGCCTTCTTTCCGGATATGCCGTGCCTCCCGATGGCCTCCACGACACCAGAGAACGTCATCATGTCGGCGACGAGCATAAGGTGTCTTATGTCAGTTGTCAGGCCCGCATTGTGAAGTGTGGATGTGCTCTCCTCGATTATAGCCTCCCTCGCCGCTTCCACTCCGAGAACCTGCGAGATCTCGATTATGTCGTTTGTTTTTGTCCTCGCATAGTCGACGTCCTTCAGCTCCATCACTCCGGCTAGATTTGAACCCTGGGTATAGATGATCCACTCCTTTGCCTTCTGGTCGAACTTTACTATGGCCCTCTTGATCCCGTCCAATCCCTTTACCTGGAACGTCTTCAGGTTTTCGTAGAGCTGGTAGATTCTCTTGAACGACGGCTCGTCCAGCGAGAGCCGTATCTCGTTCTCTTCCTCTGTGATCGTTGTCTTCTGCATCCTGATCTTCTTGAGCCTCGGAAGTATCTCCTCCCTCTTCAGACCCCTCTCCTGCATTTTCTGCCTGTCAAGCATGATCAGGACGTAGCTCTCCGTGGTATTGACCTCTATGTCTGCAATGTCCAGGAGCGTAGTTGCCTCTATCGAGCGGGCGAGGCCTACCGCCTTGTCCTCGTCTCCCCTTGCCTTTTCCGTCAGGAATATCGTCATCGATGGAGTGCTAGGAGTCTTCCTGGCATCAACAATCTCTATCAGCCTGGGAAGACCCAGGGTAACGTCCATTTCGGCGACACCAGCAAAGTGGAAAGTCCTCATCGTCATCTGTGTACCCGGTTCCCCTATGCTCTGTGCTCCGACTATGCCCACCGCTTCAAACGGGACGACACCGTTTTCCTTGTACTTCTCAAGGGTTACCCTGATGAGCTTGTCAAAGTCCTTTTCCCCAATCCCATACTTCTTCCTGGCGGCCACTAGCTGTTCCGCGATCTTAACTGGGAGGTTGCTCCCTTCCTTTTCCACCTGTCTGATAATGCTCTTGACTTCACTGCTGAGCTTCCCTTCCATTGGATCCCTGAATTCTATCTTTGCCTCTTCTTTCCTGGCCAGGACTGCGAACGAAAGTATCTTGTCAATGGATCCTCCGGTGATTTCTTCGTAATTCACGATGTCGTCCTGGATCTCCTCTATTTTTTCTATCTGCACAATAGTCTTGAGCTTGTCCTTCTTTTTCTTCAGCACGTTCTTCTCGTTTTCATAAGGCGCTATCTTCGATATCTTTGCCCGTGCAACGAACGTCTTTCCCGTGACACTGATGAGCGCTTCCTTCAGCGTCTTGTCAGGTGAGATCTCGTAGTCCAGGACGTAACCTATCGGCGCCTTGTCTATGATCTCCTTCACCTTTTTGAGCGTGTCCTTCCATGCGAGTATAGTGGTTGTCATTGTTTCCCCCCGTACTTCTTGCCAAAGGTCTCTTTGATCATGTAGTCGACGTCGACCGAATCTCCATCGTACGACTTCGAAGGATCCGTCCCGTCCTCTCCGTATTCCAGCTGAATGACTGAGTCCTCAGTATCGAGCACCCTCCCGTCCTCTGAGACCTTGAGGTCCTCCAGGGCGTTGATGAGTCTCCTCTGCATGTACCCTGACCTAGATGTTCTGACCGCAATATCCACGAGCCCCTCCCTTCCACCAGTCGCGTGGAAGAAGTACTCGGTTGGATTGAGTCCTTCCTTGTAGGATGAACTGACGAAGCCCCTTGCATAAGCGCCGATGTCCCCTTTCTTGAAGTGAGGAAGAGTGCGGTTTGTATATCCCCTGTGCTGTCTCTGTCCTCTTATACTCTGCTGACCAATGATACCTGCCATTTGTGCCAGGTTCATCATGTTCGCCCTGGCGCCGGACCTTGCCATGATGACTGTCGAGTTGTCCATACCCAAGTAGTGCGAAGCTATTTCAGAACTCTTTTCCCTGGCTTGCGAAAGTGCCTTCATGACCATCGATTCCAGGGTGTCCTCAAGGGTCTTCCCGGGTTCCATCCCGATCAGGCCAGCCTTGTAGTTCTCTATGAGTTTCTCTACCTTTTGTACCGCTTCGTTTCCGACTTCCCTGAGCTGTGCCTTGGCCTCTCCTGGTACGTCCTCGTCGTCTATCCCGGTCGAGAATCCGTTGAAGCTGATAACTCCGGCAGCCAGTCTCGTTAGATTGTCCAGGAACTTTGCACCCTCTGCATTGCCGTACTTCCTCAATACGTAATCGAGCAGGACTCCCTTGGACTGACCTATAGCATTTTCATCGATAGCACCGTTGACTAGTTTGCTGTCCTCTATCCTAATGACTCCCTCTGTCCCGTTAGGGTCCAGGCTCTTGTCGCCAAGTTTTCCCTTGAACTCAAGGTTGACGCCCTCCGGAAGTATCAGTGAGAATATGTCCCTGCCCCTTAAGTATCTCCTCCCATCCACCTCGACCGGTTCTGGAGTGTGATCCACGTTTACGTAGCTCATTATGTGGAGACCCACTTCTAGGGGTATAAGTGGATTCTTGTAGGTCAGCGTGAAGAGTGCCGTTATGTGGTCGTGGATCGCTCCCATTATCGGTCCGCCAAACCTCGGAGAAAGGAAGTTCTCCTGGACCTTCATGAGTATCTCGGCCTCTGCCCTCGCCTCCTGGCTCTGCAGTACGTGGAGGTTCATCTCATCTCCATCGAAATCTGCGTTGTACGGGGCACACACTGCGAGATTGAACCTGAATGTCCTGTATGGGAGTACCTTGACTTCGTGTGCCATCATGGACATCCTGTGGAGACTCGGCTGCCTGTTGAAAAGAACGATATCTCCGTCTTCCATCTGCCTCTCTACCTGCCACCCAAGTTCCATCTTTTCGGATACTTCGGCTGCGTTCTTGTCGGAGATCTTGATCCTGCTTCCATCCGTTCTGTAGACGTAGTTGACTCCGGGTTTATACACCTCTTCCTCCTTCCCGGGTCCGTTCTTTATGAGTTCCTTCAGTTTCTCGAAATTGTGCTCGGTGACGGTTTCCGTAACTGTGAGTT
The DNA here is from genome assembly GCA_964391105.1 of uncultured Thermoplasmatales archaeon. Classification (GTDB taxonomy): domain Archaea; phylum Thermoplasmatota; class Thermoplasmata; order Thermoplasmatales. Next base: position 15,357 of record CAYMKC010000003.1, read on the forward strand.
CCCTTGCGGCCTTTGCGGGGACTCCGACCTGGTTTATGGATAGGAAGGGTTCAGGACTTATCACAGTTCTTGCCGAGAAATTGACCCTCTTACCGGAAAGGTTGCTCCTGAACCTTCCCTCCTTTCCCTTCAGCCTCTGTACGAGCGTCTTGAGAGATCTCCCGGACCTGTGTCTCGCAGGAGGGGTACCGGGGGTCTGGTTATCGAAGTAGGTGGTAACGTGATACTGTAGCAGATCCCAGAGGTCCTCTATTATGAGCTGCGGGCTGCCCTGGTCCCTGTTTTCCCTTAGTCTCTGATTGATCCTGATAACGTCCACAAGCTTATGGGTTAGGTCGTCCTCGCTCCTCTCCCCGGTCTCCAGCGTTATCGTGGGTCTCACGTTGACTGGTGGGACGGGGAACACCGTGAGTATCATCCACTCCGGTCTCGCGACCTTAGGGTCGAGGCCGATCAACGGGAGGTCGTCGTTCTGTATCTTCTCGAACCTCTCCCTGATCTCCTTCGGAGTGAGCTTCTTTCCTTCCTCCCTGAATGTGGTCGGTTTGTCGAGCGCTACCTTCTGGTTCTCGAAGTGGCAGTGAGGACATATCACTACGTCCGAAGCGTCCGACTCAACCTCTGAAACTATATCGTCATACTCTATGTCGCTCAGTCTGTCTGCAGTGTCCCTGATCCTCTGGAAGAACTCCTTTAGCTTGTCGTCCAGGAGCTTGATCCTCCCGCAGTTCGAACAGGTGCTGGAGAGAATGGAATATATCTCCTTGATGAACCCTATGTGGACGACTGGCATCGCCAGTTCAATGTGTCCGAAGTGCCCCGGACACTGGTCGACCTTTCCGCCGCACGTCTTGCACTTCAGTCCTGGTTCGATGACTCCCATCGAAGGGTCCATGAGCCCCTTCTCTATTGGATAACCATCATCGTCGTACGTGTCAGGAGTGATTACCTTGACCGCAGACATCCTTCTTATCTCCTCTGGAGACAGCAGCGCAAACTTGAGTTCCTCTATCCCCTTTGAAATCTCTACCTTCACTTCAGATCACCCAACCTTAACCTCATTACAACGCCGAGCGACATCAGCTCGTCCCTCATCAGCTTGAATGCATAGCTGGTCTCTACCGGTCTGATGTTGCTGGTGTTGCCGCAGACCGGGCATCTGAGCTGGTGTGTCTTGTAGTCGTATATGGCAACGTGGCCGCAGTCCTGATCGCCGCACACGTAAACCGTGAAACCGTCGCTCTGGTCGAGCAGCCTGTCTTTTATGGCCATTGCAGCGCCGTGACCGATGAGCGTATCCCTCTCCATCTCTCCGAACCTTAGACCACCCTGCCTTGACCTTCCCTCGGTTGGCTGCCTCGTAAGTATCTGTACTGGTCCCCTGGACCTTGCATGGAATTTGCCTGCCACCATGTGGTGGAGCTTCTGATAGTAGACAACGCCGATGAATATGTCCGCCTTGAACTTCCTCCCAGTGATACCGTCGTACATCGTCTCCCTTCCGGAGTACTTGTATCCGTTCCTCTCGAGTGCCTCCCTCAGAGATTCCTCTGGTTCACCCTCGAATACGGTTCCGTTGATAGTCCTACCTTCGAGCGATCCCACCTTTCCTCCGATAGTTTCAAGGAGGTGTCCAACCGTCATTCTGCTCGGTATCGAGTGGGGATTTATGATTAGATCCGGAATAACGCCTTCCTCAGTGAATGGCATATCCTCCTGCGGCACAATCGCACCTATGACTCCCTTCTGCCCGTGCCTGCTCGCGAACTTGTCTCCGAGCTCCGGTATCCTGTCGTCCCTCACCTTGACCTTCAGCAGCCTGCTGTTGTTCTCAGAGACCGTTAGGATAACCGAATCGATGTGCCCGGTCTCCCCCGGCCTGTTGGTGATTGAACTCTCCCTCCTCTTCTGAATCGATATCTTCTGTTCCTCTTCCATGAATCTCGGCGGTGAAGTCTTTCCAACAATGACATCCCCTCCGGAGACGTACGTCTCTGGAGCCACCATTCCGTTTTCATCGATGTTCCTGTAGGATTCTTCGCTCCTGACGCCCCTGACTTCCGGGGGAGGGATCTCGAACTTGTCTTCCTGGCCACCCGGGTACCTTTTCTCCTCTGCCTTATACGTCCTGAAGAAAGCGGATCTGCCGAATCCCCTCTCCACGGACGCCTTGTTGATAATTACTGCATCCTGGATGTTGTAGTTGTGGTACGATATCAGAGCGACCACTGCGTTTTGTCCAGACGGCCTCCTGTTGTATCCGATGTACCTCGCCGCCCCCGTGGATACCATCGGTTTCTGTGGATAGTGAAGGACGTGCCCCCTGGTGTCCGGCCTCAGCCTATAGTTCGAAGAAGACAGTCCGAGGGACTGTTTCGTCATCGCGGCTCCCATGGTGACCCTCGGAGACTGGTTGTGTTCTGCATACGGAATCACTCCGACGACCACACCTTGGATCATCATTGGGTCGATTTCCATGTGGGTGTGTTCCGGCCCGTAGCTCTTCTTCCCGTCGAACGATTCATTGCACTTGAGACACTTTAGCTTGACGTTCTCCTCGCCCGGATTGGTCCATTCCGTGAGGTCGCTGTATAGGTATGTTTCGCAGTGTGGGCATTTCAGCGGTTTCTCGTACGGATATATTGCAACGAAGGAATTCTCCTCTTCCTCCGCATCGAGCCACTCTATGACGCCATTTGATATCAGGTCCTTGATCCCCATCCTGCCGGACAGGAGGCTGTCCCTTATTGACGCGTTGAACTTTGTCCTTCCATTGTAGACAACCAGTAGTGGCCTCCTGATCCTTCCTTTGTCGGTGTTTATGATGACCTCATTCGTGGTATCATCGAATCTGACATTCACCTGGTTGGATATGTTCCCTGACCTCCTCTTCTTCCTGATTTCCGCTACTACGCTCTGCCCGTCCTTGTGATATCCGATCAGGTTGCCGTTGACATAGATCCTTGAGAGTCCAGGCTTCTCGCCAAGTATCTCTTCCAGACCCATCTTCTTGAGCATTTCAATAATGTTTTCCTCTGGATACCCCTCCGTGATATCTATAACCAAACTTGCGTTCTTCACCAGCCCGCAGTTCTGTCCTTCTGGCGTCTCGTTCGGACACATCCTCCCCCACTGTGTGGGGTGGAGATCCCTGGCCTCGAAGTGCGGCTGCGACCTAGTGAGCGGAGACGAAATCCTCCTCAGGTGAGAGAGAGTTGCGATGTATGAAGTCCTCTCTAGAAGCTGTGAGACTCCGGTCCTTCCGCCGATCCAGTTGCCTGTGGAGATTGCGTGCTTAAGCTTTTCATTAAGGACGTCTTGCCTCACCGCTGCGTTCAGTCTTATTCCTCTCTTCCTGTTGTACGTCTTTTCCAGCTGACCCTTGAGGTCCTTGAGCAGCGCCTGTGCAGAGCTCCTGAAGAGCTCCTCCAGCAGGTCGCCAGACAACTTGATTCTCTTGTTAGCGAGGTGGTCCTTGTCGTCTTCCTTCCTGACCCCCAGGTACAGTTCGAGCAGAGCCCTCGCCATCCTACCAAGATAAATTCCCTTCTTGGTCCTGTCCTGAAGGGAGTCACCCAGATGCGGAAGTAGATTCTTGTCCAGAATCTGTGACATCTTCTTTTCCCTGAACTCCTTTGCTTGACCTGCAGCGAACCTCTTCTCCAGATAGTTGATGGCATCCCTCTCGCTCATGATACCGGCGGGCGGGTAGAGCTCGGTGTTCTGGGAATCTTCTATGTTTGCAAGCACGACTGGAATCATCCTCTCGTCCGTGACAATCGAATCATAGATATCCTTGTCCTTGTCGACACCTAGTGCCTTCATGAGGACGACAAGAGGGATCGTTCCTGCGATTGAAGGTACCGAAACTGTGAGTATACCGTCTGCCTTCCTCTCGACAGCGATGAGCGCCCTGTATCCCTCTTTCTGGGAGAATATTTTTGCGACTTCTACCCTCGAATCGTACTTGTCCTCGTATTCAACGATGATCTTGTTAGGTGCGAGGTCTTCCATCGATATCAGAGTCCTCTCGGTTCCTCCTATGATGAAGTATCCTCCTGCATCCTGGGGGTCTTCTCCTAGAAGCTGAATCTTCTTCTCGTATGGGAGCGAAAGGAGTTCCTCCTCTGTCATTCCCCTTATCCTCTCGTCCTTCCTCATGTTGATTCTTCTGATGAACTCGTCAGTGTTGTTCTTGTGAAGGATGCATATCTTTGACCTTACCATGACCGGGAATTCCCCGATCTTGATCTTCTCGTTCCTGACCTCCGTATCCTCTTCGAGAACGGTAAAGTCTAGGAACAGTGGTGCCATGTAGTTCAGGTCCCTCAACCTGGCTTCGAGTGGCGTAATGTAATTTTCGGAGCCTGTTGGTTCCCTTATCTTTGGCAGCTCGATCGATATCGTAGGTTCAGGCTTCTCGACGCTCCTCGGTCGTCCAAACCTGATCCTGATGTCCATTCCACCAGTCTTCGATCTGTCCAGTTTCATCTCTCCAGGTAAGTCATCCTCCGTCACTCTAAGAGTGTCGAAGACCTGCTGCATTCCAGAATCAGGGTTATCATCGGTTGGGATAAAATCGTTGTAAGAAACAAGCTGATGGTTGACTACTTCCATCTCTCTAAAAAACGTATTCAAGATGCTATACATTCTCTATTCACCTATCACGGTCCTATATATCTTGGCGATTCCCCTTGTCCTGCTCTTCCTAACTATCTCAACTATTCTGCCGGGAATTATCTCCCCCTCCACCTTTTCCAGAGTCTTTATAACAGGGTCGGACTTCCTGATCTTCGGAAGCTGCCCCTTGGTCACCCCCAGTGACTTAAGAATCTTCTCCTCTTCCTTTAAGGAGACCAACCAGTGCTCCGGAACCATTTCATGCATTAATATATTATACTTCGCCATAGAAATCTAGCACTCCAGCAATCCAAAGCTCTGAGCCCAGTATACAATTGAATTTTCACACAAACTCATTTTAAACCTCTGGAATTGCTCAACCTTATCTATTGGTCATACATATTCTTTGCGTATTCGATTATTAATCCAAATTAATATTTTAAACAGTAAATGATATTTCGTCGTTTATCCCAAAAGTCATCGAATTTCTACCAGAAATTTTATTACCATTTCGATAGAGGAAGAGTTTCCACAATAGATTAGTCAAGAAACAAGAGTGCCAGGTTTCGGAACAAATTTCGAGCTTAATTCAATGAATTTGTACCAAAAAATTCCCCGAAAATTTCTGGCCTTAGGGCCAGGGTAGGAATGCGTATAATTTTTTAATTGAATTAGACGTAGAATCATTGGATCTTTTCTAGCCATGGAAGGACATCCCTTATCAAAGACGGTCCGTGATGGGCAAGAAAGTCATTTTCCCCAGGGGTGACGTAGATCCGGCCCTTCTTGAATGCTGATAATTCACTCCAACCCCTGTCTTTCACCATCTTTTCCACAAGGTCGATTCCCCTCTTTGCGAACATCTTGGGCTCAATTATAACAACATCTGGATCCTTTTCCTTTACGAAGTCAAAGTCAGGGTAGAGCCACTCCTTTTTAGCATGGGAGTATATTGACTTGAGATTCATGAAGCCCAATACATCTGTTATGTATGACAGAGAACCGAACGTCACTGGGCCGCCAAGATTGCACTCGAAATAAACCGTTCTATCACCACCTATCACGAGTTTTTTTGTATCCTCCCATAGCTTTCTTTCAATGAGGGTCCCCCTTTCTCCTTCTCCCGTTACGACCGAGACTTTTGTGACGAGGTCAATGACGCCTGCTAGGGATGAAGGTAGCTTGAAGGAGAATGTTGGGAAGTATGTCAGAAGCTGGTCCGCGACCGAATTCTGATAACCAGTGACGGTTAGAACTAGATCTGGCTTGAGTTTTTCGAATTGTTCAACGCTCGCGTATCCGTAGCTCGCCACTTTCTTCCTTTTTGTGGCCTCTGGAGGTCTCACACAAAAAGAGGTAACTCCAACGACCTTCTCACCAAGACCGAGCTCAAACAGAGTCTCCGTTATTGCAGGACTTAGGCTAATTATTCTCTCCACCTTTTCCGGAATCACGACTTCTTTGTTCCGATCATCTATCAGAGTGACCAATTCGATTGCGATTCTATACTGATATTTTAATATCGGGTATCAACGCTTCTGGCTCTTCCAAAATCCTTGGACAAGTTGTGCGTGGGCAGTTCGTTAGTCTTAGGCGCTAGGACAAATATTTCTTAGAGCGACGCATCTCTCGATTGGGGATAGAATGGCGAAGGTAAAGATCTTCGGAGTGGATGGCGAACGCAATATCGAGGGAAACAACAGCGGCGAGATTATTCTGAAGAAACTTGGACTGAGCGTCAGTTCGACCATAATACTCAGGAATGGAAGGCCGATTCCCGAAGATACTTTGGTGGAAGAAAACGACGAGATAACGGTTATCAAATCCTTCTCAGGTGGATGAATAGTCCATCCTATATCTCAGAACAGCAACTATCCCACCGTACGATTCCACAATCTTCCCCGTCTCCCAGGAACTGTGAACGACGAAGAGCTTGCATCCACCCTGGTAGCACTTGTTCATGAAACCTGTAGCGGATGGACTTTTGAAGAACTTATCGGACATGAGTAGAGTCGATACCGCCCGCGCATCCATGGCCCGATCGACCTCCGCTCTTCCATAGGACGACGTACCTCTCGCAACTCCCCTAAGGAAGTCTGCAATTAGTTTACTCTCAGCGCTCCTTCGGAGATTGATAACGCCCTCCTGAAGGAGTTCCCTTATCCCGTCTTCCTCGGAACTTCCTATCTGGGTGTTTATTGTTTTGAATCCATTCTGGGCTAGGAGTTTAGATGTTGAGTCCCTGAAGATCGACGGTCCTATTATGTAGATGTCTGATTGCCTGAATCTCTCCAAATTCTCCAGGAATTCGAAACGGATGTTGCTCTCCTTCCCTTCGTACATCTTACCCGAACCGGTTGGAATCCTCCATAGAAGATCGTTCTTAGACTCGTTGATTCCGTAGAGCGTCACGTTCTGGTCATCGGTCGACAAGACGAACACTGATGCGTTTGTGAGATTGGAAGATTCCTCCAGGTTTCTCGTGAACGCGGGCCTGTCCATCGGGAGCACGGACAGAGACGAGCCTGATTCAACGTTGATGGATTGGTGCTCGCCTATATAGTCCTCCGGGCCGCCAGCTATCTCGCCTAGGATGTGCAGTCTCGAGGAGAGTTCCATGAACTCTGTGCTCTCTATCCGGATGGAGACCTTTATCTTCTCACGTTCAGTCTTTTTGTTCCTGATCACGTCCTCTTTTCTCTCGACTCTTCTCAGAACATCTGCTACCAAGAGATCCCCCGGCTTCAGGATGAGTGAGAGGTACCACAGGTCCTCTCCGCTCGTGATTTCTATTTCTATCAGATCGTCGTGCTCAGTGTATTTCAAAGCCTATTCTCTCCACCATCTTCCGGAAGGTAGCGGTGTGACTCCCGTTCCAATAATACCTATCGCAACTCTTGCAGTAGAATAGCTCCGTTGCATCTCGATTGACGTACTCTGGCAATCCATCTCTCATCTCTGTCTTGACAACTACGCTTCCGCACGAACTGCAGAGATCCATATAACCGTGCTCGGGTGACGGCAGTTTGCCCCTGAGTTCTTCCAGCTGACCGATCGGGATGTAGGACTGAATCAAGAGTGAATTTCTCAACCTTTCGTGAAGCTGCTTGTCTCGCGTCAGTACCAAGTTGTTTTTGGATGTGTTGATTATATATGAATCATCCTTGTCGTTTTGAATGTATTCGACGTCATACCCCATCATCCTGAGGTATCTGGACAGCTTACCGAGCATGCTATCAACCACGATCATTTCCGCACATAAACGATCTCAGCGTTCTTTACGTTATCTATTATCCACTTTCCGAACTGCATTTTCCTGATCTTCAATTCCCTAGGTCCGTCAACGGGCTCTGAAAAATTGAAGCCGTGAATGAAAATCTTCTTTGCACCCATGAGTGTACCCATTATCACACTCCTGTCTCCGTCCGTGAATCCTCCTATGTTCATGACATTCTTGAGCGGGATGCTCTGTGTGGTTCCGAGGACCATTCCCTTCAACCTGGGGACCGTATCCCTGAGTTTGTATATGTTATCTCCGTGCGCGTGGATCACTTTGATGCTCCCGGTGTTATCGATTATTCTATCAATGGGTCCATCGAGGTCCGAGACTATCATATCGAATCTTCCACCGTAATAATTGAGTGCAGAATCCGCAACTATTACATACCCTTCCGGATCTTCCGCAGGATGTGACGGACCGATAACGCTCACGACTTCAGCGCGAGGCAGCGTGTCCCATCTATTATAACTTATCAGATCGTTGAGTTCTATTCCCGCGAGAAAATCTCGGTAGGGGTTGAAACTAAAGGTTGCGACTATCCGCCTGTGGAGACTCACGTTCTGAGCTGAGTTCCTGAAAACTTTTTGCATATCTCCTTCTGAAGATGGAAATAATCACTCCAAAGCTCACCCCTAGGACCGTTAGTAAGATCGCAAGGAAGAGGTAGTAATCCTTCGCTGCCCCGGATTGATAGGAAAAATTGACGAACGACAGGAGTCCGAGTACTGCGGCAAAGAAACTGATGTAGAAAGAGGCAGACAAGAGATAGGCATTGATCATCTTTGATCTTTTCCCTTTCTCGAATATCAGAAAACCCTCAACAATTCTACCCGTATCGAAGATTAAGATTGATGCTATCGTGACGGGAACTATTCTGTATATCATATATATGAGTCCCAGAACTGTTATCCTGGTGTGGAAAGCAACCTCCAACCCGCTGTATATACCGTATGCAAAGACAGCAATAGCGATCAGGAGGGAGAAGACCGTGACCCTGGTATTAACGAATTCCTCAACCAACCTAGATACCCCTTCCGAAATCCTCTTGCCTGCCGAGTATGCCTTACTGAGGAAGTAAATTCCGATCGCTGATACTGCAGCCATAACTCCTGTCGTTATCGGATCGATGCTTCCAAGACCATATAGGTAAACTCTCATGCCCAGTACAAGAAGTATAGTGATGCCAAGGACGAGAAAGAGCACCCCAAAAGGTACCAGCACTTTCTTCAGGAATTTCTCTTCTTTCAGAGCCTTCACAATTATGTAATACATAGACTCTATCTGGGGGGCCTGTCTAACTGTCACTCTCTTGATTGCTCGTATCTTGATCCTGCTCTGTATTAGTGGGAGAATGAAATCGTCCTCCGCACCGTCAGAAACCACAATAACGTCCATCGGCTTTGCGAGTGTGACGACCTCGTCTATCTGTCTCCCAAGTATTTCATCCGACACTGTTCCTACATTCTTGTTACCGCAGATGGTTGCTATTTCGATGTCCTCCCCTGCCTTGACAAGGGAGTCGAATGTAGTTATCGCTGAAAACAGTGCATTGGAATCTGAATCTTCAGCATCAGCCAGCATCAGGGCGTTTGCAGCGGAGAGATTCTGCTCCCTTCCAATTATAGGTGATTTTACCCCTGCCTTCTCTCCAAAATCGTTGTCCCTGTCTATGCATAGTACTAGAGTTTTGCTCATTTAACTACGAAGTACCCCGCGCTTTTCTGCCTGACGACCCTCTTAACATACCCCTTGTTCAGAAGCTCCTGGAGCGCGTTGGTGACAAGCCCCTTGCCAGTTGAGCTAGCTTTCATTATGTCGTCGGCGGTTTTCATCTTGTCTTCAGCAGTTGAACCAAGTCTCTTGAGTGTGTCATAGACTTTCTGTGCGGGTGGTGTGAGATCTCCCATTAATATTCACCGTTATAAAGCATAGCTATTGAATATAAATATAATTTGTGTGATAGCCATAATCCTCAATCGAATACAAAAATACAGCACACGGTATGAAGCGATAAATCGCAATCTGAGCATTAACGACCTGAATTCGCCTTTCGATACCCTGCAGTTCTCTATTGAACCTGTATTTTAAAGGTTTTGTAAGCAATACGGGTTACATTATTGTTCTAACGTTCCTGCTAAATTGGCATTGATTGGACTTAAGACTACTACGGTTGTATTCTTTTCTCCAACCATTTCTAGCGCAGAGATAACACAACATTTAGATTATAGGAAATATAGCATCCCGGATGCTTGAATCCCTTGACGGTAGAATTGGTTCGGCGATAGCGAACGAGCAGATTCTTGGAATAATTTTTGCAAAGAAGGAAGAGTTTACAAGGAAGAGAAGCGCTGGGATTGAGGAAAAATTCTCTGAGCTCGTTTTCTGTACCCTTACGGCTAACACGTCTGCTGAAATGGGAATGAAATGCCAGGCACATCTCGATAGGCTCAATAAATTTGATGAGAGGAGTCTAAGGCATGCTCTAATCGAATGCCATTACAGATTCCCCAACACCAGGTCAAGATTTATTGCGATGAATTATGAGAAGAGACATATGCTGGAGGAAATATTGCTGTCTCCTGATCGGAGAAATCTTCTGGTGGAGAATTACATAGGTATTGGGATGAAGGAAGCATCACACTTCCTGAGAAACACAGGTTACTTCGATTATTCTATCCTAGACAAGCACATTCAAAGGTTTCTCTCCAACTACTATGGAACTGACGTCAAGGTCAAGAACAGGAAGGACTACGAGAGACAGGAAAAGCTATTTCTAGACATATCTTCCAAGTATGGCATGGAGCCAGGTATAATGGATCTGGTAGTCTGGTATCTCATGACTGGAAAAATACTGAAGTGATTAGCAATCAAATTTCTGGACCACACCTGGCAGGATGAGCTTCGTGCCTTCCAGGTCTAACTCGAAAGCTCAATCAGAGCCTTGACTGTCTCCTCTGGTTTGGTCACCATCGGGAAGTGAGCTGCCTCGATTATCTTGTGCCTCCCCTCAACCTTCCCCCACTTTCCTGCCAATATCTCGTTTACGTCAATCCCGCTCTTTGTACAGAATATATGGGCGCCGTTGATTGCATCGAATTTTTCAGAAAGGGTGATGGGATCAGTTGCATATCTCAAAGGCCATGGGGTTGCAAGAGTGCGCATCCATTCTTTGTCTGAACCCTCTACGTCGCTCCCAATCATTCTAAGAACTTCATCAGTGAACGGAACCGTACTCTGTCCAGGACCCAGCTTCCCGAATTCATCCGGGTGGAAACTCTGCTGAGGTGTCCTTACTTTTTCAGGACTGAATGTGTCTAGATAGATTATCAACCTTACACCGTCAGGAATCCTGTCTGCGACTGACGCAACGACCTTGGATGCAAAACTATGACCCACAAGGACAACATCCTCGAGCTCGTTGTATTTTATTACATTGAGCACGTCGCTGATAGCAGTCTCGATCCCTATCTCGCTAGAGAAGAGATGCACCCTCTCCCCCATGCCCGTCAGAGTGATCGGGGTTACCGAGTTTCCCTGCTCCTCAAGTTTCGGAACGATCTTCTTCCATACCCAAGCCCCCAGCCAGGCCCCAGGTACCAACACAAAATTCGTCATTTCTAATCTACCTCTTGACCTATTCCATCCCGTATTTATGTGTTAAGTCACATAGGTTCCGACTAAGTTTAGTGGAAATCCGTTCGGATAAATGGTTCGACAGCTTTCGGCATGGTAATTTCTGAGCGGATCTTGCGCAAAGGAAATTTCATTAGGAGAGAAGAACTTAAGATTTCTCTGAAGTGGGGCTATGAGGGCGACACTAGCTGTTGGTGGAAATGCGCTTTTGGAAAAGTACGACAGGGGGACCGCCGAAGAGCAGATCCTTCGCGCCGAAGCAACTGCGAAGAAAACGGCAGAGTTCTTCAGAAACAATGACGTTGTTCTCACCCACGGGAACGGTCCTCAGGTCGGAGCGATACTGCTCCAAAATGAGTTCTCCGGTTCGGTAAGCCCTGCGATGCCCCTCGATGTTTGCGGGGCAATGTCTCAGGGGAACATAGGCTACTTCTTGCAGTCCTCTTTTCAGAAGGTGTTCAGTGAGACGGGGATTGACAAGAAAGTAGTGACGCTGATAACCAGGACGGTTGTTGAAAGGAACGATCCCGCATTCAAGAATCCCACAAAACCTGTTGGAAAGTACTACACCAGAGACGAGGCAAGAGTACTGGAGGTAAACAACGGGTACGTCATGAGAGAAGATGCGGGGAGGGGATACAGGAGGGTTGTACCATCTCCAATGCCAGTTGACATAGTGGAGATTGAGCAGATAAGATACCTGATGAACGGGAGATTTGTGCCAATTGCGGTTGGTGGAGGTGGGATTCCGGTGGTGAAAGCGGATGGAGGTTATTATGGCGTTGAAGCTGTAATAGACAAGGACCTCGCCTCATCGCTGATAGCAGTGGAACTCGACGTTGACATTTTCATAATCCTGACTGCGGTAGATGCAGCCTACATCAATTTCAATAAACCGAACAAACAGAAGCTCGGTGTGATTGGAGTTGAAGAGATTGTGAAACTGAGGAGCCAGGGTCACTTCGCATCTGGGAGCATGCTTCCTAAGATAGATGCTGTTATCAAGTTTGTTGAAGGGACGGGAAGGAAAGCATTGATCACCAACGCGGAGAATATGACCGATGGGCTCAGTGGTAAGGCGGGTACAATAGTTACCGCCTAGATTCTTGTAATCTTGTCGTTCTCGATCTTCAATTTGTCGTGGTGCTCAAGCCACAAGATGGTCTCTTCAAACTCTCTCTTTGAGATGAAAAGGTCGTTCTTCCTCTCGAGACAGTGTGCAATCTCTTCCCTTGTAACCGAATCCTCCATGCATCCAAGGATCAGGTTTCTAAAATCCTCCCTCTTGTTCCAAGGAAAAATGAACCACTTCCAGTTGTCCGCAGTGATCTCTTCCGCGAAATAGTCGGGAACTATTTCCGACTTGTTAATGTGCAGGAAAGTGGCAGTCTTGACTACCTTTGGATTCTTCTGTTTTGTAGCCTCTATTGCGAGCTTGATCGATTGACCCGTATCAGTTATATCGTCCACAACCAGCACAGACCTCCCCGTCAGATCCCTGACGATTGGATAGGTAATTGCTGCCTTGCCATCTGGAGTAGCAGTGATTCCCCAGTGCTCGGTCTTGAGGGTGAAGATGTCCTTGATGCCCAGATAGTCTGCAACAATCCTCGCAGGTACGAGTCCTCCCCTGATGACGGAGATCACGCAGTCGAACTTGAAGTCTCCAATCTTCTCGACGATAATTTCCGACCATCTCTCAATTTCCTCCCAGCTGACTACCCGCGAGGGGACCCTCTGAAAATCCATTATTATCAGGTCAAAGTGATTCACTCTATTTAAGGAATTGTTCAGGTTTCTTCCGTGATTGAAGATTCTTGAACTCACTCGATAAAAGAGTTTAAATCTGAACTTCATTTGAACTTCGATGAAGGTCGTTTACGGCAACGATGATGTTGCCGGTAGGAATATGAGTTCATTCCTCGAGAAGAATTTCTCGGTTGACGTTATTGGTATCAGTGAGCATCCAATCTATCACGACTTTCCTGAGAAGGACGCTGGGGCTAAGAAAGGTGAGCTGATCATAATTCCCAGTCAGCACAAGAGCCTGAAGAACATAAGGAGCCTCACTGTTCACGCCGCCGGAAATTTCGACACCAACGATTATGGAGGGGCAAAGAACAAGATGACACTATACGATGGAAAGTACGCGAGGGGGGTCTTGATGAACATAAACAAGTACGCCAAAGGATTGAATTTCGAGGTTACCTATGAGGCCACCCACCACGGACCTTACTCAGAAAATCCTCTTGTGTTCGTTGAGATCGGTTCGAGCGACCTTGAATACGGGGACAAGGAGATTGGATACATTATGGCGAGGGCCATATACGAGTCGTTCGACGAGGAGGCCGAAATTTACTGCGGAATCGGCGGAATGCACTACTCCAACAAGTTCACTCGGATGGCAATCAACGACGGTTTTGCGTTCGGGCATATCGCTTCAAAGTACCGGTTTGCCTCCCTCACGCCGGATTCACTTCAGGAAATGCTTCAGAAATCTATCGGTGCTGAAGGCTTTCTGATAGAGAGCAAGTCTTTTGACTCACTGCAGCGAAATTCAATCAAAAATATGCTTGACTCTAGATCCCTCAACTACAGGTTCGTCTGAACTAGAGTGACGCAACGATGAGGGGCAGTATGACTGTCGCTTCCCCTTCGATCAGGACCTGCTTGGCTCTCGGCTTTATCTTTCCCCAGGAAACTGCTTCCCTGGGTTGGGCTCCCGAGAGGCTCCCATCAAATTCCTGTGCGGTAGTTACGTAGACCGCATAGTCGAGTCCCCCCCTGAACTGATTCCACCAGATAACGTGGTGCTTGGAGATACCTCCTCCGATTATGATCGCTCCCATTTTCCTCTTTGTTGAATTGAAGACGATCTCGCTAAGCCTATGCTCGTCTTCAAGCGAGTCGATCGCAAAGTCGTGGTTCATCTCCCAGAACGACCAGAGCTGTGAACCGAAAGATCCATCCGTATATCCTGGAATGAAAACGTCTACTCCATTCTCGTACGCTGCTTTCAATATTGTTTTCCCTTTCATCTCTTTCCCGAGGTCCCTGAGCAGATCACTTATGGTCCACTTCTCTTTCTTCGCGAACTCCTTTTCCAGGAAAGGCATTATCTTTTCTTCTATGACCTTTCCATAGTGATCTTGCGGGATTACCACGTTTCCGAGCCTGTATCTCTTCTCCCTCAAGAGCATGGCGTCGTTCAGCATAAAGTCACCGCGGTAGTAGTTTTTATAACTTCTCGCCAGGTCGTGGTCGACCGTCCCGGCGGTGGTGATTATGTGGTTGATCACCCCAGAATTTATGAGATCTATGATAGCACCTCTAGTCCCGGTGGAAACGATGTCGGCAGTAAAGCTGAGGAAGGTTTCAACGCGCTTCTTCCTCATCTCTCTGATTATCTCAACAGCAGCCCCGAGCTTGGGTGCAGTGAATCCTCCTGAAGATGAAAACTGGCCTATAAGTTCCGAGACCTTCATCCCTCTCCTCGTCCGGACGTCCACGACTGGTCTCATTTGAACTCCTCCATCAGGAGTTTCCTTTGGTTGTTGTTCTCGAAGTATCTCTTCGACGGTTCGAGTATTTTTATAAGTTTTAGTGAAAGGCTGTCCTTAAGGTCCGACGGATGAATTATTCCCTCAACGAAGTCGTGTTCGAGATCAAGGTAGCTGGAATATTCCTTCCTTTCTCCAATAGTGATTCCGTCAGAATAGAAATTGAATATTATGTTCTTGTAGATTTGAAGGATCGGGTTCCCTTCGACAGTCTTGTCGGGACAGAATGCCGACCTTATCTTCTTCGTTATTTCTTCTGGTGAGTCGTGAATAAATATGGCCGAATCTGTCTTGCTCTTGCTCATCTTGTTCAATGGGTCCATTCTGTTCCCTCCCTTGAGCGAGGATATTAGCGGACTGTGGATTGCGACGAATCCCTTCTTTCCAACCTTCTTGTGGATGTCCCTTGCGAGCATGTGGACGTGCCTCTGGTCCATTCCACCAAACGCAACGTCCAGGTCCATGTAAAAAATGTCCGTTGCCTGCATCATCGGGTAGATCAACTTTGATGAGTCCTTGTCAGCATCCTCTTCGCTTCGTCCCATTATCGGAAGAGCCCTCTTTAACCTGGAGATTGTGAGTGCCTTCGCAACCTTCAGGAGAAGAGCCCAGTAATCAGAGTCCGAAACTAGATCCGATGCGTATAGAAATTTCACCTTGGGATTGAGACCGCAGGATAGGAACCCTTGTTTCATGTATTCCGCGTTCCTCCTTATCTTTTCAAGGTCCCCCCCAAACTTGTCGTTAACTGCCGCGTGCCAGTCGGCGAGTAGAAGAGTCATCTCTATACCCGCTTCTGCTGCTAGATTGAATATGTTTGTCCAATAGAGACCCGTTCCTATGTGGAGAGGGCCCGATGGCTCGAAGCCCGCATACCCTTTCGCCGTTTCTAGCGATCTCAGTTCCTCTGCAGTAATCACTTCCTGGACAACAGACTCCAGTCTGGAAAGATCTCTAAGCATAGATCGGTAAATATTCGCTTTATTTCAGGTTTCCTACAGCCAGATGGCGTGCCGCTTCCTCAAATCTGCTTCCATTTCTCCCTTTTCCTTCATGAGAAGAGCGACCATGGAATCGAGCAGAACGTGACAAGATGCCTCGAATAGTGTTCCTAGTGGAGCCAAATCCGACGACTTGAAGGTTTTCAGCACTATCCTGTAGTCACTCGCTTTGTAGATAGAATTCTCTTTCGACGATGTTATCGAAATGATCTTCGCATTGACTTTCCTGCATATCTGGGCCACCAGGAGTGCACCTTGAGTCTCTCCCGTTCCCGACAGGAGTATGACAGAATCCTTTTCTGTCACAACCGGAGCGATGGTCTCCCCGACGAAGTATGCGTTGAATCCCATCTGCACGAGTCTCATCGCAAACATTCTTCCGACGATTCCCGATCTTCCCACTCCATATACGAAGACGTTTTTCGATCCAATAATCGATTTACAGACCTTTTTTACAATCCCTTCATCCAATTCCCTAAGGTTCTCAAAATTGTTCATGATGTATTCGAAGGAATCAGTTAGTGTGGACATTAGGTGAAAAGTATTGACTACTAATTTAATTTATCTTAGCTTGCTTCTATCATGCCTAACTTTCTGTCAAAATGTGGCTCGGGTTCTGGGGTCTCACCTGTACAGTTCTATGAATTCATACCCTCTGTCCTTTCCGTAGCAGTATTTGATCTCCTGGTAACCCTTCTTGAAGTCTGACACTTCCTCCCTGACTTCCTTTCCCTTCAGAGCCCGATCGATCAGGTCAGCAACGTGGCTCATCTCGCTCTTGCCCATACCTACTCTGGTCGCTTCCTGTGTGCCTATCCTTATTCCAGAGGGGTTCTGTGCCTTTGTATTTGTATCCCCAGGAATCATGTTCTTGTTGAGAATTATGAAATTCTTTTCGAGCTCCTCTGCAACCCGTTTCCCTCCTCCCTGCTCCTTGACATCTATGAGGAGCGTGTGACTCTCCGTGAAACCATTCTTTTCAGCCAGGACCTTGAACCCTCTGGAGTAAAGCTCTGCACCCAGAGTTTTGGCATTTTCTATGATTGCAGAGGCGTACGATTCTCCGAAGTCCATCATCTCCGCCGCAGTAACTCCCAGACCTGCCATTGCACCGATGTGATGATTTGAGATCACTCCCGGGAAGACTCCACGCCTGACTTTCTTCCACCTTTCATCATCAGTGTTTCCAACGATGACACCGTGCTGTGGTCCAGGGAAGGTCTTGTGGGTGCTCGCTGAAATGACATCTGCACCCTCCCTAAGAGGATCCTGGAACTTCTTGCCTGCTATCAATCCCAAAACGTGGGCCCCGTCGTACCAAATTGTGCTTCCAACCTCGTTGATGGTGTCCTTGAGTTCCTTGATCGGAGCCGGAAACAAGAACACGGAGAAGCCGAAGAGGACTACCTTGGGCTTTTCGGCCAGGATAGCTTTCCTTGTGCCGTCGATGTCCACCTTCATCTCTTCCGTATTGAACGCCATGTTCTTGATGTTGCACCCCCTCATTCCGACAGCACCGAATTCTGCCGACGATATGTGCGCGCCAGAATCTAGGCTGGGTGTAAGAATCGTTTCCCCGGGGCGAAGAAATGCAAAGACAAGCGCCTGGTTCGCATTCGTTCCTGATATAGGCCTGACGTCCGCCTGCTTTGAATTGAACAATCTCTTGACCAGCTCTTCCACTCTCGTCTCCATCTCATCCACTATCTTGTTTCCCTGATAATAGCGGTGGCCCGGGAGCCCTTCGGCATATCTGTTGTTGAAATCAGAGATGACCATCTCCCTGGTGAGAGGGCTCATCAGGTTTTCGCTTGCAATCAGCGGGATAGAATTTTTGAAAAGCTCGGTGTGTTCTACCGCTTTCTGTCTGATCCACAGAGCCTCGTTCAGCGAGGAGTCAAAAGACATACTCGAGCAGTCATAATGAACTATTAAAGATTTAGAACGAAACCAATTCCTTCAAACACTTTTGAACTCGGATAGATGCGAGAATACGAGATTATCGGGAGAGTCACTTTTCACGGGCGAGCTTAAGGGCCATCTCTACCGCTTCCCTGGGAGTCTTGACTCTTATGAATTTGCCTTCGTTCTTTTTCTTTGGTGAGAAATCGAGGCTTCCTATCGAGATGACGGTCTTACCCTCGTTCAGGCCAAAAGATGCCTCCGATATGGTCCCAACAGAGCCATCTATTGCGATCACGACCTTACCAGCCCTGACTACCAGGAAATTTCTTGCGTACCCTAGACCCGTGGGGATGGCGGCCGATAGATACCTGTTACCTTCTTCTGGTGTATTGCCCGGGAGGATCCCGATGACGAGACCATTTTCCTCACGGACCCCCTTTGCCACGCACTCCATAACGCCGGTCAGACCACCGCAGTAGACTGTAGCACCAGCCCTCGCGAGCAGCCTCCCTACTTCCTCCGCAACTACACAAATATCGGGTGGTACTTCACTCCCCCCGATCACAGAAATGTTGAGCACCAATTACTAACCGACCCTGCAATTTAAACTTGAATGTCTTCGCCCGAGCTAACCGTATATTGACAGTTCAGACTGTTTCTGTGCCTTGTCCTTCTGGATCTGGTTGTATTTGTTTATTATCTGGTTTGCCTGTTCGTGTAGCTTCTTCACTGAGTCTTCCAGGATGTCGGTCGCTATTTTCAAGTTGAACGCTTTGTTGAGTACTTCCACGATCGACAGAACGGCTCCTGGATCTGGAATGTCGACCGACGTCTCCGTCATCAGTGATAAGGCAGCGATCTTCTTTCCGATGCACTCGTTAATCAGTGCACCTCCCATACCAGATATGATAGCAGATCCTGCGCTCTCAACACCTGTACCCGACAGTGCTTTGAGGTTCGCTGCTTCCGCAGCGGCATAGACCGTCCTCTTGTCCACGAGCCCCTTTGAAGGTATACCGTCCACCACAACGATCTCCCTGGGAACTATTCCCTCCAACCACTTGACTAGGACCGATGATATCTCGTACAGCCCCTCGTCATCTATCGGTACTTCACACGTTATGACTACCACGGAACCTTCCTTGTCCCCATATATCCGGAACGGCGACCTCATCTTTCCACCGACGAATACCGTGACGGGTGGAATATGAAAGCTCTTGATCTGTGCGATCTGGTGTAACCCTGTCTGTTCGATCAAATAGGATGCGGTCAGAAGTCCAAGGGTGGTTGATTCCACGAATCCGAGAATGACCAGTGGATTCTTTGGCACAAAGTGATTTATTTCAATGATCTGAGGATCTTCGTGGTCCATGTAAACTAATCGATACCGTCGATAAAAACTTTCATGTCAGTGCGGGATCGAGCCAGGATCAGTTGCTTGCTTTCTTGTACTGTCCGTAGAGGTTCTCGTATATCTTTTCCATTCTTCTGAGGCTCCTCTTGAGGGCAGCCTGGGGTTTTCCCTGCTTGACCTTGATGTGGATCTTGGGGTTAGAAAGGTATGGGTGTTCGAAATAGTATCTCACATTGTCAACCATCGAGTCGTTCTCTATCTCTTCCATGAGAGGCCTCAATATTGTGTTGTCGTTATTTATGACCTCGTAGACTATGGAATCCTTCCCCTTATCTACGACCACAAATTCCATTTCTTTCATTCAGACCTGATTTTCATTCACCTATTAACTTCATCGGTCTTGGACAGGTCCTGGAGTCTCTTGACTCCATCTATTTCCATTATCACCTTGTAGACTGCATCGGGTACCAGATCATCCCACTTATCTCCCTCAATTATTCTCTTTCTTATCTCCCTCCCAGAGTAGTGCTCCCTGGACTTCATCTCAGGCTCCATAACGTTCTTGCCTGCTTCTAGGAATAACCTCTTAACCAGAGGATTTGCAGATACGGCTATATCGAATGGTGGAGTGAGTGAAACGATGTGACTTACCCACAGACTGTTTCTGTAGAGGTCCTCTATAGGTACGAGATAGTAATCGTGAATGGAATCCGCCTCCATCGCCCTCTGGATCATGTACTGTCTTTCACCTGCGGTGAATGGGTTCGCTA
>CAYMKC010000004.1:0-32066 GCA_964391105.1 uncultured Thermoplasmatales archaeon
GTAACGTCTTCATAATATCCAGTTAGTTTGTATATTTAAACATTACCAAAGGTAAAAACTACCCAAAAAGGATGTTTTAATACTACCTGAATAGATCAGGTCCATATGCCCAGAAGAGTGGACTGGCGGGGATTTGAACCCCGGGCCTCCTCCATGCCAAGGAGGCGATCTTCCGCTGATCTACCAGCCCTCCTCGTTAACTTCATCAGGATATAAAATTATTCCTCAGTCTTGAGACATTATTAATTTATAGAGTTCAATACTATCAGCCCAATGGGCAACTTCGCAAGCGATTTCTTCGTTATGACTAAACCGCGGGTTTGGTTTTTTCTTCTATTGACTGGAATTGGCGGAGAAGTGTTCGCTTTGAGTACGCTGAGGAGCCTCGACATAATCGGGTTTTTCTACGTCGTAGTTTATCTAACTCTAGGACTGATGGGTTCGGAATCACTATCAAATTATTTTGATATCTCAATAGACAGGAAGATGGCGAGAACTAAGAATAGGGCACTGCCGTCAGGAAGAATGAGCCCAAACGTTGCTCTCTACGGTGGAGTCATTCTAATAGTTATCACCCTCGTCATGGCCATATTCAGGTCTTTCTTGTCGTTCGCCTTTATGGCCACTGGAATATTCGATTACACAATAATCTACTCGTTTCTGACCAAAAAGAGGACTTCCTGGAACATCATCCTTGGTGCTTACTCCGGAGGTGCACCTCTGTTGGCTGGGTATTACGCATTTACCTCCAGCTTCAATCTCGTTGCGATTCTGATGTTCCTGACGATTTTCATCTGGACCCCGCTGCACATCTGGTCTCTTTCGATAAGGTACAAGGAAGACTACGCAGCCGCTTCGGTTCCCATGCTTCCCGTCAACCGGACTACCAGGGAGTCGATGAGAATTCTGTTCCCAATAGCTCTCCTCGCAGTGGTGGTGACTGTCCTCACTGGTTTTGAGTTCATGTCCTATTTCCCCGTCTATGTTGGGTTAACCGTTTTCGCAGTCTACCTTGTACTGGGACTATCGCTCTTTGTCTCCTACGCCCGGGCTCTTGTCGATCCGGATAAGAGAATAATGAAACTCTTTGTCTCCACCAACATCTTCATTGGAATTTTCTTCGTTTTTATCGCCATGTTTTCTCTCCTCATACCTTTCATTGGAGTGTGAATATGATCACTAAACAGGTATACCTGGAAGACTCTTACCTGAGGGAGCTCGACGCAGAGGTCGTCGGTCTGGGCGAGGGAGTTGTACTGGACAAGACCATATTCTATGCTTCCTCAGGTGGACAGCCCAATGACACCGGCACGATGTTGGGGAGTGCGACCTACGAGGTCAAGGACGTCTTCAAACACGAAGAGCTGTTACACAGGACAGAACCGATTCCAGCTGTAGGAGAGAAGGTCAGGCTCAAGATCGATTGGGACAGAAGATACAAACTGATGAGACAACACACGTCTATTCACGTGGTTTCATCGATTGCTATGAAGGAGTTCGGAGCGATGATAACTGGAAACCAGATAAACGAAGAGTATTCGAGAATAGACTTCAACTTCAAGGACTGGAACGGAGATATTTCCGCTTCCCTCCAGAATAGGGTGAACGAGGAACTCCTGAAGAACCACGAGGTCTCCGTCCTTACTATGAAACGGGACGAGGTCCTAAGAATGGAAGGAGCCATCAAGGTAGATCCGAGGCTCCTTCCTCCCACGGACACTCTGAGGGTAGTGAAGATAGGGGACGTGGACGTACAACCCGACGGAGGTACTCATGTCAGGAACACGTCAGAGATAGGAGTGATTGAGATCTACAAGATCGAAAACAAGGGGAAGAATAATAAGAGGATGTACTTCTCTGTTCACAAATGAAACTGCGAGAAGAACCCCTTTTCGTTCTTGAACTGCTCGAGAAGTTCTCTCTGCTTCTTTGAAATCTTCTTTGGAAGAGAAACCTTTGCTCTCAGAATGACGTCAGCATTCCCCCTACCGCTCTTCTTCTGTAGTCCCTCACCCTTGAGAACAATGCGCTCCTCCGGCTGCGTACCAGCAGGGATATCAATCTCTTTATCGCCACGCAGTAGCGGGACTGTCAATTTTCCTCCGAGTATGGCATCGGTGAAGTCCACCTGAACGTCCTTCTCAAGGTCGTCGTTCTGCCTCCTGAACTCCATGTAATCTATGTCGAACTTAATTCTAAGGTCACCCGATCCTCCTGGTCTGTAGTTCCCCTTGTCCCTGAGTATGTATATCTCATCCTCGTGTATGCCCGCCGGAGGCGATATCTCTATCCTGTCCTTCTTCCTGGTGTAACCTGTTCCGGAACATATGTGACAGACCTTCTCCGGTATCTTACCCCTTCCGTTGCAGCTTCTGCAGACCTCGGTCGTTCGGAATAGTATGAAGCCTTGGTTGGTCGATCTCTCGACAAACCCCCTCCCCCTGCACGTCTGGCACGTCTGGAGCTTCTTCGTGGCAGACCCAGTTCCGTTGCACTCCTCACACTTCATCTCCCTGAAGTAGTAGACCTCCATCTTCTCGTTCCTAGCAATCCTCCGGACGTCTATCGGTATTTCCACGTATGCGTCGGACCCGTGTAGCTCCCTCTGCTGTCCTGAAAATCCTCCTCCACCAAAGGGACTGCTAAACCCTCCTCCAAACCCGAACTGCGAGAATATGTCTCCGAATATGTCCTGTATGTCCTGGTAGTGGTGGAACTGGTTCCAGTCGAATCCCCCCTGGAACTTGACGCCCTCCTCACCGTACTGGTCGAACCTTGCCCTCTTCTGATCGTCCATCAGGACCTCGTACGCTTCGCTGATGCTCTTGAATTTCTCCTCGGCCTCCTTCTTGTTCTGGGGGTTCAGGTCGGGATGGTACTTCTTCGCAAGATCCCTGTATGCCTTCTTGATGTCGTCCTTAGAAGCGTTCTTGTTCACTCCCAGAACTGCGTAGTAGTCCTTACCCATTCAGATCAGAAGTTCATTGGTCCTTATTTCCTTTATCTTCGTGGATTTCGGTCTCTCCAGGGTTGGTTCCTGCCGAAGCCGAGGAATCGGCCGTACCTTCGGGCTGAGGCTGTTCTTCGCTCTTGACGTTTTTGTACATGTATTCCCCTATCTTCTGTATCTCCTTGGTAAGTACGTCCATCTTCTCCTTCATACCTGCAATATCCTTCTTCTGGATCTCGTCCTTCAGGTCCTTTAGCTTTCCGTTGATCGTGTCCTTTATGTCCTGCGGTATCTTGTCGCCGTAATCGCTCATCGTCTTCTCGGTGGAATATGAGAGTGCCTCCGCATTATTTATTGTCTCAATCTCCTCTTTCTTCTTCTTGTCTTCCTCTTCGTACTTCCTTGCCTCTTCCTTCATTCTGTTGATCTCTTCCTTGCTCAGCTTTGTGCTGGACGTTATAGTAATGCCACGCTGTTTGCTAGTTGCCAGATCCTTCGCAGCGACATTCAGTATGCCGTTCGAGTCGATGTCGAAGGTGACTTCTATCTGAGGCATCCCCCTCGGTGCAGGGGGAATCCCTTCTAGCATGAATCTTCCTAGAGAAGTGTTGTCTTTCGCCATCGGTCTTTCCCCCTGAACGATGACTATCTCAACGGCTGTCTGATTGTCTGCTGCTGTCGAAAATACCTGAGACTTCTTGGTGGGAATGGTAGTGTTGGCTGTAATCAACGGAGTTGCCACTCCTCCCAGCGTCTCTATGCTCAGAGTGAGCGGTGTAACGTCAAGCAGTACGATACCCTTGACCTCACCTGCCAGCACCGCACCCTGTATGGAGGCTCCAATAGCGACGCATTCCATAGGGTCAACTCCACTCTCGACCTTCTTCCCCATGATGTCTTCCACGAACTTCTTCACGATGGGCATCCTAGTTGGTCCACCCACGAGTATAACCTTGCTTATGTCGCTGCTTGCGAGTTTCGCGCCCTTGAGAGCCTCGTCTATGGGCTTCCTCGCGCGATCGATGGTAGGTCTCACCAGGTTCTCGAGGTCGGCTCTCGTCATAGATATAAGGAGATGCTTGGGTCCGTCCGCTCCGCTCGTAATGTATGGAAGGTTGACCTCTGTCGAGAGCGAAGTGGAGAGCTCAATCTTCGCCTTCTCTGCTGCGTCCTTGAGCCTGATGTAGGCGTTCTTATCCTTTCTGAGATCGATGCCATTCTCCCTTTGGAACTTAGAGGCGAGGTGGTTAATGACCGCCTCATCCATATCCGTTCCACCGAGTTTCGTGTCACCAGAAGTCGAGAGCACTTCGTAAACACCCGAACTGAATTCCATGATGGTGACGTCCAACGTTCCCCCACCCAGGTCGAAGACCATAATCCTGTGCTCCCCCTCCGTCTTGTCGATACCGTATGCGAGCGCAGCCGCCGTCGGTTCGTTGATGATCCTGACCACGTCGAGTCCCGCAATCGCACCTGCGTCCTTAGTAGCCTGCCTCTGGTTGTCGTTGAAGTATGCAGGCACCGTTATGACCGCCTTGGAGATCTTCTCACCCATGTACTTCTC
Organism: uncultured Thermoplasmatales archaeon; assembly: GCA_964391105.1. Lineage (GTDB taxonomy): Archaea > Thermoplasmatota > Thermoplasmata > Thermoplasmatales. Next base: position 4,518 of record CAYMKC010000004.1, read on the forward strand.
TGCGTCGTCCTTTATCTTCTGCAGGAGGAAGCCAGAGAGCTGTTGAGGTGTGTATTCCTTATCCCTTACCTTAAACTTGAAACTCTCACCCATCCTCCTCTTGAACGCGTAGACTGTTCCCTCTGGATTCGTAAGGGCCTGTCTTCTTGCTGGTTCACCCACCAGTAGCTCACCGTTTTTTGTGAACGCCACGTAGCTCGGAAACGCTTTTCCGCCCAGCGTTGTTCCCTCTGAGCTCGGCAAAACGACTGGCTTACCCGCTATCATAACTGCCGCTTGTGAATTGCTCGTCCCTAGATCTATTCCTAATATCTTTTCCATTTTTACTCACCTTTATTGAGAATTACTAACTCTGGCCTAATCACTCTGTCTCCTAGCACATACCCCTTTCTTATGACCTTCTTTATCGTGTTCGCCTCTCCTCCGTCTTCGACACCAATTGCTTCGTGTCTGTTCGGGTCGAACCCCTCACTATCTTCGATAGCGGAGAGACCCTCTTTCGAAAGGATTCCCTCTATCTGCCTCTTGATAGCCAGGGTTCCCTCGTCCTTGACATTTTCCAGGGTGTCTAGCACCGGAAGGAGCTCCTTGATGATTCTCTCAGATGCGTAGCTCACTAGCTTGAGAGATTCTTCCCCGACTCTCTTCTGGTAGTTCTCGAGGTCAGCCGAGAATCTAAGCGTCTGTTCCTTCAGCTCAGCGATGGTCTTCTCCTTATGATCTACGCTCTCCTCCAGTAACCTTATCTTTTCCGTACACTCGTTTAGAGATTGTTTTAGAGAACGATAATAGGAGACAGTTGGCACTTTCCCTAATTTAGCACTTCTATAATAATGTTATCATCACATGGTTGTGTACTCAAAACTTCCCATTGTGATGCGTCCTCTGCCGCTTGAGGAACATCTTCTCTGTAGTTATCCAGCTGTTTCCAGCGTCGATTGTGCTCTCAGACCTCCACTTGAAGGAACTGCCCTTCACATCGTAGAATACCCATTTCATCCTCTTCTTGTTGCTTTCTCTCGACTCGAGCACTATCTCTCTGCCACTCCTGTTACCTTCGAACCCCCTTATAGTGGCCTGATTTGGAGAGATCCATATGCTGTTCCACAGGTCAACCTCCGGATCGTAGGTGTGTATCGTCGTTCCGCCAGTATCCTCTATGCCGTCGCCGTTCGACTTCCATATTTCCTGAACCGCTGTCCCACCAAGAATCCACCCGGAGTGCAGCTCTCCGGTAGATGTTATCCAAGAACCGTCTTCCTGCAGACTCTTGGCCTCAACTATATCCCAGTCCCCGACAAACTGGCCGAACAGCATGAGCTTGTCCTTAAGAGGCTTGAAAGGGCCCATTGCGTGCAGGTGCTTTATGAACGGAACCTCTGCATACCTTGCACTCTCTTTAGCGGTCATTATTAACGACACTTAAATTTTAGTATATCAATTTCTCGTGACTATTTCAGCAATTTTCAAGAGTCTACCGAATCTATACGCGCCGAACCGAGGAAAGTAATATAAGGTCATCTCTATACCAATCTCCAATCAAGAAAATTGGAGAGATGAATTGGATTGGCGGATAGATTTGAGTTTCCAGCTGCACAGGTAACTAGCCTGATATTGTTCATCCTGTCCTCAATTTTCGCTGTATACCTTGCCACGATAGCCCTAGCCGTTGAGCCTTCGATCTCCGCGAGCAGTCCGACCTCCGGGTTTGGGTATGTGGTCTACTACCTCGTGGCTGCAATTGCGTTCTCAGCACTCCTCATCCTGCTCGCCAAACGCTTCAAGCTCAACTTTCTTAAGTGGCTGTTCGTTGCAGTCATCGGGCTTGTAGTTTTCCTCGTTTGGACCTACCTGGGACTTGTGATAGCAAACACCTACGACCAGTATTATGCGATGTTGATAGCTGCGCCTCTGGTGACTGTACTCGCGCTCATCTTCCACAACAGGTGGTATACGGTGAACATAGCAGGCTTCTTCCTCACGTCGGGGATGGCCCTGTTCCTCGGGCTTATCCTGGGGATCTGGGCAGCAGCGGTATTCCTGGCGCTGTTTGCCGCCTACGATTACATTTCCGTCTACAAGACAAAGCACATGATAGGGCTGGCCAAGATCGCAATCGATAGGGACCTTCCCATGCTCTTCGTGTTTCCAACTGACTTCAGGAAAAAAATTGGAAAGATAGAGATCACGGACGAAGGTATCTCGGAACACAGCGCAATGGCTCTGGGTTTCGGCGACGTTGCATTCCCTGGCATAATGGTTGTTGCGTCTGCTATCTATGGTTTGAAGATCGGAAAGTTCTATCCTTTTTTCATCCTTCCCCTGATCGGAGGGATTGCAGGCATGATCTATCTGGTCCTCGGAAACGTGAAGAAACCTGCCCCGGGCCTCCCATTTCTCAATACTGGGGTGATCGCAGGGACCCTCATCTCATACCTGATCTTTGTAGTGATATTGTAGCGAAAAGCGACGGGGAGATTCGAGAGGAGCTCTATATCTTCTGTTTTACAACAAATTGGGCAAGAAAGCTCCATCCTTCATGGAGGAGAGGATGTCAGATAACGAAAGTGGTACTATTTTCGAAATGCTTGGATCGGTGTAGGCCAATGGAACTGTCTTAAGAGGGCAAAATTGAGTATCACAATTTTAGTGGATTCTTCTCAACCGATCGGGAAAAAAAGATTCCAAACTGATAGCCTTGTTGGCAAGAAAGTTTATTTAGCTTTTTACCTATGATAGCTTCGATGAAGTGGATTACTAGAGAGAAGGCCAGAGTCGATAGAATTGCTTGCCCGTGGTTGATAAAGAAATTCGTGGATCCAGATGCAATCTTTATATTCGTCCCGAAGGACAAAGTCATCGAAGAGTCAAAGAGAACTGGCGCTATCCCATTCGATACACCAGGTGCAGAACTCTACCATTACAAAGAGGGAGGGTACGAGTACGTGACGTTCGATTCGATAATCAAGAAGTACCAACTGAAAGATGGTCCTCTCCTTGAACTCGCTAAGATAGTACGGGGTGCAGACGCATCGATTCCCGATTCCCCGCAGGAATCCGTTGGACTCGAAGCAGCGGCGATGGGGTTCAACAGAATGTCGAAGGACGACTTCGAGAACATGAGACTCCAGTTTCCTATGTACGATGCACTCTATGAGTACTGCAAGTCCAAGGTAAGTGAGGGAAAGGTCCTCACCCATTCAATGAAATAGAGCTGGATTTTCGGTAGGTATCAGACTGGAGCGGATGGCATCCTTTCCTTGGCTTCGTTGATCATCGATACAACTCTCTTCTTGAAATCCGGAAACTCCTTTGGAGAATTTGGGTAGTTCGCATAGAGGCTGTTGAATTCCTTCATCTTGCTGGTCGTCCACACGAGATCTTTGAAAGCTCTCAGGGCCCCAACTCCCTTGACAAGCTTGCTCACCTTCTTGGTGAGCGACAGTTCTGGTATCCTGCCGTACGTGATCTCTACTGCTTCTTCATACGTGATGAAACTCTTCATTCCATAGTTAATATCCTGGTTGTTCATGGACTGGAGGAATATCCTGAATATTTCCATCCCGGCCATGCTCTTTCCGTACTGTTTGACGTACTCCGAGTTGTAATTCCACATACCTTCGAGCGTGTTGTCCCCTGCCTCAACGGCTGTAGAGGCGGCCCTACCTGCGAGTATTCCTCCGATAAGTGCCGGACCTATGCCTCCTGCACTCAGCGGATTAGCGGATGCCATTGAATCCCCTGCTCCGAGATATCCTGGGAATACCATCCCTTCCATTTGTCTCCTGACACTGACGCTCCAGTAGCCCTCGCCGTTCTTGTGAGAATTGTCCAGCTTGTACTCCTTGAAGAGGGGGTTCCACTTCACGTACTTCTCGATCAGAGACTTCAGATTGTCCGTAGTTCCAAACTTCTTGTTCCTCTTCTCTAGGCTCTGGTGCTGGACGCCGAGCCCAACGTTCACCCTTCCGTCAGTCTTGGGGAACACCCACCCGTATCCTCCTGGGGCCATCTGCTGGTTCAGGTGAATGAGGGCGTTCTTCTTGTCGTAGAATTTGAGATCGTCAAAGGAATCGTTTGTCTTGTAGATGAACCTCCCCGTAAGCTCGAGGTCCTCGTAGTCGATCTCCTTGTCAATGTATGGGTTCTCTGGAAGTTTCCTCCTGAGAAGGGATGCTATACCAAGTGCATCTATCGTGACCTTCGCCCTTATCTTTTCTTCCTCTCCCTTTTCGTTCTTTCCGAAGATACCCGCGACCTTGTTGTCCTCGATGATCGGCCCTTCTATACTGAATTTTCCCTTGAATTCGGCACCATTCTTGATTGCTTCGTCGAATAGAGCCTTCCCGAATACCGGCCTCTCCAGACTATAGCCCTCCCCATCGAATGGTAGCTTGTATCCGAGATCCGGAGACAGAGCGATAACTCCGTCCACCTTCAGTCCCAGAGCAGCATCGCTGAACGTATTCCCGAGATTCTTTTGAACGTAAGTTATGTGAGACCTTGCAACCGCATCGCCACAGACCCATCCCCAAATCGTCTTTTTTCCTGGCTCGTCGGCGGTATTTCTGTCGATAAGAAGAACCCTCTTCCCCAACTTTCCCGCCATAGCCGCAGCGGTGGAGCCTGATACTCCTGCACCTGCAACTATTATGTCATAATCGACCATGGTGGTGAAACATCACTTCCTATTAAAATGGTAGGTAGCCAGTGTGGGACAAATCGCTGCACTGGGCCTACGTGAGCAGCTTATACTTGGGAGAATTTTGTGGTATGTAGAATACGAAGAGGGCATGCCACGGGTGATACCTGTTCACCAGGACGAGTCCTGCAGGTTGGGACAGGTTGAAGAAGACTATGTTTGCGACGACCTGGTTATTGACTGGGAGGTAGATGTAGGTCCCGTTGCCGTACGTACCGAAACCCTTCGTCCCGTTTATGTAGAAATCCGACGAGCTGTTGAAGCGATATACCTCAAGAAGGGCGCTACCTCCTGAGTTGGCAAGTGTAATGTTTTCTATCGCCGCGTCTGAGTAGTAAGGGTTCATGTTGTCTGCAGTCACGTTTGATTCGAGCGAGACTATGCTTATGTTCCTGTTGTATATTTTTGTGTGAGTGGAGGTCTGGACAGTAATAGTGAATGCGTAGTACCCCAGGGATGCGTTGTTGTAGGGCCAGACAGTTATATCGTAGCTCCTCTTTTCGAGAGGGGCCATAGTTTCGTTGAACGACGGTGTTGAGGCCAGACCTACCGGTGTCTTTATCAACACGGTCAGCGGAATCGTGTAGTTGTTGAGGTTGTCGACAGTCAGGGTCATGCTGTCGTTGTTGAACACGGGATTGCCAAAGATCGCGAAGTAGTTCCCCTGCGTCAGGTCGGAGGTGGCTATGTTCGGGGAGACCCTCTCCGCAAATGGTACCGGTGAGAAGCTGACCGCAACCAGGGCGATAGCAACTATTCCCACGAGTATCTCCCTCTTTCCCGGCTTAGAGATGTCGTTGAGCGGAGGGGGATGCGTGAGGCCAAGTATTACGATGAGAATGGCGAACAGTATCCACGAAACGTAGTATATCCCAAGTATCACCAGGATGACTATGAACGCATAGCTCAGGTACTTCGCATTCTTGCCCAGAAGCCCCCTCGCAACGTGACCGCCGTCTAGTTGGCCTATCGGAAAGAGGTTTATCGCTGTCACCAGGAAACCGACCCAGGCCGCGAACGCCACCGGGTGAACGTATGTTGTCTGGATCACCGGAAAGAGGTAATAAATGATGGGCAGAGAGATCAGAAAATTCTCCTGCGTGCTAGTTACCAGAACTGGTTTCTGGAACGTTCCCAGGTATGCACCTATAACCGCGATGACGATGCTCATGAGGAATCCCACAATGGGACCCGCAGCACCTATCTTGATCAGCGTTTTCCTGTCCGGTAGGGGGTCCCTAAGAGAGATGAACGCACCGAGCGTTCCGAGCGGCGGAATGGGAGCCGGAATAAAGAAAGGGAGGGATGCGGCCACTCCGCTGCGCTTTGCCACAAAATAGTGCCCAAATTCGTGTGAACCAAGGATGATCAAGAGTGGAAGAGAAAAGTAGATGAAGCCAAAGAAGAAGAACTTGAAGGATATACTCGTTATTCCAAAGTACTGTCCGGACAAGCTCCCTCCCACCCAGATCGTCGAGGCGAGTGTTGCCACCAGCAGAACAATGTTCAGCCAGTTCCCGAAGGGCTGGCTCTTCCTCTTCTTTATGACAGAGATTACGTAATCCGAGCCGCTCTCTCTCGTTCTTCCGATGACAGGGATGTAGCCAATCTCCTTGAGGTCGATTACCAGTTTCTTAAAATTACCCTCCAGATTCGGGTCTACCAGGGTGTGGAATTCGTATACTCCCTCTTGGACTCTCATCTCCTCCGTAACGGCAAAATATTTCCGAACGGCAGAACGAATCGTTATGAGTTCATCTGCTGTGATTTGAAACCGCCTCTCCTACGTCCTTCAGACCGAGATTCTCCTTTAATACTTTTCCTTGGGCATAGGTGGCATTTCCCCCGCCTTTCACGATGCCTTCATTCTCGAGGATCTTCATTACGTCTATGGCGGATACTTCCGGGTAGGAGGACGCGATCCTTATCCTTTCCTTCGAGACGACTATCCCGAGGGAAGAAGAGAGGCTCTTTGATACGGAGTCCGCAATAGATTCGTTGACCTCCACGATCTTCAAGTCCCTCCCTCCGTACCTGACAACGGAGTACTCGAACCCGGATTCTATTGCTCTTCTCGTCTGCTCCAGGGTGTGGGTCAGCGCATCGTACGATTTCGCGGGGTCCTCTCCGAGCCTGTCCCTTATCTGCATCAGCAGCCGGATCTGTGAGTTTGAATACTCGACAGCCGATCTTCCAGAAGCGAAGTGGAATCTTATTATGCCGTCCTGGATTCTCTCTACTTTCACTACCTTGATGTAGCCTGCTTCCCCCGTGCTATCAAGGTGCGTTCCGCCACATCCCTCGGCGTCAATTCCCGGTATCTCAACGAGTCTGAGCTTGTTCCCATCGGGTATCCCGCCCTGGTACAGGGTGAAACCAAAGTTGCTCTCCGCGTCGTTCCTGTTGACAAATTCCTTGTGGAGCGGGAGGTTCATCCTGATAATTTCGTTCGCCCTCTCCTCTATTGCAGTCACCTCTTCCTGAGATACATCCCTGAAGTGCGTAACGTCCAACCTGCTGATCCTCTCGTCCTTCTGCGCACCTGCCTGCCAGATGTGGGGCCCTAGGATGTCCCGGATGGACGAGAGCAGAATGTGTGTGGAGGTGTGACTCTGCATCAGCCGCCTTCTCCTGTCAGTGTTCACCACTCCGTGCACTGTATCTCCTACCGAGATGCCGTCGACGTCATCCACTTCGTGTAAAATGGTCCCGTCGACGATCCTTACTGCGGTCACGTTCACCCTCTTGTCGGATACAAGAAGTATCCCTTGATCTGACGGTTGACCTCCACCTTCTGGATAGAAGTAGGTGTTATCAATAACTACTTCATTTCCCTCTATTCCAATGACCCTGCTATTGAACTCCAGGATCTCCTCGTCGTCGTAGTACGATCTCCCAGTCTCCGGATACTTGTTACTTAGAGCCTTCTCCCTTTCCTTCGGTTCCCTGCGAACGTTAGAGAAACCTCTGGACTTCTCGAGTTTTTCCGGGAACTTGATGTTCAGCGCTTCACACCTTTCCCTGACGTACTCGATCGGCAGACCATTAGATTCGAAGAGCAGCACCACGTCCTCGGCCCTTATGGACCCCGCCTTTGCATACCTCTTGATCGTCGCGTCACCCCTCCCGAGCAGTTCGCCGAATCTCTCCGTTTCTAGCTGGACTATCTCCCTCGCGGAACCTTCGAGTCTCAAGTCCAGAATACCCTTGAATCTTTCCTTCTGCTGTTCTATAAGGTCCCAGAGCCCCGTATCTATGCCGAGCTTCTTTCTCGAAAGGAGCGCCCTTCTTATGAGCATCCTGAGGACGTACCCTGCCTTTGAGTTTGACGGAACAAGCCCATCGTAGAGAAGAATCGTTATTGCCCTCGTGTGATCGGCAAGAATGTAAATGTTTGAAAGCTTCTCTAGGCTGGACCTGTCATTTTCATTTAGTGACCCGAGAAATGCGACCTCCGAGCCATCCTCGCTCGAATATGCGTCGATGAACTGCCTTAGGAATCCGGGACGACTCAGTCCCGTATCCTTCATCAGGTCCGCGACCATCTGGGGGTAAAGCGCTTCGTAAACAGTATCGGTTCCCTGAGAGAGCCAGGTCAGTCTCTCAATGCCATAACCGGTATCAACAATCCTGTTTTCCATTTTCCTGTAGCGGACCCCGTCTATCTCGACGTCGCCTTCTGGCGTCTCCACCATATCCATAAACACGAGAGTAGCTACCTCTAGACCCCGGACCATGACCTCCACCGAAGACCCTGCATTCCCGCCTCCCGCCCAGGGCTTCTCCTTGAAAACTACCTCCTCCTTCTTCACACCTAGGTGTACGAGGAACTTCACCGCCAGCTCCACCGTCTTGTCCTTCCAGTAGATCTCCTTGTTGGGGAAATTGAACGCCTTTGCACCCCCCATCTCGAACACAGACAGGTGCCTCCCGGTCTTCCCTACATTGTCAAGATCGACCGTTCTTATACACGGCTGCGATACTACGAGCGGATTACCGGGCGGGGGGACCTTCCCTGAAGTAACGTGGGGCTGGAAGTCGTAGATGCTAGCATTAACGAGGTATACGTCCTCCCTCCATCTTGCAACTATCGGATACCTCTTTACTCTCTTGTGGCCCAGATTTTCGAAGAATGAGAGGAATTCCTCCCGCATCTCCTGAAGCGAGTACTTCTTTGAGGTTGGAGGGTTTCCGATGAAGGTGTAGGGATCGCAGGGGACCTCTCCGCACGTCTCCCTGTTTGTATCAAGGGTCCAGAACACCTTTCCGCACTTCTTGCATATCTTCTTCTGATAGTGACTGTCTATTAGATAACCGATCGCCTCTTCATTATCAGACACATGAGTGAAAGAATAACTATTTTAAATTCTTTGTTCTGCTCGGATTGTGCTAGTCACGCTTTACAACGGCAGCGAAGTGTACTCATTTTCAAACAGGGCTGGTCTCCTGTACATCAAGGACCTTGGGAACATCGATACCGGTCGGTTCGATGTAGCGTCCGGAGATGTGGAGATCGGCTCTCGAATTTTCAGGACAAGAAAGTCCACCTTGGCTGACGTATCCTCGTCCATAGAGAGGGGGCCACAGATCGTGCTTCCGAAGGACGTGGGCCTGATTGGTTTTGAACTCGACCTTCCCTTCTGTACCAGGATGCTCGAAATTGGGGGAGGAGCGGGTGGGTTCTCCATACTGGCTGCCCTGATGTTCAGGACAAGAGTGGTCAGCTACGAACTGGACAAAGAGTACTACCGGCTCATGAAAAAGAACATCAGGAGGTTCGAGGTCGAAGACATTATAGAAGTTTATAATCAAGACGGAAACAGCGCGGATTTCAACTCTTTCGAGAGCATATTCATAGACAACCCGGAACCCTGGAATTTCCTGGAGATTGAACTCACCGGAAAAAAGAAGATCGCATCCATTCTACCTACCTACTCACAGGCAGAGAGGTTTTCGCGTTTCCTAATAGGGAAGAATTTTTTAGTAAGTGTTCATGAACTCATCGACATCCCCATCCAGCTCAGCTCAATGGGGATGAGACCCGAGACCTCGTTTCTATATCACACCGGGTTCATTGTCTCGGGGATAGGAGAGAGCCCTAATGGATGAGATCAAGAAGAAGGCACTGGAAAAACAGGGGTACAAGATAGTCGGGAATCACTCTGGAGTCAAGCTCTGCCACTGGGTTAGGCAGGACCTATACTACAACAGGCCGTGTTACAAGAACACGTTCTACGGAATAGAGAGTCACAGGTGTGTTCAGATGACGCCATCGGTGGACTGGTGTTCCGAAAACTGCACCTTCTGCTGGAGGTCTCAGGGTTGGGAGGGGGCAAAGATCCCGGAGGAAGACGATGCCGCCGACATCATGGAGGGTTCGATCCAGGCTCAGAGACTCTTGCTGACTGGTTTCAAGGGTGACCAGCGAACAAACATGAAGAAGTGGCTGGATGCTCAGCAACCGAAACACATGGCGATCTCCCTGACGGGAGAGCCGACTCTCTATGGCAAGCTGGACGACCTGCTCCAGGAAGCAAAGGACAGGCACATATCCACGTTCGTGGTAACCAACGGAACTCAGCCGGATGCACTCGAGAAGCTCAGGGTCCTTCCCACCCAACTGTATGTCACAGTCGCAGCGCCGAACGAGAAGCTCTTTAAAGAGATACTCAACCCCATCTACAGGGATTCGTGGGAGAGACTCAACAGGACGCTAGAACTGCTGCCCTCACTGAAGACCAGGACCGTGATAAGGCACACCCTCGTCAAGAACATCAACCTCGGTTACATCGAAGAGTACTACAGGCTGGACAAGAAGGCAGACCCAGACTTTGTAGAGAATAAGGGGTACGTGCACGTCGGTGGTTCGAGGAACAGGTTGACGATCAACAACATGCCATCTCACGAGGAGATCAGGGATTTCTCTTATAGGCTGAACGGGTATCTCAACTACGATTTCGGAGGCGAGAGGGAAGACTCCAGAATCGTGCTCCTTAGCAAGGACAGGAAGATGAACAAGATCGATTTCTCAGCCATCTGATCAACTCCAACGTAAATTCTAAATGATGTGAAGGGAGATAAACAATCTCAGTAATCTCTAAAAATTTATATCATGTAAAATACTTTTCGAAGAGCTAAGAGCATTTGATGAGTTGTATGAGTTCAAATTACATTAAGCACGAAACGGACGTTCTGATCATAGGGGCTGGAGGGGCCGGCATGAGAGCAGCCATTGCGGCTTTTGATGGCGGTGCTCGCGTTACACTAGTCTCAAAATCACTTCTAGGCAAGGCTCACACGGTAATGGCAGAAGGAGGGATCGCGGCATCATTGGCAAACGTCGACTCAAAGGACAGCTGGGAAGTGCACTTCGCAGATACCATGGAAGAAGGAGTATATATTTCAAACTACAGGATGGCGGAACTGCTCGCCAAGGAGGCACCAGACAGGGTCATGGAGCTCGAGGAGTACGGAGCCCTTTTTGACAGGACGCCGGAAGGGACCATAATGCAGAGGGCATTCGGTGCACATACATACAGGCGGCTCTGCCATGTAGGCGACAGGACGGGACTCGAAATAATCAGAACACTCGAAGACCAGATTCTGCACAGGGACATACAGTTCTTAGACGAGCTCTACGTCACAAAGCTCCTGAAGGAAGGAGACAGAATCGTAGGCGCAGTAGGACTAAAACTGAACACGGGAGAGTTCTACGTATTCAGTTCGAAGGCCGTTATAATCTCAACTGGGGGGTGCGGCAAGATCTACAAGGTGACGTCGAATTCGTGGGAATCCACCGGAGACGGGTTAGGTCTCGCATACGAAGCAGGCGCGGAACTGATGGACATGGAGATGATCCAATTCCATCCAACCGGAATGGTGTATCCACCGGGTGTCAAGGGGCTGCTGGTCACAGAGGGTGTGAGGGGCGAGGGTGGAATCCTGCTCAACTCCCAGGGAGAGAGATTCATGCTCCGCTATTCTCCCAAGAAGAAGGAGCTGGATGCGAGGGACGTAGTTGCAAGGGCAAACTATGCCGAGATAACGGCTGGCAGGGGAACTCCACACGGAGGGGTGTACCTGGACATAACCCATAAGGGACCAGATTTCATAAAGAAAAAACTGCCGAGCATGTACAAGCAGTTCTTGGACTTTGCAGGCGTTGACATCACTAAGGAGAAGATGGAAGTCGCACCCACCGTCCACTACCAGATGGGAGGGATAAGGGTCGACCCAGAGACGACTGTCACGAACGTGAAGGGCCTGTTCGCATCTGGAGAGGTCGCGAGCGGACTTCACGGGGCTAACAGGCTTGGGGGAAACTCTCTCGCGGACATACTCGTTTTTGGGAAGAGGAGCGGTGATGGAGTTTCGGGTTATGTGAAGGGCGTGTCCCAAGGGAAAATAGACGAGTCCGTAGTAGCTGCGGAATTAGAGAGAGTTAAATCGTTCCTTAGGAATGATGGAACAAACCCTTACGATATAGCAGACAGCCTCGCTGAAAACATGAGCGAAAACGTAGGCATAATACGCAACGAGGAGACCCTCAAGAAGGCCCTGATGAAAATACTGGACCTGAGGGAGAGGGCAAAGGTGGCCGGCGTCCAGGGGGGGCTGAAGTACAACAAGGGGCTGTTGCAGGCGCTTGAACTGTCTTCCATGTTGATCGCGGCAGAAGCGATTGTCAGGGGGGCGATAGAGAGGAAGGAGAGCAGGGGCGCCCATGCTAGAAGCGACTACCCGAAGAAGGACCCTGAACTCAGAAAGAACATAATCTATATGAAGGGAGAGCAGGGAATGAAACTCGCTTGGAGAGATGTTCCAAGGATTCCAGATGAACTGAAAAGGCTCATACCCGCGGAGGTTTACTGATGGAAACAATAAAGTTGAGCGTATACAGGCAGGACCCCTCGATCGAGAAGGAGGGGAGGTTTGTAGACTACGAGGTACCGAGTGAAGAGGGCATGGTAGTTCTTGATGCTATGAAGTACATAGAGAAACACATCGATCCCACCCTTTCCCTCAGGTGGAATTGCTCCGCAGGAAAGTGTGGTTCCTGTTCCTCGGAGATTAACCACAGACCTGCGCTAATGTGCAAGACGAGGGTGGATTCACTGAAGGAGGGGAAGATCACTGTTTCCCCGATTGCTGCATATCCACTGATAAAGGATCTCGTTACCGACGTTTCAGAGAACTGGGCGCTGATGAAGAGAATACCCAAGTTCACTCCGAGGGAGGGGCTAGAGAAACCATGGAGAATATCTCAGGTGGACATAGAGAGATCCAAGGAGTTCAAGAAGTGCATAGAATGCTTCCTCTGTCAGAACGTTTGCCACGTCATCAGGGAGCACCAAACCGATTACTTCGGGCCTAGGCATGTGGTGAAGGCTGCATCTCTGGACATGCACCCGCTGGATGCACTTGACAGGTCTGAATTCATGAACAAGGATGCCGGGCTCGGTTACTGCAACATCACGAAGTGCTGCACAGAGGTATGCCCGGAAGAGATCCACATAACGGACAACGCAATTATCCCTGAGAAAGAGCGGGCAGTAAACATTTCTTACGACCCCCTGGCGATGCTCATAAGATCGAGGAGGAAGAGGAGGGAAAAGGCATGAGGGCTGCAAACGAAACCGTCCTGAAGCACATAATTCCTCCGGAATTCCTTGAGCCGAACTGGAGGTTTTGGTCCTTCGTCCTGATATCGATTCTAGGTACAGGACTGATACTCCTGTACAAGGTGCCAGTGACCGACGGACTCACAGATCCTTTCTACACGCCCACTGTTCTGATACTTCCGCTTGTCGTACTGTTCAGGCTGACCTGCTATGCATACAGGAAGGACTACCACAGACACCTCTTCACGCACCCCAACAGCTGCCCGTCTGACTTGCGGCTGGACACAAAGGCGAGAGGGTACAGCGGGGAGACAGGCTTCTTCAGAGTGGAGAACCTGCACAGGTACTTCATGTACACCGCATGGGGGATACTTCCATTCTTCTACTATGACGTCTACTACTCGATGGTCTACACGGGATCCCTTACGCTGAGTCTCGGGACCATAATACTCCTAGTCAATACGATAGCGGTTACTGCCTATACCTTCTCGTGTCACTCTGTAAGGCATCTCATAGGCGGTTACAGGGACTGCGTCAACTGCCCTGCCAACGCGGGTAAGAAAAACACCATCTACAGATTCCAGTCCAGGCTGAACGGACACCACGAGGCTATCGCTTGGACCAGCCTCATAATGTTCGTCTTTGTCGACCTCTTCGTAAGGGGTATGGCTGCCGGAATAGTGCCCAACATTGTACTCATTCATGCGGGGTTGTGAATATGATGAAGATCCTTCCTTCGAGGTACAGGTATCCGCTGTTCTTTCTGGGAATATTCATAATGGAGATTGCGGGCGTCCTCTACAAGTTCATAGATCTAGGGAAGATGGACGCGGTGGGAATCGTGGTCGTTGGTTTCCTATTATTTGCATTTTCGATTCTCGCTACCTAGTCATCTGGTAGTCCGGAATTGATTACAATTCATCATTTTAGGATATTAGGTGTACTTAATTTAATTTAGAATGAAAAACTGAGAATTTTTATAGCCTCAAGCACTTTCTTACTGGAGATCTATTTGGTCGAAATATTTGATTATGATCTAGTTGTAATTGGTTCAGGTCTCGCAGGTCTTAGGGCTGCCATTGAGGCGGCAAGGGTTAGCAGTGGAAAGCTTCGTATTGCCATTCTTGCGAAGAATCAGTTGATGCGCCCCCACTCCATCTCTGCCGAGGGCGGATCAGCCGCTGTCCTTTACACGGACGAGGGGGACTCGTTCGATCTGCACGCGTATGATACCGTGAAGGGTTCCGACTATCTGTGTGACCAAGACATGGTCGAGTTTTTCGTTAGACAAGCACCGATAGATATTCTGGAACTGGAGCACTGGGGAATACCATGGGCAAGACGAGATGATGGGAGAATTGCACAGCGTCCCTTCGGCGGTCATTCATATCCCAGGGCCACATTTGCGGCTGACAGGACAGGGTTCTATGAGGTGCATACCCTCTACGACACTTTGCTGAAGTACCAGAGTGTGGAGAAATTCCACGAGCAGTTCGTATACGACTTCATAATCGAGAACAACAAGTTCAAGGGAGTGATGGCATTCGATATCCAGACCGGACAGATCAGGATATTCAAGGCAAGGGCGGGGATCATAGCAACTGGTGGACTGGGGAGGCTCTATGGATATACAACCTACTCTCACCTCGTAACCGGTGATGGACTCGCAATCGCACTGAGGAAGGGGATGAAGCTCAAGGACATTGAGTTCGTCCAATTCCATCCGACTGGCCTGGTACCATCTGGGATTCTCATAACGGAGGGAGTGAGAGGAGACGGAGGAATTCTGAGGAATGCGAGTGGAGAGAGGTTCATGGAGAAGTATGCCCCCACGAAGAAAGATCTGGCTCCGAGAGACATAATCTCGAGGAGCATGATGACGGAAATACTGGAGGGCAGAGGGTTTAAAGGTCCAAACGGTCTAGATTATCTCCTTCTTGACTTCTCACCGATCGGTGCAGAGAAGATAAAGGAGAAACTGTCTCAGGTCAGGGAGATCGGGAACCACTACGTTGGTATTGATCCAGTGGATTCTCCCCTGCCCGTAAGACCATCCGCCCACTACACAATGGGCGGAATAGACGTCAACAGGGAGGGATTCACTGGTGTGACCGGTCTATGGGCTGCGGGGGAGGCGGCTTGCGTTTCAATTCATGGCTCAAACAGGTTGGGGGCAAACTCTACCAGTGAGTGCGTCGTTTTCGGGAAAACGGCGGGAGCAGACGCAGCCAGGTGGCTCACATCTGACACCTCTTCCGTCACACTGTCCGAGGGGGAGAGATCCAGAGCAGAGAACTTCATAGCGGATGCCTACAAGGACGTGGGAGACAACGATCCCTACGATATCAAGAGGGACCTCTGGGTCACGATGGATAGGGATGCTTACGTCTTCAGGAACGAGAAAGATCTCACCGAGGGGTTGCGGATAGTCAGGGGCCTAGTCGATAGGAGTGGAAAAATTTCAATCTCGGAGAAGGGGAATGTGTACAATCAGAACCTCATTGCCTCGCTTGAGATGAAGAACCTTGTCGAGCTCGCTGAAGTCGTGGTGAACGGCGCCCTTGAAAGAAGGGAGAGCAGGGGTTCCCACTTCAGGACGGACTACCCGAAGAGGGACGATGAAAACTACCTCAAACACACTATTGCCCAGAGGGTAGATGGCGCACTGCAGATCACCTACCGTCCCGTAACGCTCACAAAGTGGAAACCAGAGCCAAGGGTGTACTGAGGTGATATGATGACGATCGAAAACAAGAAAGGATGGATATCGTGGTTTAACCCATTCAAGTACGGCACGGACAGGTGGATGTACGCCCTTCACAGGCTCACGGGTATAATACTCGGGCTGTACCTGATAGCACACATCTGGGAGACATCCCACATACTCGATGGACCGATTACCTGGAATTCGTTGATGGTATTCCTTGACTATCCTTTCGGCCCGCACTTCGGTCCGTTCATTCTGTCTGGAGTCTTGCTGGTAGCTGTCTACCACGCCCTCAACGGCATACGCCTCACTATAGTCGAAAACGGGCTGATGCTCCCGAGGCCATACCGGCCAGAATTCCCATACAGACCCAAATCGTTGAAGGGGCTGAACGATGTACTCAAGGTGGTTCTTGGCGTCTTCATGGTCGTAATCTGCGCGATCGGAATCTACTTCATCTTCACCGGGGTGATACTGTGAGAGAGTCCAGAATAATGTTCATCCAGTACATTACCGGTCTGCTTATACTCGTGTTCGGAGCTTTCCACTTCCTTGCCATAAGTGCGCTCGCCCCGACATCAGACAAGATACTCTACCTATACAACGGCACCGGCGTTTCGCACATCCTGATAGGCGGCACCCTGTACTACTACAACGTGAAGGCCATTTACACCTCTCTTGCATGGGGTTCAGTCTTCGAACTCCTCCTCACCTTCCTGGTGTTCCACGTCTTCAACGGTTTCAGGGTCATCCTCTCGGAACAGTTCTCGGGTGAGAGGAATGAGAAGATCATCACCTATTCGCTCCTCGTTGCTGCCCTGATAGTTTTCATCTACGGGACCAACACTATCGTGGCAATGTTGACGGGAGGAATCTGATATGAAAGAAATAGCACTCAAGGGATTTGGAGAGGTCGTAAAGACTATTACGTTCAGGGTCAGAAGGTATGATCCAGAAAAGAAGGATGTCCCAAGGTACGAAGAATACAAGGTACCAGTACAGAGAGGAATGACCGTCCTGGATGGAATACTTTACATAAAGGAACACCTGGACCACACGCTTGCTGCAAGGTACTCCTGCAGGATGGGTATCTGTGGGTCCTGCGGAATGATAATCAACGGAAAGGAGATGCTGGCGTGCCAGACTCAGATCCTCGAGCTGGACAAGGAGCTTGTGAAGGTAGACCCGATGGGCAACTACGAGACAGTGAAGGACCTGGTCCCTGAGCTCTCAAAGCTCTTCAGGAACCATGAGAAAGTCAAACCCTATATCATAAGAGACGACGAAGAACCCAAGAGCGAGTATCTGCAGACTCCCGCACAGCGGGAGGGATATGCAATGTTCACCGATTGCATAATGTGCGGATTGTGCTTGTCCGCCTGCCCGACCAGCGCGACAGACGAGCTCTATCTCGGGCCCCAGGCTCTAGCGCAGGGGTACAGATACGTCTCAGACAACAGGGACCTCGGATTCGAGGAGAGGGTAGGCGTCCTTGACTCAAAGCACGGCGTTTATAGGTGCCACTTTTCTGGAGCTTGTTCGGAAGTTTGCCCGAAGGGAGTGGACCCTGCACTCGGGATACAACTGATGAGGCAGTTACTCGCCACAGACATGTTCGTGAAATTCAAACAGAAAGGAACATCGAAAGGTCCGGAGAGAAGGTCTGTAACAGGGATTCCATAATACTTAACCGTGTTGAAATCTGACAAACATATAAATTTGATAAATCACTCCAGTATGGATGAGCATGACCCCTGAGTTGGCTGCCCTTGCTCTGGCAGTCATTATTGTACCTATAATCATCGCGATTCTGCTTGGAGCGGCACGCCATTTCTCTCCTAAAGCGTACGGTAGATACACTCACGACAACTACGAGTGTGGAGAAGTGCCGATAGGAGACTTCCAGTCTCCCCTTCCAGTTCAGTACTACTTCTTCATAATGGCGTTCGTCGTATTCGATGTGGATTTCGTCCTTCTTCTTCCCTGGGCCGGATCGGTCAAGGCACTGGGAGTTGGAATATTTCTGGACATTGTCCTCTTCATCGCAATACTGCTTGGCGGACTATTCTATGCATCCAGGAAGGGATACATGAGGTGGTCGAGTGTCGGATAATATTCTGGTCACTACAATCGATGAGGCAATGAAGTGGGGAACGGGGAAGTCACTCTGGCCATTCACATTCGGACTAGCCTGCTGCGCACTAGAAATGATGAGTGCGATGGGCTCTGACTACGACTGGGCGAGGTTTGGTTCTGACGTGTTCAGAGATTCTCCGAGACACTCCGACCTTATGATCGTCTCTGGAACGGTGACCAAGAAGATGGCCCCAAGGATCAGGAGACTTTACGATCAGATGGCTTTCCCAAAGTTCGTCATATCTATGGGGGCCTGCGCATCGGCCGGGGGTCCCTACGTCAGGGGTTACTCCGTTGTTGACGGAGTGGACCAGGTAGTTCCGGTAGACGTTTATGTCTACGGATGCCCACCCAGACCTGAGGCACTGATCAAGGCTCTGAAACTGCTCCAGGATAGGATAGCTGCGGGAAAGGTGAAACATTGATACCCATCGAGAGCGAATCCGAGTCCAAGGACGGAGAAAGGATCGTTTACGTTTCGAAGGAGAACGCCTTTCAGTATCTCAAGGAGAGGAAGGATGAGGGGTTCGATTACCTCCTAATGATCACAGGCATAGACTACAAGGACCATCTTGAAGTGGTCTACCACCTGCTGTCGTCGAACAATGGAGACAGGTTGATAGTAAAAACAAAGACGGACGGTGAGGTCGATTCCGTCACTCCCCTTTGGAAGGGAGCCAACTGGCACGAGAGGGAGACATGGGACCTCGTAGGCATAAAGTTCAAGGGGCATCCAAACCTCAAGAGGATACTGCTAGCGGAGGGGTGGGTAGGTCACCCACTTAGGAAGGACTACCCGATGGAAAAGAAGCAGTACGTGAACCTCAAAGATGACGGACAGGATACCGTCTCATACGAGAGGACGGAGGGGTACTGATATGGAGATGCAGGACAAGATCGTAGAGATAAATTTCGGTCCGCAGCATCCTTCAACACACGGAGTCCTGAGAGTCAAAGTGAAGCTGGACGGAGAGATTATCGTAGACGCATATCCTGTGATCGGGTACCTTCACAGAAACGCCGAAAAGCTCTCGGAAATGGGTTACTATACCAAGGCCCAGATATACGTGGACAGGCTCGACTATGCGGCCGCTCTAAACATGGAACTGGGGTTTGTGCTATCCGCCGAGAAACTCATGGCCGTTCAGGTCCCTGACAGGGCTCTCTGGATCAGGATGATGATGGTGGAGCTGAACAGAATAGCATCTCACTTCATCTGGCTGGGTACCCACGGACTCGACATGGGTATGCTCACCCCGTTCTTCTACTGCTTTAGAGAGAGGGAGAGGTTGTTCAGGATTCTAGACGAGATCACTGGGAGCAGACTGCTGTACAATTACTTTGCAATTGGAGGAGTATACTCCGACATAACCCCGAAGTCGGTAGAGATGATAAAGGAGTGGTTGTCCGACTTTGACAAGAAACTAACGGAAATAGAGAACATTTTCAAGAAGAGCTATATGTACGTTGCACGTACAAAGGGAATTGGAAAGCTCAGCCTCGAGGACTCCATATCCTATGGTGTCACCGGTCCGATGCTTAGAGCGGTCGGTAAGAAGTGGGACCTGAGAAAAAACAAACCATACCTTCACTACGATCAGATAAATTTTGACGTTCCCACACACCAAGCGGGTGACGTGTATGCGAGAATGCTGGTCAGGGTCGAAGAGATGCACCAGAGTGCGAGGATCGTTAGCCAAGTCCTTGAAAAGATTCCTGGTGGAGAATTCTACAACAAGAAGTATTCAAAACCGATGCTTGTGCGGATCAAGGCGACTGGCGAGTCGTACATCCCGACAGAATCCCCAAAGGGTGAGTTCGGGATCTATCTCGTAGGCGATGGTTCGGCAATACCCTACAGGTTCAGGATAAGGAGCCCGAGCTTTGCAAATCTATCCGCTGCACCAGCTATGCTCATAGGTTACAAGATCGCAGACATGACCGCAACTCTCAGTTCCATGGACCCGGTGTTCGGGGAGGTGGACAGGTGAATCTTTTCTTCTTCCTCATGAGCATACTGTACGGAATAGTGAAGTTCCTGCACATCGATTTCGTTCCATTCGTTTTCCACGGTTATCCGATCGGGCTATGGATAGCGTACTTCATAGTCGCCGCCGTTGAGGTGATACTAGTTTTCGCTATCGGTATGCTGGTGGTTGTCATCCTGGTCTACGTATTCAGGAAATACATGGCTGACGTTCAGAACAGGATAGGTCCAAACAGGATAGGGCCTTGGGGCACTGTTCAGCTGATCGCAGATGTCTTCAAGCTGATGCAGAAACAGGACATCATACCCACTGCGGCTGACAAGATCGCATACAGGGTCGCACCCTACATAGTCTTCACTCCGGTCCTCATCGGCTTTATGATAATCCCATTCGGCAACGTGTCCATTCTTAACCTGATGATAGTGAACTTCAACTACACGATTCTCTTCCTCGTTGCGACCATGATCATCTCCCCGGTAGGGGAGATCGTGGGTGGCCTTTCTTCCCACAACAAATACGGAATGTTGGGAGCACTAAGGGCCGCAGCACAGGATATGAGTTATGAAGTTCCTATGCTGATATCGCTCATATCGGTCATAATACTCGCGGGGAGTTTCAACGCACAGGACATAGTTATAGCTCAGCGTCACATACCGTTCGTCGTGCCTGAATTCCTAGGCTTCATAATATTCTTCCTCGCAGTCCTCGGAAAACAGGTCTTCCCTCCTTTCGATCTACCCGAGAGCTCGAGCGAACTCGTCAGCGGTTACACCACAGAATACAGCGGTATGAGGTATGGTATTTTCTACATGGGCGGCTTCGCTGGAACAGCTCTTGCTTCACTGGTCATTGCCACAATATACTTTGGCGGATGGGAAGGACCAATATTCCCCGGAACTGTCTGGTTGATAATCAAGTCAGGGATCTTCATGCTTATATTCCTCCTGATCCAGGTATCGGTGTTCAGGATCAGGATTGACCACTTCCTCGATATGGGATGGAAGTACCTTCTTCCGCTCAGCATCATCAACTTGTTTATCAGCGTAGGATTTGCGCTGTTTGCTGGGGGTGTTTTCTGAGTGTCAGATACGGACAGGACCCCCGGACCCTTAGAGGGGATTGGGGGAATAATAAAGGGGATTTGGACCATATTCCTAGAGGGGTTCAAGCCAAAGGTTACGCGGCAAGTGCCCGAAGAAAAACTCGACTACCCCGCCAGGACGACTGGCAGGGTTTTCTTGAATTCCGAGACCTGCATCGGTTGCACGCTCTGCGAGCAGATATGCCCGAACGGTACCATAAGAATGGTAGATTTCCACTACGTAAAGAAACCGGAGACCGACAAGAAGTTCCCCAACAAGAGGGAGATCTATCCCAGCGTTGACGTTTCGACGTGCATCCACTGCAACCTCTGCGAGGAGATATGTCCTACCGGTGCCATAACCCTGGAGGCTGAGATTGATGAGGTTCATTTCGAGAGAAAGAACACCAGATACACTCCAGAACAACTCGGAAAGAGAGAGACCGAGCTGTGGGGGGAGGAGAGACAATGATAATCTTTTACATACTTTCCCTGCTTGCAATCGTGGCTGCGCTTCTTGCAGCGTCTAGCAGGAACCTTCTTCACTCTGCACTCTGGTTGACTTTCCTGGTGTTCGATGTGGCGGGCATATTCTTCTATCTCGAAGACTTCTTCATTTCTGCTATTCAGATACTCGTTTATGCTGGTGCTATCATCACACTGATCCTGACTTCTGTTATGCTGTCGAGGAGGTATCAAGATGCGGAATAAGTTTGCGCTGGTCCTCTCCGTTCTGCTCTTCCTGATCATGATCACATTCATCCAGTTTGGAGCTTTCCCTAACGGAACAGTTCCGGTGAACACTGGATCCCCGACGACGCCGGGAATCACGCAATCGCTGTTCACCACCTACCTCCTTCCCTTTGAGATTGTCACGTTCCTTCTAGTCGCAGCAATGCTTGGCGCCATGTACCTCGGAGAGAGGGGTGAAAAAAATGGATCTATCTAGCATTATATTCGCTCCAATGAACATAGGCGCGGTCGAGTTCCTTTCCATATCTATTCTCGCGATCGGCATCTATGCATTCTTGAGCGCAAGAACGGTGGTCAAGGCACTGATCGCGGTAGAGATCATGGTCAATGCGGGTCTCATCAATCTCATAGGAGCGTCAAGCTACTATGGCAATGCAGCCGGTGCGGATATGACTCTCTTCGTGCTGGTGATCGCAGCAGCAGAGACAGTGGTCGCAATGGCACTGTTCGTCGCTGTCTTCAGAAGGAAGCAGTCCGCGGGCCTGGACGTCATGAAACTCCTGAGGTGGTAAAATGGATCTATCTATAATTCTGACATTCCTGATATTTGGTCTCCCACTAGTCGGATTCCCGTTCGTCATCGGAATTGGATTTATCAAGAAGAACTACTCGATGTACCTGGGAACTTCCCTGATATTCGTCTCATTCCTCATATCGCTCTATGTTATGTTCACCTATACGATCAACGGGACGATCGTTCAGTTCAGCTTCAATTGGCTACCTTCTCTCCCTGCAGTTATCCCCCTCGGGATATACGCCGACCGCCTTTCGATGATAATGGCACTAATGGTGTCGTTCGTTGGATTCCTGATAATACTCTTCTCTGTGGGCTACATGAAGGAGGACCCTAACAGGCACGTGTTCTTTGGCGAGATGGTTCTGTTCACATCATCGATGCTTGGTCTCGTCCTCGCTTCTTCTCTCCTTATGCTATTCATATTCTGGGAACTGGTCGGCCTGTGTTCCTATCTCCTGATCGGGTTCTGGTATTACAAACCGAACGCCGCGTCCGCCGCGAAGAAGGCATTTATAGTGACGAGGGTAGGCGACGTTTTCTTCATAGCAGGTATAGGAGCTGCGATACTCTACTCCTCGGGTGGAGCTCTCTCACTAGCAGGCCTTGGTTCGATACACCTTGCCTGGCAGAAGACGATAGTTTCCCTGCTCCTGTTCGGAGGGGCTATAGGAAAGAGCGCTCAGTTCCCATTGCACGTGTGGATACCCGATGCTATGGAAGGACCGACCACCGTCTCAGCACTCATCCATGCGGCTACCATGGTGACGGCGGGTGTTTACCTGATTGCAAGGATATACTCGATAGACATCAGCATTCTGACTCCCACGGCCCTCACGGTTATCCTGTACGTAGGGATCGTGACTATCATTCTTTCCGGTCTGATTGGTCTGGTCGTTAACGACATCAAGAGGATACTCGCTTACTCAACGATAGGCCAGGTTGGATACATGGTAGCAGCCATAGGACTGGGACTGGGGGCCACCAGCATAGGACTTTCAATCTACCAGCTGGAGGCACACGCCTTCTTCAAGGCACTTCTATTCCTGGCTGCAGGATCGATACTCCACGCAGTTATGAACACCAGGGACATCAACAAGATGGGAGGACTGTGGAAGAAGATGCCGATTACTGTGACATCGTTGTTTGTCGGTGCACTGGCCCTCTCCGGTTTCCCTGGATTCGCGGGATTCTTCAGCAAGGACAGCATAATCACGGCAAGCTTTGGAGTTTCCATCTTTGCCTGGATTCTCCTCGCGATCGGTGGCTTCCTGACAACGCTGTATGCGTTCAGGATGTTCTTCAAGGTCGCCCTTGGAAAACCAAGGAGTAACCCTGCTGAACACGCGCATGAATCTGGTTGGATAATGCTTATCCCGATCGTAATCCTGGCTGCATTCAGCGTGATGTTCGGAATATTCCAGCAGGGGTTCTATACGTTCCTCAACCCGTCCGCGGCCGTTGTACCTCTAGGGATTGCACCTCTGTCTATAACCGACCTTGTACCGGTAGCGATAATGCTCGTAGGGCTAGGAATTGCCTACTATGCGTGGGGAAGGGAATCCACCATTCCCGCATCCGTCGCAAATGGCGCACGGGACTTCTATCAGCTCGTTAAGAACAAGTTCTACATAGACGTCCTCTTCACGAACGTCATCGCCGAGAGAGGAATACTGGGTCTATCTGCAGTCTCTGACGGATTCGAGAGACGAGCGATCGGAGGTCTAGTGGATTCTTCAGGTAGACTGTTTCAGAACTCAGGCAAGGTACTTAGGAAGATACAGACAGGTCTCGCAAGACAGTATGCGCTCATCGTCCTGATAGGTCTGGTACTTGCACTGCTTCTGCTCAGGATATTCATTCTGGCTGGGGTGATACATTGATCTTCCAGCTGAGCTACCTGCTTCTCGCTTTGGTGCTGATAATGGTGGTATCGATGGCGGTCAGGGGAAAGACATCGAGATACCTGACTGTAGTGTTCTCTGCGATCCTCTTTTCTTTCGTGGTTTTCAATAACATGACAATGACAACGTTCGACTACGGGACGCTCTCTATACTATCTCTCGAATTCCAGCTGAATTTCGTGAGCTCGGTACTCCTGATACTGATTTCCTTTATCGGGATCTTTATCCCGCTCAGGTACGGAAGCTCCTCTGGATTTTTTGTCCTGCTACAGTTCCTCCTCTTCTCGCTCACAGGACTCTTCACTACCAGGGACTTCATAGTGTTCTACATCTTCTGGGAAATGGTACTCATACCGTCCTTCTTCGTGATAGGTATATGGGGAGGCAAGAACAAGAACTACGCAGCGATGAAGTTCTTCATCTACACCCACATAGGATCCGTCTTCATGCTCCTGGGTATTTTCACGATGTACTTCGCCGAGGGAGCTTCTAACTTTTCCATGTATAGCCTGACGTCCGGAATGAGCGGCATTTCGTTGCCGTATCAGGCATTTGTGATATTCGGCTTTCTATTCGCTTTCCTGATAAAGCTTCCGAGTGCTCCCCTGCATTCGTGGTTACCCGATGCATACGTCGAGGCACCATCTGAGGGAACCGTGTTCATCTCGTCTCTGCTATCGAAGATGGGCGCATTCGGTCTCTTGGTGATCTTCTCCCCGATCTACCTTTCATCCTCTTTCTCGGGAAATACGACAGTACCAATTGTACTTATGGCACTTGGGGTCTTCTCCCTGATATACTCTGCGCTTGTGGCACTCTACCAGAAGGACATGAAGAAGATGATGAGCTATACTAGCGTGGGGCACATGTCTTTCATCACGATCGCTGTCGGAGGATTCCTCTACCTCAACGGGTCAAACCCGCTGGCGTCTCAGCTCCTGTACTATGGCGCAGTATTCCAGCTGATATCCCACGGAATCATAATAGCCATGATCTTCGCCCTCCTCGACACCCTTGAAAAGGCAACGCGCACGAGAAGCATTCCTTCTCTGGGTGGACTGGCGAGAAAATTGCCTGGTTTGTCCTTCCTGATACTTGCTGCATTCCTCGCATCGATTGCCATCCCAGGATTTTCCGGCTTCGTGGGGGAGATCTCTATACTGCTGGGGATCTATGCGGTCTTGAAGTACTTCCTTGTTTTCGTGCTCATAGGTGTAGTTTTGACTGCATCCTATCACGTCTTTGCCCTTCAGCGGACCATATTCGGTCCCTACAACGAATTCCTGGGAAACATTAGCGCAAGGAGGGAGGAGCTCATAATAGCCGTCCTGCCTCTCGTCCTTATATTCGTTCTGGGTATATACCCTGCACTCGTTTTCCACATTTTCCCGGCCCACCTCATACAATTCCTGGGAGGTATACATTGATGATAATCCTGGACGTAAGCTACAACTACCTGTGGAACGTTTTCCTGCTGTTCATCGGGGCGTTCGTTGTCCTGTTCACCAGTCTTGCAACCGAGAAGAGGACAGTGGTCGTTTCGATCGGTGCCATATTCGTTGCCGCCTCTCTGATTCTGACCTTCTTCGAGTATTATACTGGCGTGATCATCTCGGGAACTCCAATCTACCTGAGCGGGTTCACGAAGCTGTTCTTCATAGCGATCCTGATACCGGGACTCTTATCAATCGTTGGTCTTGCCAAGTCGCCCAACACCAAGAAACCCGGACTGATGGTCTTCATATTCCTCGTCTCGCTGGGTTTCATGCTACTCGCCATATCTTCGTACAACCTGTTATTCATATTCGTGGCGTTCGAGGGGGTCTCGATTCCAACCTACGTACTTGCTGCATACGGTAGATCTGACAGTGAACTCGAGGCAGCGATGAAGTACTTCATAATTGGTGCTTTTTCAACTGGACTGGTCATATTTGGAATATCGCTCTATTACGTATCTACCGGGAGCCTATCGCTCGTCGCATTCTCCGCCTTCCACAGCATCTACTACCTTGCGCTCGGTCTCCTCATATTTGGTTTCGGGTTCAAGCTTGCAGTGTTCCCCCTTCATGGATGGGCTATCGACACATATACGGGTACCTCAAATCCAGTGTCGTCCTACCTGAGCACAAGTTCGAAGATAATGACGCTGATTGTGCTCCTGAACATACTGTTCAATTCCCCCCTCTTCTTCGGCTACCTCAAGGTGATCTTTGCGATCATTGCGATTCTTACTATGACATTCGGCAACGTCGTTGCGATATCTGAGAACAACGTCAAGAGGATGTTGGCATACTCGTCGATCGCACAGGCAGGATATCTGTCAGTTGTCTTCCTTGTTGCAGGGACGGGAGCGGTGGAACTCGCCTACATCAGTCTATTCATGTACGCACTCGCATACGGGTTCATGAAGGGGGGGTCCTTCCTTGCGATGGACAGTCTCGGCAACTACGATATCGAGAACTTCTCTGGAATGTGGAAGAGGAATCCTGCATTCGCGGTATCCCTATCTGTACTCCTGCTCTCTCTCGCTGGCTTTCCGGGGACTCTTGGGTTCATTGGAAAGTACTTCCTGTTCCTGTCCGTGCTCTCGACCGGTACCGCACTCGCATACCTCGTTGTCATAGTCTCTGTGATCAATTCTGTGGTGTCTTTCTACTACTACGGCAGAGTGATAATGCACATGTTCTGGAGAGAGGGCAAGGGCACGGGTGAGAGGGTCCCCAACAATTACATCCTCTACACATCGGCTCTGCTGACTGTCATCTTCGGTGTACTGTACTTCGTGGTGTATTCCTATGCCCACAGCCTGCTTCCGACAATAACTTCCTTCCTCACGGGGGTGTTGTAGGTGCTGGAGCAGGCATACTTCCAGATGTACGAGACCGAGATGATCGGAGGGGAGGTAGCACGTGCGGTCCACTTCCTGGAGAGAGCTTCCAAGGGAAAGGGATTCTATTCCCAGGTTTCTCAACTGTTCCTCAACGACCTAAAGAATCACACAGAACCAGAGCTCGTAAAGGAAAAGGTTTTGGCACTCGACGGTGACGAAGGGGAGAAACTTGCAATCTACCTGAGGTTCCTCTATTCAGTAAACAGGTATGACGTCGCCTACCCAAAGTACGATTCAAAGAGGTGTGACGACA
>CAYMKC010000005.1:0-32054 GCA_964391105.1 uncultured Thermoplasmatales archaeon
ATGGTGTACATATCTTAAGTATCAATCGCTGATATTTACAACATTTCTTAGTACAGGGTGTGGGACACTATTCTAAGATCGCCCAATATTGAATAGGTTGTGCCACAGGCCTGTGCAGAAAATAGCTGAATCTATCCTGTCATCCCTCTTCTGTGCAACGTTCCACCCGAGCATCTTCTTGTCCGCTGAGAATCCCGATTCCGAGTTACTCCTCTTGTGGTACTGCTCAAGGTAAGGCATGGTGTTTGAAACGAACTCCTTCATGAGAGACTTCCATTTCAATGAACCGTTGAGCGTTGCATTCTTCTTCGGGATGAGTCAGTCTGTACTTCTTCTTCAGAATCGAATCGATCTCCTCAAGCCTCAGCTTTATGTCGTCATCCCAGACCTTGGGCATTCAATAACACATAACACGGAAGAATATAAGCATGTCTATAGACATGTTTATTATCCTCCATGCTATTAACAACTGTTGAGCAGGAAGATATTCGTATTGAACAGCACAATGACTCTCAAGGACAATGATATAGAGGGTATCCTAGAGAGAACAGTGACAAAGCAGGGCACATCTGCAAAGGCAGATGTTCCCAGGAGATACCTGGGGAAGAGGGTCTACGTCATAATCACAAAATCAAAGGGGGAAGTGAGGGACTAGGAATAGTGTCCCACATCCGGGGGAAGACCGTTGATCCCGGATATTCCGGGTCTAAGGGAGTCCGGGTACATTACAAGCACGGAAGCTCTCAGGAGGAAGCATCTTCCAAAAACCCTAACGATAATAGGTGGAGGGTACATAGCTGCCAAGATGGCTCATTTCTTCGGCTCTCTGGGCTCCAGGATATCTATTGTGCAGAGGAGCGATAAACTGTTGTCAAGAGAGGACGAGGAAATTTCAAGAGCTTTCACAGACGAGTTTGGGAAGAGATATTCGCTTTTATCAGCTCACGTACCTTTAAATGTGCGAAGGAAGGGCGAACTATATCAAACGACTGTGAAATCCCTTATCGATTCTACAGAAAAAATAATCGAATCAGAGGAGCTACTGGTTGCAACGGTAATCAAACCTAATACGGACATCTTGAAACCGGAAATTACGGGTGTCAAGCTCAATCAGAATGGTTTTGTACAGGTAAATGAGTTTCTGGAAAGCAACATTAAAGGAATATATGCAATTGGAGATGTTATAGGTAGGCACATGTTAAAACATAGCGCCAACATGGAAGCGCAGTATAGTTATTATAACATTATTGATCCAAAGAATAGGGTTCCTGTCTCATACGATACGATTCCACGAGCAGTGTTCAGTTCTCCACAAATCGCAGGAGTTGGGCTTACAGAGAGAGATGCCAGATTAGGCGGCTATGACATTTCAGTTGGGAGATACAACTACATTGATACCGGAATGGGTAAAGCAATCAAGGAAAGTACGGGGCTCGTTAAGATTATTGTGGACCGGAAGTCAAGGCGAATCTTGGGCTGCCATATAATGGGGGCCGATGCCTCCACACTCTTGCACGAGGTTGTGGTCGCGATGAATTCTGGGGATGGCATAATAGACAACATTACTTCTTCTGTCCATGTTCATCCCGCCTTATCGGAGGTAATTCTCAGGGCTGGACTTTCGGCTAGATCTGGGATGTGAGCCTGCTTGTCAACCGTTGACAGAAAACGCTTAAAAGTGATGGATGTATAGATTTTCGGGGTGATTCAATGGCTGAGGAGAAAGTCGAATGCATGGTATGTCACATGAACTTCGCTTCAAAACAACAACTCGAAGACCATGCTCATAAGCATCACAAGATGTAAGGTCCTGGAATTCATAAAATTCCCAGTTTCCTTACCTCTCTTATTTTTTTGTTTCTTAAAAATACGCTTCCAACTCTCCCAATAATTTCGTCTTCACTTATTTTCTTCGATATGATTGATAAAAGTTGCTCTTTTCTCAAATTACAATAATTTGGTTTTCTTTCCTTTTTTGCCCCAAATCATACCTATTCATGCCGTTCATCTCTTCCTGAGAACCTTGATCTTGTATTTCCATCTGCCGGACCCTCCTTCTGCGATCTCCTTCATTGCACTTGCGAGTGGAGCAAAATACTTTGAGTCGTACAGTTCATTAGGGAAAAAGTCTCCAATCACGAAATATCCTCCTTTCTTGAGGACCGCAAAGACGTTTTGGTATGCTCTGAATCTCCTTCTCCCAAGGTTGTGGAAGACTAGGTTGGAGACTACCAGGTCATAGGTATCATCCGTAGAAATTGGGTCGATAAGATTTTGCTCTACGAATTGGACTCTCGATCCTACACCCAGAGCTTTCATATTTTCTTCTGCTTTGACAATGGAGTTTCCAGATAGGCTCTCGTGATTGAACGTGTCGATACCCACAATACTCGCTTTCTGGAAAGTTTCAGCGACTACGAAGGACAGGAAGCCGAGTCCGCATCCCGCATCTAGTACCCGCAGAATGGAATCTTCCGTATAGAGGGCATGGAGAACTGAAGCAAAGGCTTCTCTAATGGTTTCCCTGAGTTCTTCTGATTCTTTAAGGGTGGAATGATGATATGTTCCAAAGTCTACCTTCACATTCCTGTCAATAGTAAATCTCATTTAGGTTTAACTCATATTAAAACTGGAGAGGGTCTCTAAAGTATCATTATTTATTCTCGACATCTATTTCAAGTTATGATTATTCTCACTGGAAACGACTTAACTCTAGATCAAGTGGGAAGGGTATCCGAAAGGAAAGAGAAGGTTGTCATCTCAAGAGGGGCGATTGAACGTGTTAGGTCCAGTCGTGAAAGAGTCGATAATTTGATAGAATCAGGCAAGCCGATTTACGGTGTAACGACTGGATTCGGAGATTTGATCAGTGAAAGGGTCGGCATGGACAAGATAAAGGATCTCCAGACGAACTTGATTAGATCCCACTCTTCGGGATATGGAGAGCCACTAGATATGAGAACTCTGAGGGCCATGATGTTGCTTCGTGCAAATTCCCTGAGCAAGGGCTATTCTGGGGTTAGACCAGAGCTTATACAATCACTCCTTGACTTGCTTAACACGAACGTTATTCCGTACGTGCCAGAAAAGGGGAGTGTTGGATCGTCAGGGGATCTCTCACCCCTTGCTCACCTTGCCCTAACTCTGATAGGTGAGGGAAGAGTCGTGGAGGACGGTAAGATCGTGAATTCCCAGAGCGTGTTGTTGCAGAAAGGTCTGAAACCAATTAGCCTGGAGGCAAAGGAAGGGATTTCACTCATTAACGGAACTTCATTCATGCTTGCTAACCTATCCCTTGGGTACAAGGATTCAGAGGACCTGTTCAGGCATGCCATAATAGCCGCCGGGATGTCCATGCATCTCCTGAGTGCTACAGAAAGAGCGCTCGAATGTGGATTGTTTGATGCTCGACCACACATCGAGCACGGTATAGTTGCACGAGCACTCAAGTCGTTTGTGCAGGGAAGCGAGCGCATTAGGAAGGGTACGGAAGCGAAGGTGCAGGATGCTTATTCTCTTAGG
Source organism: uncultured Thermoplasmatales archaeon (assembly GCA_964391105.1). GTDB lineage: Archaea > Thermoplasmatota > Thermoplasmata > Thermoplasmatales. The sequence continues at coordinate 3,523 of CAYMKC010000005.1, forward strand.
TGCATTCCAACGGTGCTGGGATCAGTACTGCAGACCATGAATTATGTGAGAGGTATATTGGATACTGAACTGAACTCATCTACCGATAACCCTCTGGTACTCAACGAAATAACCTCGGGCTGCAATTTCCATGGTGAACCCCTTGCCCTTGCCGCGGACTATCTCTCGATAGCGCTTGCAGAACTGGGAAACATATCGGAGAGGAGGGTATTCAGAATACTCGACAAATCCCTGTCAGGACTAAGTCCATTCCTAGCGGACAAACCGGGTGTTGAATCGGGTTTAATGATTCCTCAATACGTTTCCGCAGCGCTGTGCAATGACAACAGAGTGTTAGTCTATCCATCGTCAGCAGACAATATACCGACTTCTGCAAACCAGGAGGATCACAACTCGATGGGAGGGACATCAACGAGAAAGCTTAGAGAAGTGGTCAAGAACGTAAAAGGGATCATTGCAATAGAAATGTTAGTTGCATATAGGGGAATGGAGATGTATGGTATTTCGGGGAAACACCTGAACACAGCTTACTCGATACTTAACGAGACCATAGGCGAATTCAGAGGCGACAAAGAGACAACGACTCTTATAGAGAAGATCACCGCTCTGATAGATTCCAACAAAATGCTCGAGGAAATTCCGATCAGATTGTAAAAGACTGTTTCTTCTTCTTTCTAGAACAGATCGCGAACTCATCGCCGTCGAAGAAAACCTCTCTCTCCGGGTACTGCTTCCTGACGTCTTCCACCATATCCAGGATTTCCTTGACGGTGAGATTTGTATTTCTCCCTATCTTCCTGTGAACGATCTTGTCTTCGAGGGAGTCCATCTGTGCTTCGCTATTCATTAGTTGCTATAAAAGTTTCTTTTGATTTTCTTTAAGTACTCTTAGACTTTTTTGAGCTTCTCTAGCAGTTCTTTTGGGTTCGCGAGGTCGTATTCATTTTGCTGACCAGTCGACATGTTCTTGAGTGACAAGGTCTCCTTCTTTGCCTCGTTTTCTCCGATGATTATCACATACTGGTACCCCATCTTTGAAGCGTAATCGAGCTGCTTGCTGATCCCCCTCTCCGTGACGTTGAGATCCACCATGAGCCCTTCATTTCGAAGAAACGATGCAACCCTAGTGGCGTACCTTCTGCCCTGGAGGTCTATAGGTGCGATGAATATCTGTTTCTCCCCTTTTTGGACCCAAAGCCCCTTCGCCTTCAGCATATTTTCAAGTACAACGTCTCCCATCGCAAACCCGGTCGCAGGAGTCTTCTCTCCTCCCAGTTGACCTATGACGTTGTCGTATCTCCCTCCTCCGAGGATGGACCTGAACTTGCCTTCGGTGTCTGAGGCCTCAAAAACGCACCCAGTATAGTAGGCTATGCCCCTAACGATCTTCAGGTCTATGCCTATTTCGGTCCCGATTGAGGACTTGACATAGTCTCTGATGTCGTATAGATTCTGGAGTTCCGCGTCTTCAAAGTTTTCGAGAACTTCGCCGCTCGTAAAGGACTCCATAACGCTCTCGTCAAGTTTCTTCTCGTTTAGGAATCTCTCTCTTTCTTCCTGGTTGGTTTTCTCCCAGCGGTCCAGGATGTAATAGACGTCATCCTTCTTGCCGGGGAGGTACCTTTCGATCAGCCTATCTATAAGCACTCTGGAGCTTAACTTTAACTTTGTTACCTCCGATATTCCGAGATTTCGCAGTATGTAGCCCCCGAGGGATATGAGTTCGGCATCGGCCAGGTAGCTCTCGCTCCCCATGATGTCCGCGTTCAGCTGGTAGAATTCCCTTGTGCGTCCGGACTGTGGCTCTTCGTATCTCCAGAATTTCTGGACACTGAACCACTTGAGCGGTTTCACTAGATCCTTCCTCGCAGCAACCATTCTGGAGACTGTAGGAGTAAGCTCCGGAATCAGGGAAATCTCTCTTTCCCCCTTGTCCCTGAACGAGAACATCTGGTTCATGATCTCCATCCCGGACTTGTTGGCGAACAATTCAACGCTTTCGACCGAAGGAGAGTCAATTTCCTTGAAGCCGAATTGCCTGCAGGAATCCCTCATAGTCCGGAACATCTCGCTCCTGATTACTTGCTCCTCCGGATAGAAATCTCTGAAGCCCCTTAGCCTCTCTACCATTAGTCTTGCACCCTCTCCTTCCACATAAGCCAGAAGTATGTTAAAATTTGCCTCAGCAGGTCAGGACAACGGGCTCCTAACTAATCATAAATAATAAGAAGCAATACAAAAAAGGGATCTATGAAAATTTCCATTGAAAACAATAGTTTAAAAGTTCCTGACATCGTCGATATTCCGTACATAGAAGGCGATGGGATCGGCCCGGACATCTCGAGGGCGACGAAGAAAGTTATGGACGAAGCCGTCAGGGTCAGCTATGGAGGAAAGAGGAAGATAAAGTGGATGGAGCTTTTGGCGGGGGAGAAGGCGATCTCCAAGTTCAACACACCACTTCCAGAAGAGACGGTCAACAAGATAACGGAGTACAGGGTCGCCATGAAGGGACCGCTGACAACTCCAGTTGGGGGCGGATTCAGAAGCATCAACGTTACGCTCAGGCAGAAGATGGATCTATATGCGAACGTTAGGCCGGTAAAGTACTATCCTGGCTTACCAAGTCCACTGAAGAACCCGGAGAAGGTCGATATGGTGGTATTCAGGGAGAATACCGAAGACGTCTACATGGGAATAGAATTCCCTTCCAACAGCAAGGAGGCAAACCAGGTCATAGAACTGATGAACAAGTTCGGACACCCTATCAGGGAAGGTTCCGGTATAGGGATAAAACCCATCAGCAAGTTCGGTACGTCCAGAATAGCCAAGATGGCCATAGACTATGCTTTTGAAAACGGGCGGAGAAGCGTCACGATCATGCACAAGGGAAACATAATGAAGTACACTGAAGGCGCGTTCAAGGAGTGGTCGTATGAAACGGCGAAGACCTACGGGGACAAGGTCGTCAACGAGACGGAGGTATCGGGAAAAAACATGGAAGGCAGGATAGTCATAAAGGACAGGATAGCGGACAACATGTTCCAGCAGATCCTTTTGAGGCCAGACGAGTACGACATACTCCTCTGCCCCAACCTGAACGGAGACTACATATCGGATGCGCTGGCCGCTCAGATAGGAGGGATCGGCGTGGCCCCTTCCGGTAACATCGGAGACAACTATGCGGTTTTCGAGGCGGTACACGGCTCCGCACCGAAGTATGCAAACCTGGATGTTGCTGATCCATCTTCCCTGCTCCTATCCGGAGTGATGATGCTCCGTTACATAAAGTGGAGCGAACCCGCCAACCTCATAGAGAAAGCTTTCCTGAATTCTCTCAAGAATAAGCAGGTTCCCCAGGATCTCGCAAGACACCTCGGGGTAAAACCGCTCAAGACTTCGGAATTCGCCGAGAGCATACTGCAGCATATGAGCTGAAACGACCAGTTATGGCGGTCTGCTACGATTAACTATTTATATACACTATATATAAACTGCGAAAATTATGGCAGAAGAAGAAAATATAGCTATCGAGAACATAGTTGCATCGACTTCACTCGCAGATAAACTGGATTTGAGCAAGATTGCGCTCGCACTGGAAGGCTCAGAATACGAGCCGGAGCAGTTTCCAGGTTTGATTTATAGACTAGCAGAGCCTAAAACTGCGGTCCTAATCTTCAGGTCCGGTAAGGTCAACTGTACCGGAGCCAAGACAATTGATTCCGTTAACAAGACTATAAGCACCATCGTTGACAAACTCAAGAAGACCGGCATAGCAGTGAACAGCAACCCCGACATAGTTGTGCAGAACATCGTCGCTGTGTATGATCTAAAAATGCAGCTTAACCTGACCAATATTGCAATGTCGCTCGGGTTGGAGAACGTAGAGTATGAACCAGAGCAGTTCCCGGGACTCGTCTACAGGATAGAGGAACCCAAGGTAGTTCTTCTGCTATTCGGATCAGGAAAGGTAGTATGCACGGGTGCAAAGGAGAAGGGAGAAATCTCCCAGGCTGTCAAAATCCTAAAGAAGGATCTGGAGAAAATAACAGCAGTCAAATGACCGTCAAGGAGAAGACGGGCAGAAAGCGCTACGTCCACTTCAGAGATCCAAATCCAGACAAGCTGCGAAGATTGGTGCAGCTGACAGAGGATTCCAGGGTCGTCAATTATCACGGGATGGCTGCTTTGAGAATCAGGCACAGCCAGATTGAGCAGCTGAGAGAAACGTCCAAGAGGATTGGAATAGAAATAGACATGGTCTCAGGCACGCTCAAGGCTCTTAGGAATAAGCTCTCATATCTCCAATGAGAGAACCTCTTCGACGTCGAGACCTGTTCTTTCTTCCAAATTCCTTCTGAGCTCTTCGTCTCGCTGCAATAGATAGTAAAAGTAGGGCAGGGAGTCCCTGCTTACAAAAGCTGAGGATTTGTGGGTGTATCTTCCCATTATAATTGAAAAGTCCTTCCTGGCACCCCTGTACTTCCTGAGCGCCCCCATTTGCTTTATGAGGGAGGGGAATGAAAATTTCTCGAACCTATCGCTCTTGAGATGAAGTACAGAGACGTATGACATCAAGTCGTTTGCGTATGACCATAGTGAATAATTCATTCTTCTTCCAACCCTGCCCAGGAACAGGTCCGCACGTCCGATGTTCCCGAGCGCAGCTACATAATCGTCAATTCTAGACTGGAGGGGGTAAACATTCTCGAGAAGATACAGGATGAAATCGTTGGGGTCCATCCCTATGTTCATGATCTCCGCCCTCGTTTCCCTTATGCTCTTCTGATGCCCGTGGAGAATGTTATTGATGACGGTATAGGTGCTCAGCGTAAGATCTCTCTCTGCTCTCTCGTAAACCTTCCCTATCCCCTGAAGGTCATTGACGGCGGCCCTCATGTCGCCGTTCGCGTTTTCTGCTATCTCGTTTAGCTGTTCCGGAGAGCCGTAGATGCTCTCGCTCTGCAGTATCTCTTTGAGCACACTCAGGATCTGAGTCTTCATGTATCTCCTGAACTCCACCTTCTCGCACTTTTCTAATATCGACTTACCCGTTGCCGTAGAGCCGAGGGCATAGTAATCATTGGCGATCAGGATTACGGGATTGAGAGTCTTTTCCAGAAGGCTCAGAATGGCCGACTTTCCTCCTGCATCCGATCCCTCAACGTTCCTCTCGTAGAGCGAATCTACTTCATCCATCACTATCAATTTCTTTCTATTCACCTCGTCCGATATTGACGCGTAATAGGAGCCCTTTATCGCGTTCTGCTCTATCGCATCCTTAGACCTGATGTCGGAGGCATTAAATTCGATGTACTCCCAGTTCATCTCCCTTGCCAGGGCGATTGCTGAGGAAGTCTTTCCAGTGCCCGGTGCTCCGTAGATAATAAGCCCCTTCTTCGATAGAGTCCCACTCTCCCACTTCTTGGCCCAGGAAATCATCGTCTCGACAGTTTTGTCTCTCCTCAGCTGACCCAGAAGAGTCGGCCTGTATTTCTCTGTCCAAGGAATTTCCACAATGACGGATAAAACTGATGTTATATAGATTTCCTAATGTCGAAGGTAACTAGCATAGTGCTCTCTTCTACGGTAGTTTGCCCGAATCAGGAGAAAAAAAGGAGCGTACTCCGAATCACAGGATAAGTGGAATCACGGCTTTTTCCCTCAATCGAACAAAGATTAGATAAGTCTATTCGAGTTGGAGGGTTGTGAAGATCAATCTGAACGGAAAAGTCAGCGATGTGAAAGCTGTCTGGTACGAAGAGCCAGTCATTAAAATGATAGATCAGAGGATACTGCCGGAAAAGTTCAACATAATCGATATCAAGAGTACGAAGGAACTCTACGATTCCATCAAAAATATGACAGTGAGGGGAGCGCCATCCATCGGGGCGGCTGCTGCCTTTGGAATTGCTCAGGCGAAGGCACTGGGTTTGGACTTGGAGGAGGCCGGTAAATTCATAAAGTCTGCAAGACCCACTGCTTACGACCTTTTCTACTCCGTTGACTTTGTTCTGCAGCACAGCGATGACGCAAAGAGATATGCCGAGAAATACGTGAATTCCATTATAGATAGATCCAGACTGATAGGAGTAAACGGCAACTTTCTCATCGGAAATAACTACAAGATCCTGACCCACTGCAATGCAGGGGCATTGGCGTCTGTGGACTACGGCACGGCCCTCTCTCCGATCAGGATGGCAAAGGAGAGCGGCAAAAAACCCTTCGTGTGGGTGGACGAGACCAGACCAAGGCTGCAGGGCGCGAGACTGACTGCCTGGGAGCTCGTCCAGGAAGGAATAGATCACAAGGTCATAGCCGACAACGCCGCTGGGTTCATCATGTCAAGAGGAGAGGTTGATCTTGCAATAGTGGGCGCGGACAGGATAACTGCAAACGGCGACTTTGCAAACAAGATAGGGACGTATGAGAAGGCGGTCCTAGCCAAAGAGAACGGCGTTAGTTTCTATGTCGCAGCTCCTCTGAGCACATTTGATTTCAGCATCGAAAATGGAAGTGGCATCCCCATAGAGGTAAGATCGGAGGAGGAGGTAAAGGAGTTTAAGGGAGTTCCCATATCTCCATTGCAATCAATGGCATACAACCCTGCGTTTGATGTGACCCCTAACAGATACGTTACTGGGTATATAACGGAGTACGGGGTCTTCAAGAGTTCTGAACTGCAGACACTCAGAGATAAGGGAAGGGACTCGATAATCGAGCAGATTGAAGGGATCTAGAGAGAGATAATTATATCGGTAGAATATTAACTGAGCTGCCTTGACAGCAAGAAATGTCCTTTGGAGTTCCGGGGAGTTCTGCGAACGATCCAACATCTCAAAGTATACGCAATGGGTGAACGGTGCCTATAACAAAGACTTCAGGGTGTATCACGATCTGTGGAAGTGGTCAGTGGAAGACACTTCGCACTTCTGGGAGTCGATCCTCATATATTTCAAGGTCATAACTGAGGGACGGTATTCTGAGGTACTCGATACCGAAAGAATGCCGGAGAACCACTGGTTCCGAGGTCTCAGGTTGAACTATGCAGAAAACAACCTAAAGCTGGGAGATCAGGAAGACGTCGCTCTGTTTTTCAACGAAGAGGGTGACAAGAGGAGAATTACTAAGCGAGAATTCTTAGAGAATGCAGGCTCCATTCAAAAGTTCTTGATAGATATTGGGGTTGGGAAGGGAGACAGGGTTGCTTCATTCCTGCCAAACGTACCTGAAGCGATGGAGGCTCTCTACGCAGCTTCCGCAATGGGTGCGATCTGGTCAAGTTCTTCCCCCGATTTTGGGACAGAAGCAATTATGGAGAGGTTCAGGCAGATCGAACCAAAGGTGTTGTTCGCGCCGGATGGGTATACATACAACGGAAAGAGGTACGATAAGACGGATGTTGTGAAGCAGGTAGCCGAGAAGATCCCTAGCATCAGGAAGGTCATACTGCTCGGACAAGGAGAAGGTCGTGGGATTAGGGATTCCATTGCAATGAGTTCGATCATCGGCGAGAAGAAAGAGCTCAATTTCGTCCGAGTTCCTTTCGACCATCCTCTCTGGATCCTCTACTCCTCCGGAACGACCGGCCCCCCCAAGGCGATAGTGCACAGTCATGGGGGGATACTCCTAGAACACCTGAAACTACTCGGCCTGCACTACAACCTGAACGAAGGAGACAGGTTCTTCTGGTTCACCACAACCGGGTGGATGATGTGGAATGTTCTCGTGAGCTCAATAGCGACCGGGGCTACCGCCGTCCTCTTCGATGGAAGCTCTACCTGGCCAGACAACTACAGCCTCTGGCGGATTGCAGACGAGAACGACATATCCTTCTTCGGAACTAGCGCTGCCTATATTTCACACCTTATGAAGGAAAGAGTTAGGGTGATAGACAGGTATCCTCTTCGAAACCTGTTTGCCATTGGATCCACAGGATCTCCCCTGTCGAACGAGGCGTTCAGGTACGTATACGATGGCATAAAGAAAAATGTATGGCTTGCATCCATAAGCGGAGGGACGGATCTGTGCACTGCCTTCCTCGGTGGGTGTGCATGCCTCCCAGTGGTGGAGGGAGAGCTGCAGTGCCTTGACCTTGGTGCGGACATACACTCTTTTGACGACGATGGCAACTCTCTGGTGGACCAGGTGGGCGAGCTGGTGATCAAGAAACCCATGCCATCGATGCCGGTCTTCCTCTGGAACGACAACGGTCAGAAACTTAACGAAACCTATTTCTCTAGGTATCCCGGGATCTGGAGGCATGGTGATTGGCTTACCATAACCCCCCACGGTTCTGCAGTGATCCTGGGGCGATCAGACTCAACGCTGAAGAGGAGGGGAATCAGAATTGGGACGGCGGAGATATATGGCGTCCTTGACTCGATCAGCGAAGTGAAGGACAGCATCGTCGTTGGAATTGAGATGGAAGGCGGAGAGTACTATATGCCACTGTTCGTTGTGACTGACGATTCGGTGGACTTTGATCGCGTGAAGAAAGTTATTGTCGAAAAGCTTAAGAAGGAACTCTCACCACGACACGTACCGGACGAAATCGTCAGAGTCTCCCAGATACCGAGGACGATCAACGGCAAGAAGATGGAAGTCCCTCTGAAGAAACTTCTGATGGGATTCCAGATTGACAAGGCGATGAACGTTGGATCGATGGCCAACCCAGAATCGCTCAACGAGTTTATGGAGATAGCGAAGAGAATTGGAAAGAGGGAAGGCTGAGTCCCTTAAACTTCAGGAGTGGATTCTCTCCCACATCTGTCTGGCCAGTTTGCCATCATAGAGGAACTTGGAGTAGAGGCCCTCACTCTTGTCCCTCTTGTTCCTGTGTTCTTCGAGTAACCGATTCACTTTTTCTGCAAGTATCTTCTTGATCTCCCCGGTGAGCATATTTCCGCTGGAGTATTCCCTTGCTACTTGTTGGATATTTTCGTCGTTCTCCTCAAAGATGTAATAGAGCCACTGGTAAGGAACGTCAACGTTAAGGTCTGCGCCCAGTTTTCGCTGAAGCTCAGTTGTTGCCTGACCACCTGAGAAAGCGTACTTCATAATCTTCTTCTCGACGGTCTTTGGGGAATCGGAGAGGTATACAGCCGACTCCGGAATGGATGAACTCATCTTCCCATCCGATCCAGTTAGAGGCGGAAGGAACTTGCTGTGTATCTCTGCTGCCTTGTAATATCCCAGGGACTCTGCGAGATCGCGCTGGAGTCTCCAGTATGGGTCTTGGTCTATGGCTGCAGGTATCAGGCACCTCTTCCTCTCGAACATCGTTGGAAATATCTGAATCGCTGGGTAAAAGAGGATGCCGATGTTTGACGATGCATCCAGGCCGAATGTGGCCTTGACCTGGGAGAAGTTCAGTTTCTTAGCTATGGAGATTACCTGAGGGTACATGTTCCGGATGTATTCCGTGTCCTTGAAGATGAATGTCTTCTCCGGGTCGAAACCCACGGCGATAATGTCCAGAATGTTCTGGTGGGCCCACTCAGAAGTCTGCTTGAGGGTATACTCCTGATTTCGCATAAATTTCTCGTCGTCTGTTACCTCGATGTAAACGTTCACATCGAATATGTCTTGGAGCCACTTCGTGAACAGGAATGGAACCAGGTGCCCGATGTGCATTCCGAGGGAGGGTGCCCTTCCAGTGTAGAGAAAGAATCCCCTGCCCTCTCGATAATCTTTCAAGATCAGGTCAAGGTCTCTGTGGGAGAAGAATATGTTTCTCCTGAGCATTACGTGCATTTTTTGATTTGAAATAGTTGAGATTTCTTCCAAGATCTCTGGGGAGATCTTCTGGGTGCCAAACTGCTGAATCAGTTTCTCGTAGTCCACCTTTCCCGATACTTCCCAGGGAGTAACCCTGAAGTCGTCTTCCTGCACTCTTAGTAATGTTGATACCCAATAAAACCATTATTGAGCCTCGTATCTAACAAACTAACAAACCATCGTGGCGTATCCCAGAAAATTCTTCTATCGAAAGCTGCATGCAATCCTATGACATTTTCTATAGAAGTCCAGGGGATAAAACATGGGGACACGATACCGGTCCAATTTACCTGTGAGGGGGAGAATTACTCTCCTCAGATAAGCGTCAGAGACCCCCCACCCGGCACAAAGTCTCTTGCGCTCATCGTGGAAGATCCAGACGCTCCGGTAGGGTTGTTCGTCCACTGGGTAGCGTACAATATTGACCCGGCGGCAAAAACGATAAGAGGTATGGTCGAGAAGGATCCTAAGACGAAGGAAGGATTCTTGCAAGGGAAGAACGACTTTGGAAGGGTGGGTTACGATGGTCCATGCCCGCCAAAGGGCCATGGCTTCCACAGGTATTACTTCAGAATGTACGCACTCAACACGATTCTAGGAGTGGAGAAAGCAGTGACTAGGGAAAGACTGGTGCGCGAGATGGAAGGGAGGATACTGGGACAAGCAGAATGTATGGGAAGATACCAGCGCTAGTCTATCCCAGGTAGCCGATGAAGTGATGGGCAATCAGCCCTATTGCAAACGTTGCAGCGAAACCTAGAGTGACGAGTCCGAGAGACCTCGAGAGGTCCCTGCCGAGCTTCCCCTCTGATTGTATCGAGATCACCGAGGTGACGATTCCATCCACAATTATTACAAGGGCAAACGATGTAGCAAGCGCAGTATATCTCTGCAGAAACAGGAACGGAATTATCGGAACTATTGCCCCTATGAAGTAATACAGCGCAGTGTTTCCGGCTGCCCGTTGAGCCGTGTATCCATTTCCAGTGACCAGTTGTCCCTTCGCCCTTTCTGACAGGTAAGAGCCAATGGTCATCGATACGAGCCCCGAGGCCCCGAAGACTATGCCTCCGACTGCGACGAATATGTTGTTTATGAAAACGCCGGTTAGTCCCGCAACGCTTGCCAGGACCTCTATGAGGCCATCCGACATTCCGTATATGGCGTCCCTAACCTTGTCTGCGTTCCCCTTGAGCTCGTTGGTCATCTGGATAAACGCATCTTCGTGGTCTTTCTCATCAGCCAGAATCTTGTTCAGCTGATCCTTTTCCCACTGCTCCTTCGACTCCTTTTCGATGTAGTCAGAATATTCCTTTATCGCGTCGACCTCGCCCCTTTCGAGATACCTGATGAGAAATGAGATACCGAATATCCTCTGGAGGAATCCCAGATACCCGAAGTACCATGGGTTCTTTTGCGTGAACTGGGGCGGTGTCTTTCCCCTCCTCTTTATCAACTCCGCCCAAAAATCCGCATGTGTGGATTCAATTGACGCAAGCTCCATCAACTTCTTTGCTACACTCTCGTTCCTCTCGCTCCTCCTGAACGAGGTCATTATCCTTTTAGACAACTTCTCGTAGAGTCTCTTGTCGTTCAACTCATTCTGATAAAAAGTCTCAGGACTGTTGACCACTCTGAGTCATCCCTTAATCGTTATTAACAGTTTCCGGAACGGAATCTGATTCAGGAAAATGAGGAAAGGATAAATCTTTTCAAGTCATTTGGGTAACATGACCCAGAACGTTTTGATCATGGGAGCGGCAGGACGCGATTTCCATAACTTCAACACGTACTTCAGGAACAGGAAGGAGTACAATGTCGTTGGATTCACTGCCACCCAGATACCGAACATAGAAGGTAGGACATATCCGAAGGAATTGGCGGGAAAACTGTATCCAAAGGGGATACCAATCTATCCGGAGTCTGACCTGACGAAACTGATTAAAGAGAAAAAAGTGGATCTAGTCGTATTTTCGTACTCTGACGTGCCCCACGAATACGTGATGCACAAAGGTTCAGAGGTACTCGCTGCAGGGGCGAACTACCTACTGCTCGGACCCAGGGACACCCAGGTAAAGAGCAAAAAACCGCTCATATCGATATGTGCAGTGAGAACGGGGTCCGGAAAGTCTCAGACGACCAGAAGGGTTGAGGACATACTGGTCGGTATGGGAAAGAAGGTAGTAGCCATAAGGCACCCGATGCCATATGGAAACCTGCTCGAACAGAAGGTCCAGAGATTCGCAACGATGGACGATTTGGTAAAACAGAAGTGCACGATAGAGGAGAGAGAGGAGTACGAGCCTCATATCAAGCGCGGAGTTGTGATCTATGCGGGAGTGGACTACGAAGCAATACTCAGACAAGCCGAGAAGGAAGGGGACATCGTTCTCTGGGATGGAGGCAACAACGACTTCTCATTCTACAACAGCGATTTGGAGATAGTCGTAGCTGACCCTCACAGGGCTGGACACGAAATGAAATACCATCCTGGCGAAGTCAATCTCAGGTCCGCGGACGTAATAGTGATAAACAAGGAAGAGACCGCTACCCTTGAAAACATCAACATCATCAGGGAAAACATCAGGAAGGTCAACCCGAAGGCTGTAGTCGTGGACGGTGCATCTCCATTCTTCAGTGAGGATGCGGAAAGGGTGAGAGGAAAGAGGGTCCTAGCAATCGAGGACGGTCCAACTCTGACTCACGGAGAAATGAGCTACGGCGCAGCAGTCTTGTTCTCTATCAAGTATGGTGCATCTGAACTGGTGGACGCCAAGGAACACGCAAAGGGTACGATCAAGGGGGTCTACGAGAAGTACAAGCAGATCCACAACTACCTACCAGCCATGGGATACTCGCCTAAGCAGGTTAAGGATCTCGAAGCGACCATCAACTCAACGCCTTGCGACGTCGTGGTATCTGGCACTCCCATAGACCTCACGAAAGTGGTAAAGATCAACAAGCCACTGATAAACGTGAGATACGAACTTCAGGAGATTGGAAAACCAGATCTAACGGACATACTTGCAAAATTCGTCAAGACTCACTAGAAGGGCCTTTTTCAATTTTTTTTATTAATTCTTCTTTACTTCCTTCCCACTCCACTTCAATCTTTTTCTCAATCTTGCGTGGTGACTTGGGGTATCTTGCTTCAGTGACAGAGTATGCCAGGTTCATCCCATTCATGATGTCCAAGAGCTTGTGGCTTGGGAAGTTTTTCTTGACCCTTCTTCCCATCTTCCTCGTTACTGCAGTACTAAAATAAGTTTCCCAGAGAACTCTCTTCATTTCTTGATTAGGACTGCGTTGATTATTCCGCTCTGTCCAGGCCTAGACGTAACCCTGGCGTTGCCCAATTCGGTGACCACTACGGCCCCCTTAGTTATGATGTTCCTCTGGGCAAAGTGTGGGTCTGCAATATTTTCCAGAACGTTCAGAATCTTTACTCTCTTGGTCGTTTTTCCCTTTGGGTCCGTAACGTTGATCACGTTCTCGCGCAGGAGCACCGACTTGTTGTTCCCTCCCATGCCCTTGACCTGCTTTCTCTTTGTGTTACCGAGTACAGTCAGTGCTGGTTCGTTCCCAAGTTCGAACCTCTTCTTGTGCCTGTTAGACCTGAGTTTGCCCCCACTGATCTTGGCACTTGCTCTTCCGTGATATATGGCCATGTATCAGGGCTATGAAATGAAGGTAGTTAAATGTTTCACCGGGAGTCTAGTGACTCCTGTCCTCTTCCCTACCTCTCGTCTATAGGAACGTAGGGGGCATCAATGGAGCCCACGTACCACTCCACAGGTCTCACCAGCTTGTTGTTGTGCCAGTACTCTATGATGTGGGAGCCCCATCCTGACATTCTAGATGCCACGAATATGGGTGTGAACAGATGACCATCGATTCCAAGTACCCTGTAGAGAGGTCCGGCGAAGAAGTCCACGTTCGGCCAGATCCCCTTGGTAGCACCCAACTTCTCAACCATCATCTTTTCCGCCCTGAGTGCAATCTGGAGTAGTCTCTTTACCTCGTCCGAAGGTTCCTTTGTAAGGCTCTCGTCCAGAAAGCGCCTGACGATCTTGGCTCTCGGATCGTACGTCTTGTATACTCTGTGTCCGAAGCCCATAATCCTCTGCTTTCCATCGAGTGCTTCCTCTATGTATTTTTCAGTGTTGCTTGGATCTCCTATAGCGTTCATCATGCTCAGGGCTGCCTCATCCGCGCCTCCGTGAAGCGGTCCCTTCAGAGTGCCGATCCCAGATGTAGTTGCCGAATAGACGTCCGCAAGTGTTGATGCGGTCACGAGAACGGAAAATGTTGAGGCATTCGTGCTGTGTTCAGCGTGCAGAATGAACATTAGGTCTATAAGTTTGCTCTCAAACTCGTTTGGTCTCTTTCCCGTGAGCATGTAGAGGAAGTTGGCAGAATGTCCAAGCGAATTGTCTGGTGGAATGTACTCCTTCTTTTCTCTGAACCTTCCGGTTGCGGCCGCAATCGTTGCAGTCTTGGCGATTAGCGTTATGATCTTGTCAGTTGTGGCCTCGACATCCCTGTTGTTAGGGTCCTTGTCGTACAGAACAAGCATCGACGTAGCGGTTCTCATCACATCCATCGGATGACTCTTAGGGGCCATAACCCTGATGACATCGATGACCTCATTGGGGAGCTCCCTCCTCTCCTTGAGCTTCTTCGTGAATTCCTCATACTCCTTCCTTGAGGGTAGTTTTCCGTTCAGGAGAAGGTAGGACACCTCCTCGAAGTTCGACTTTTCTGAAAGGTCCTCGATTGTGAATCCTCTGTACCAAAGCCTTCCATTCTGGCCATCCACTTTTGATATAGAACTCTCGTCGACGTAAATTCCATCCAATCCATAGTTTATGATCGGTTTTTCGCTCACAATAATCAAATTAGATAATTGATCTTAAATACTTAATTTTAGCTTTATCCAATTGGAGAAAACTTAGAAGAAACACTTATCTCTTGACCTTGGATACATCGTCATGAAACAGGCACTGTTGTTGGTGCTCTTGATTGCTATACTAGTAGCTCTTTCAATTCCCGTTAGCAACGCGGGCTCACACTCTCTCGTCATAATAAATTTCACTTACAACGTCGACATGGGTGCTCAGGATTATTTCCAACAGACGTTGTCTTACGCTGAAACGCATCACGATCCTGTGATAATAGTGATGGATACGCCCGGCGGTTACCTGACGAACGGATTCGCAATGGTAAACATGACAATAGCTGCCGAGAAGACGGTCAACGTTACAACATACGTCCCACCCGGGGACATGGCGGCGTCAGCTGGCTCCTACATAGCTCTAGCTTCGGATTACATTTACATGGGAAACGCGAGCTTCATTGGGCCCTCGGAACCCTACATAATAGGCGGAACTTCCCTGGAACAACAGCACGTCACGAACGCTTCCCTGGCCTTCATGGATTCCCTAGCGGAAGTGCATGGATGGAACCAATCGGCCGTTTACCAGATGGTTGAGCACAACAAGGCATATACAGCACGGGAAGCGTCAAGCGTCGGGTTGATCACAGGAATTTCTGACTCACTCTCTGCCGTGATAACAAAACTTGGGTACCAGGGGCTCCAACCGATCCAGTTCTATGAGAACTCCGTCCAGCAACTCGAATCGTTCCTATCAAACTCAACAGTCGCCGATTTTCTAATTCTCTTAGGGGCCGTAGCAATTCTTCTTGACATCTATCACGGCTCCATTGCCCTGAGTGTAGCGGGAATAGTCGCACTTGCGCTTGGATTCTGGGGAATCACGCTGATCAGCTTCCAGCCGGTTGCAGTACTCCTTATGATTCTCGGTATTGCAATGATATTTCTGGAGATAAAACTCGGTCACGGGCTTGCTATGGTGGCGGGAGTGGTTCTGGTGATTGCTGGAGGGCTAATACTAATGGTTGGAGTGAGCTACGCCGCAAAAGGTCCTGTGATAACCGGTGCGAATTATGCGCTCATAGCGCTGGAGGCAACCGTCCTGCCGATAGGATCGCTTTACTTGATCGGCATCAGAAAGGCAGCGATGAGCAGACCTGCAAAAGTCGGACCACAGACGATCGTTGGAAAGAGAGGGAAGGCAGTTACCGACATAGCCCCCCAGAACAAGGGAGTCATAAACGTCCAGTCAGAAGAGTGGACCGCGGTCTCGAGTGATGCGATACGCAAGGGGGAGGAAGTTGAGGTGCTGAGCTACGAGGAAGGAGTCGTAACGGTCAGGAAGGTTTCTTGACTCGCAGCGTTGCGTTGTCGTCTTGAACCGATACGACTGTAACTTGCTCGTTGTCGTACGTTTCGACATCACAAGTGAAACTCCAGTCCTCGCTCATTACAACGACCGTACCGACTTCGTTAGCTGGAACACCTCTCAACACTCTTCCCGTCTGACCCACAAGAGTCCCCATTTGGAAGTACTTCTTGGTAATCCTGTGAGAGACGGTGATGCTGAAGCCAACAAACAGGAGCAAATCGATCACAAAAAATACTATGGAAATTGCGAGCAGGAATGTGTTGCTCATACCGGATATCAGATATTCAACTAAGAGAAATAGAGCAAAAATAAAAATTATGGCCAGGGGGACTACTGCCCTGAAGCCATACTTTACGGCGAAGTTACTAGGTTCCTTAGCCATTTTATTTCTTACTCTTTCTTTACGGCTGCGGACGAGGCTGCTCTAAGTGTTTCCGTGAACGGCCTAAACATCTCCGTGAACTCCATCGGTATGACGTACTTGGTGGAGTTGCTAGATCCCAGGGTCTTCATCATGTCGAGATACTGAAGTGCCATGGTCTTCTGGTCGATTTCCTTTGCAGCGTTGAATATAGTGGTAAGTGCCATCGCGTAACCTTCTGCCCTCAGGATAGCGGACTGTCTGTCTCCCTCTGCCCTCAGGATGTTGGACTGCTTGTCTCCTTCAGCAACCGTGATAGTCGCCTGCTTCTTTCCTTCTGCTTCAGTGACCACAGCCCTTCTCGACCTTTCGGCACTCATCTGCATGATCATTGCGTCCGAGACGTTCTTAGGAGGAAGTATTTCCCTGATTTCCACATTTGTGACTTTTACTCCCCATCTCGTTGTCACTTCGTCTAGCTTGGTTCTCAGTATTGCGTTTATGTTTTCTCTCTTCGACAGGACTTCATCCAGAATTATGTCACCGACAACTGCTCTGAGTGTAGTCGTGGCAATTCCCATCGCTGCACCCTCAAAGTTCTGAACCTGGATGACGGAATCCGACGCACTGATGACCTTGAAATAAATAATGAAATCGACATCCACTGGTGCATTATCTTTGGTGATGCAGGTCTGGTGCGGGATAGTGAGAAATCTTTCCCTCAGGTCTACTCTGACCGGTACATCGACTATAGGATAGATGAAAACAACTCCAGGTCCCTTTTGGGCTAGCGCCCTACCAAATCTGAAAACAACGATCCTCTGGTACTCCCTCACTATCTTTATGGAATAAAATAGAAAGGCCAGTAAAATGATAACGACCAGAGCTAAGAGGGCGTCTTCAGCAACGTTTGTTGTGATTGCTAGTACTGTTGCCAAATATGGGATTATCATAACCAGTCCATTAGATGTCGATATTAATGCTTTTTGAGTTTAAAGGTGAACTTCACATTTCACTGTCACTTAGATGGACCTGTCTGGAATTGTAGCTGGAATGTGGCTTCTAATATTTCTAAGCTCGCTAAATCAAAGTCAAAAATTATTAATATAATCTTCTTCTCTCAAAATATGGCCAAGGTTGACTACAATTCCAAACCCATAGACGACAACTTCTTCGATAAACAGGACGAGTTCCCGATTACAGGAAATCATACTGGTCACGAAGTTAGAGCGGAGGGTAAGGACAGGCAAGACAAGGATGGAAAGACCTATCCTACGAAGCTCGGTATACACGGAACCAACGTAGCGGTTGACTGGGAGTCTTGCATTGCGGACGGTTCCTGTATGGACGTATGTCCCGTCAATGTTTACGAATGGTTCCTGAACCCAGGGGAGAAGGGGACTGGTAACGACAAGAAGATTGCGGAAGGGACTGAGGAATGGAACAAATACAGGACCGACAAGTGCGACCCCATTAGGGAAGCGGACTGCATATTCTGCAACGCATGCGTTACGGCCTGCCCGGTAAGTGCCATCTCCGTAGCGATGAGGAAGTAGTATTATCTACTTCTTCGCAAATTTCTGACCTATTTCACTTTTGTCATTCAGTTCCTTTTCTTCAAGAATGGATGTCCACGTCAGGAAGCAGTTGCTCAGCAAGTCATCTTTGCCGCTCATAACAAACCCCTCTTGAAGAATGTGGAAACCCTTTCCCATGCGTCTTCCGCAGCTTCCCTGTTGTAAGCTGCACCATCGTTGTTTGCAAAGGCATGCCTGGTGTTGGGATAGACCTTCAATTCGATCTCCTTGTTGTATTTCAGGAAACGGGAGACAGCATCTGGGATTCCAGCATTTATTCTAGGGTCTTCCCCTGCATACATCGCAAGCATTGGTCCCTTCATCTTAGAGATCTCCTCAAGGTTTGGCGGATTGGCGCCATAGTACACTACCGTCCTATCAAAAGGAAGCTGGGTGGATATTCTGAAGGAAAGTCCGCCACCCATACAGAAACCCACTACTCCGAACTTCTCAGGTTTGAAGTTGCCCTTCAGATACTCGTAGCCCATTACCAGGTCCTTGACCATCCTCTCTTCTATCTTTCCCCTGCCCATCATGAGCCTCTGAATTACCTCCTTCTGTTCCTTCGTGGCTCTTTCGAGTGCCCCACTAATTGCCGGTTGGTCTCCCCTCTCTTTTGGCGGTATCTCCATAAAGAGTTTCATCGCCATCGATATGTTTTCCTGGGAGAACACCTCTCTCTCCTCCTTCCTGGAATAGAGGTGAGGGGCAAGGACCAGGAACCCCAGAGAAGCAAGCCTGTTTGAGTAACTCTTGATGAAATTTGTAAGTCCCCATATCTCCTGAATTACGATCACTGCTCCCTTTGATTTATTGTTTCCTGTTAGAAAGGAGCGAACTGTCGATCCGTCAAATGTTGGGTATTCGATAAGTTCTCTATTTTGCATACATTGACATTCAATTGATTAGTTAAGGATTACTGGGATTCGGTGTTGCGCCCGGATCCGGTAGATAACTTAAATTGTTACTTCATGCCTTCTTTCAATTTCTGGAATGTTTCAAAACCGTATCTTATTATCTCTTTGACGTTGTCGTACGTTTCTATGCTATCTATACTATCCCTGGAGAACCACTTGCAGTCTGAAGACTCTTCATTGCGTTTAAAGTCTCTGCTCTTCGCTCTCCCTAGATAAATCATGTCAAAATGTTCGTGTGGTCCGTTCTTGTAGGGAACTTGCTCTTTCATTATCACGAGAGGTAGTGGTGTACTACGTGCAGAGACTGCTTCCAATCTGAATTTGTCAGTTTCCATAATTTCAAATGACGCCCCTGTCTCTTCTCTTGCTTCCCTCATAGCGCACTCCAAAGGATTTTCATTATCTTCTAAGTGCCCACCGGGGTAAATCCAAACTCCCAATTTCTTGTGTTTCACAAGGAGAACCTTCTTTCCGTCCTCGCTCATTATCAAAACTCCGGCTACTAAGCATTTCTTCAAGTTCCCACCAAATTCAAATGACAAGTTAGTTTGGTGCAAAATGTTTTCCTAGATTAGAGCACATGCCTATAAGGCGAAAGGTGCAGTCTCAATACCGAGGCCATCCATCATATCCGACAAATGAATTCTGCGAAATTGCCATAGCGTAAACAATCGGAAGTGAAATGTACTTAACAACCTCTATACAATTAACGACCGAGAATCTGAGCTCGCTTTCTAAAAAGCGATCTTGATAAATCATCGTATGCATTTCAATGGAAAAAACAGGAATACAGAATTGGATTAAGGAATTTGGAAAAGAAGCAGGAGTCGCAAAGATTCTTGTGAGGTTGTCAAAGAGACGATGCAAGACCTGATTTTTTAAAGACTTGGAGAATTTAATATATTGCAGTTAGAATGCAGGTGTATGCCAACCTTGGAGAGAACCCTGAATCAGGTGGTGGCGAGGGCCTATGCTGTCTTCTATAGAACATATGGTGCTCCACTGGAGGATGAAGTGATCGTTCTGATAGGTCGAAAGACTGCTAAACAAGGCAAATTTCCTAAATCGATCAAAATCACAGTAGAATGGAATGATGAATCATCTCATGCGCAAATAAATGAGGATTCGTGAAATTCATGACTACAAAATGAGTTTGACGAAATTAGACAGTAATCAGGAACTCTGAGTCCACTTTTAAGGAAAAAACAGAATTACGGTTGTAACCTATTTAATTGTCAAATCAATAGAATAGTTTAATTCTCAGACTTGTAATCCCGTTGACATCTTGTAGGTGTCAAT
This sequence comes from uncultured Thermoplasmatales archaeon, assembly GCA_964391105.1. GTDB lineage: Archaea > Thermoplasmatota > Thermoplasmata > Thermoplasmatales. The sequence continues at coordinate 23,723 of CAYMKC010000005.1, forward strand.
TTTCTTTTTATCATGGCTTGTTTTGGAATATCCAAACGCCGAGGGGGAGATTTGAACTCCCGATCCCTTGCGAGAACAAGCTATCTGTGAATCCGTTCCAGGCTTGCGCCTTACCGGGCTGGGCCACCTCGGCTGTACTCTACCTCAAATGCACAAGGTTTATTATTATTTCCACATATCCAGCAGCAATGGAGCTTCTTGAGGGGACTTTTGAGGTTCTGGACGTCTTCACCAAAGAGTTTGTGAGTAAGAGAGACGTCGTACTCGGAATCTCTGGTGGAATAGATTCAGCCTTGGTAGGATTTCTCCTGAAGAAGAATGTCGAGAAGAAAAAAATTCACCTGTACTCACTTCCATTCGGGGAAGAGAGCAGCGATGTGGCGAAAGTATCAAAATTCTTGGGGCTTCCATACGAGACAGTCAACATGAACGACTCCGTTCTTTTCTTCAAAGGCATAACTAAGGATCAAAAACTGCTGGGGAACATCAAAGCGAGACTGAGAATGACATACCTCTACTCTGTTGCCAACAAGCTCAGCGGCCTTGTTGCAGGCACGTCCAACAAGAGCGAACTACTCACCGGCTACTTCACGAAGTTCGGCGACGGTGGGTCAGATTTCCAACCTCTTGGGGACCTGTACAAGACACAAGTCTATACCGTTGCCAGGCACTACGGTTTTCCAGAATGGCTCATGAGGAAGGCACCCTCCGCTGAGCTGTGGGAAGGCCAGACGGATGAGACAGAGCTGGGCATGTCCTATGAGAAATTGGACAAGATTTTGGAGTGTCTTGAGTATCTAAGAACTCCGGAACAGTGCAATATTAATGGTTGTACCGTCCAGGAGATCAAGAAAATATATGCACTAGTTGATGCAAATGCTCACAAGAGAGTCAACCTCTACATCCCCAAAGTGAGTTTCAGGTCCGTGGGAACCGACTGGATGGAATAGTTACTGGAGCTGTTGCTTGGTAGCGTACTGGTACGCTCTGATTAGATCGTCGAATTTTAGGTACGCAATTACCATGAAAATTCCGACAATTATGAAGCCGAAGATCAGAGCAACTATCATCCATATAAGTGTCTTGTCCTTGGCAGCGGTCAGCTGTCTCCGGTCTGTAAGACGGATGATCTCCCTGCACTCGTAAAATACCACAATATCGATAACACCAAAAATAGCAGTTATCCCAAACGTTATTAGTCCGGTTAATAGGAGGATTACCCCCATGATGAGTGATAACACCCAGGCTATTGTCAGCATATCCTTGATTGTCGATTTTTCTGGCGCATCGAAGAATGGTTGATTTTGCTCCGTGTTGTTCGGCGGACTCGTCACTTTTACTCAATAGAAAAATTGATATAAAGTTACCTACGTAATAGATAACTAAACGAGCTTGTATTTGCCGGTTATAGAGTCTATAACCGCATCTTCGTCAGGACCGAAACCAGTACAGGTCAGTGTGTCAGGTTCAAGCTGGGTCAGTCCTGCATCCCTTATGGGACAGCAGTTGACACCGATCGATCTTGCTTTCTTTATGAGTTCCTGCAGTTCTGTTCCGTCTCTGACCCAAACGACGATCTTCTTCTGCCCCTCGGAGATCCACCTGGTCCTCTTGTCGGAAACGTGCATGGAACATTCGACCGCAGCGTGTGCTACCTGGGCCGCGATTTTTCCCTTACCCATATCGAGATCTTTCCTGACTGCTATAGCCATCTTCACTATGTCAGAAATTATAATTACTATTTATTTTATCACCTCGGAGAATGAATTTCTATCCCGCGATCCTGATTCCTCTGGCAATATTCACACCGCTATTTTACTTGAACTGGAACAGGATTGATAAGTACGTTGACGAATCCATATTCGCTCGCTTTCTGCTGTTTGGCCTGGTTCTTGGAACCCTGTACGTTGTGATGTTTTACTACTCCTACTATTCGCTCCACCACTTCATCGACCTGACGCTCTTTGCTATAATGCTCTTCCTCCCGCTCCTTTCGGCCGGAGAACAGATGTTGATTGTGACAGGAAAGTATAGGAAGAGGGAGGATCTCCTCCAGTTGTCCTCGTCACTGGGAGGTGCGTTCTCATTTCCGGTCGCTTTTGTGATTGCGCTCGTCACTGGTTCTTCTTTTCTGAATTATGTGTTTGTGGGTATCGTGACAGTTTTCGCATTTCTCATAAATGTTATGTCGAGTGCTGTCCTCTCTATAGGAGCTTCAAAAGGGAGAATCCTCGTCTACTACAATCTTGCGTTCCTGCTTCAAATGCTATTCTCGTCATCTATCTTCATAGAGTACCTGTACGGCGTATTTGCACTCTTTACTATCGTTCCTGAATTGGCGATTGCGATATTGTTATATATGAAATTTTTCCATGTGAGGCTAGGGTCAAAATAAATGGGTGCAGCAGCTAAGGGAATTGCCATTGCGATAGTCGCTGTTATAGCCCTTACGGCTGCCTACTACGTAGTTGAGGACACAAATCTTCTTGGCGTTTTGTCTGGAATAGGGTCCAACGGCACTACTTACTACCAGATACCGTCTGAGGTATCGACGCACTTCTCGAGAAACTTCACATTCGTATCCTCGTCGGCCTCGGGGGATACTTTTACGTTCTATATCACTCCAACCATAAACGATTCAATACAGCAGAGCTCCGTCTCAATGACCCACTCTTCGAACGTCAGGGAATCGATACAGAGTTCCCAGAATAGAACTTTCGTGGAGATGCAGATCAGTCCGGGCAATTCATATGTCAACGTCTCGTACAACATTCGCTCTTACGGGAAGAGCTGGCAGAATCTAGAGAATTCTAGCGGAGTTCCATCACAGATTCCTTCGCCGCTCAAATCCGAATACGATCATCCGGAGTACTTCAATTCCTCCAACACGAACCTTGAGGTCATCAACCCATCCTTCTTCAAGAGTCTGACTCTAAATCTGACGAAGAACGATACAACTGTCGTTCAGAAACTCAGATCGATCTACAACTATATTGTTCAGAATTATCGGTACAACATTACGTACAACATAGGCAATGTCCCGCTCTCTGCGGAGCAGGTCTTCCAACAGAAGGAGGGGGACTGCGAGGAGCTATCATACCTCTTTGAATCAATGAGCAGGAGTATCGGGATACCTTCCTGGACCCAGTATGGGCTTCTCGTTCAGGAAACTAACGGTCAGGCGAGTCTGGGCGAACACGCCTGGGTGCAGACGTATATCCCTTCCTCCAACAACTCTGGAACCTTCGTAAACATCGACCTTACGGTCGAGGTAGGTGGAAAGGATCTTGGGAGGGGGTTCTTGGTGAAGTACCCTGCAGCCCTGGTTGAGTGGACTGACAACGGGAACTCTATGGCCATGCTGGCATATCATACAGAGTTAGTTGCCCCATCGTCCGGGATAAGCATCACATACCAAGTAAACTCCATTGTTTATTCTTACACGCAGTCAGGTGGAATACCACTCTCCCAAGGCAATATTTTTAACCTTCTCGCTGCTAACACATCTAAAGAATAGGTATGATGATTCCATCCGTAACGCTGAGGAAAAAGAGAATTGTAGAATCCGAAGAACTGGGAAAGTATGAGTCTGGTCCGCTCTGGGTGGTTGACGAGGACTACAAGAATGGAAGAGAGCTCAATTTCAAGAGACTCGACGAACTTTCTGGAGTGTATGAACTCTACCTCGATGCTGAGATATCGAGGGTCGATGACGTTCCTGACTCGATAACTGGTGGAGCTACGATGGTCACAATCTCTGAGACTATGGATAGGGAGAAGATGAAGATGGCCCTCTTCTATACAGACTCTCTTATCCTGTACTTGAGGAACGACAAGGACGCGGCGGACTTCTTTCGTTCGAACGGAGGGAGCAGGGTATACTCGGATTCGCTAATTTCTGATAGTCACTCAGTCGATTTCACGAGCAGACTCGAGTGCCAGTCGTGCAACATTGTAATGCCAATAGGGGGATTCAATGGTAGAAGAGATACGCAAACTCCTGCTCTACCTTAAGAAGTCGACTGGCAAGTACGAGTTTACCGAGACTGAGATAGTCACGATACTTGCAATAAAGACGAGATACCTTACTCCCGATCAGGTCAGAGAGTTCCTGAAGATCGCGATCAGAGAACGCTGTCTCAAGGAAACGGATGATGGTTACACCATTTCGTGTTCGATAAATGGAATAGAGCTGAGCCTGGACTACAAGCCAAACTTTGAGGCAATAGTGAACGAAAGCGATGGAGAAGACGTTACGGAAACGGTCATCGAGTTGATCACTGAGAAGACGAGCATGAGCAAGAGGGAGGTTATATCCGAGATAAACAAGCTCAGGGAAAAGAATCCTTTTCTTAGTGCAAAAGTGGCTTCGCTCGTTGTAGCGAGACTGAATGGAGTGGAAGTCAACAAGTTTCTTGAACCGACTTGACTACTTCACAAACTCCTGAGGATCTTTGTTGAGATACCCAGCGTATTTAGTTGCCAAATCGTACTGGTCAAGTTCCATTGCGATGTCTGAAGCTGCGTCGAATATTTCTGAGTAGTTGGTTACTGCCCGAATCCTCTCCTCCTTCCTCTTCAGCTTTGCACCCTCTCCAAGTATCTTCTTGATCACCCTGTCGAGAGTTTTGAGTGGTGCTTCCCCACCCTTCTCTTCAACGAGAAGGTACGCGTAATTAACTGCAGCCTGCGCCATCATGTCAAGGTTGTTAGAGCTCTCCGCATCCTGAAGTGCTCTTTCAAAAAGTGCAGACGCTTCACCGAAGTCTTCGAGTATTGTTGCCAGCGAGATGGTGGCATATATCAACTCCCCCTTATCGCTGAGTTTCTGATATATCTCAAGTGCCTTTCTACCATATTCCACAGCCTTCTTGCCATCATCAAGTACGAGTATCTGGGACAGGAGAAGGTTCGACTCTGCGACCCGCTTCTGGTCGTTCTTTTCGGTGGATATTTTCAGAGCCTCTTCGGCCACCTGTCTAGCCATTTCTGAGTTTGGATTTTCTTGATAGAGAAAGCACTCCGACTTGATCTTGAGAATGTCGGATCTTGACAACTGATCCTCTATTGAATTTATGTTGTCGTCTATGTATTTTATGCACTCGTTCAGATTTCCGTTGTCTTCAAGTTCCCTTGCCTTCTCAATGATTTGGTCGTCCATTTCCATTCTCCTTCATACAACTTTTAAGGGATTTAACATTTTCCTCAATGTTTCCAGAGAAGATCGCGGATGCGCTGACAATCACATCTGGTCCCAGCGCTGCGATCCTTGAAATATTGTCTCTCTTTATTCCTCCATCAACGCCTATCAGATAGTCAAGACCTTTCTGCTTTCTGTAGTCTGCTAGAAGGGGAATCTTCTGAGCAGCATCTTCGATCATGCCCTGGCCGGAGAAGCCCGGTTCTACCGTCATGACCAGCACATACTTGACCGAAGGAAGTAGCGCCTCAATACTGGATACAGACGTCTTCGGGTTCACGGAAATGCCTGGCATAGAACCTCGCTTCTCTATTTCCTTCAGCACCCTCTTCGTCTGAACGGGGGCTTCATAGTGAATGGTTACCAGCTTTGAGAATGAGCAGTATTTGTCGAGATACATATCGGGGTTTTCTACCATCATGTGGCTCTCGATGTTGACATCAAATTTCCTTTTGATGGCATCTCCGAACGGAATCCCCATTGTGAGATTGGGGACGAAGTGCCCGTCCATCACGTCAAGGTGAATCCATCTGACTCCAGAAGTGATCGCGGTGCGGATATCTCTCTCGAGATTCAGGAGATCTGCTGCAAGTATCGATGCTGACAACTCAGCCATCTTATTCGAAGCTGATTGAATCCATGCCTAATAAACATTCGATTTGAAGTCCACACAAAATTGCTAAATACCTTTTGAAAATCGCCTACAATGAAAGGGGAATACGATTCTCTTGACATAAGAATTCTCAACGTTCTGAGAGATGACGCGACGGTTGGCTACAGCGAGATCTCGCGAAAGGTTAAGTCTCCCCCAACAACGGTGTTCCAGAGAGTCAAGAGAATGAAGGATAGAGACATTATTAGGAAAATTGTACCACTTATTGATCACGACAAGCTTGATTACAAGCTAACAGCATTTGTAACAGTTTCAATCAGTGACATCAAGGAGCTTGACAGGATCGCCAAGGAGCTATCCAAGTTCGACGAGGTGCTTGACGTACATCACACCTCGGGTGACAGCGATCTATTACTCAAGATAAAAGTGAGGGATAGCAACGAGCTCAAGGATTTCGAGGTCGAAAGGGTTGGAGCTATTAAGGGCATCAGGGCGGTTGGTACAACTCTTAGTCTGGGAATATTCAAGGAAGAATTTTCGGTCAAACTAAGAGCCTAGATGATTGATATCCAAGGTATTACCAAGAAGTACGATAGGCGCCTTTATGCACTTAAGGGGATCAACGCGTCCCTCAAGGAGAGAGTGACGACCATTATAGGTAGGAATGGTGCGGGAAAAACAACACTTATCAGGATACTCTCTACTCAATTGTTCCCAACTTCTGGAACGGCAACTATCGAGGGTCTAGACATTCTAAGAGAAACGAAGAAAGTAAGGAACATAATAAGCAGCATCCCACAAGAGTCGCAGCTGATCGGTATTCTGTCACCCCTGGAACAGATGCAACTCTACTTGATAGCGAGGGGATTCTCAGCACAACAGGCCAGAGAAGAGTCTAAAGACGCACTGGATCAGCTCGAATTATATGATTTTAGAAATGCACCCTCTGACACCCTATCAGGGGGAATGAAGAGGAAGGTGTTCGTTGCAATGGCACTAGCCGCAAAATCTCCAGTCATATTCCTGGACGAACCAACAACAGGTCTGGATCCTCTCTCGAGGATCGAAGTATGGTCAGCAATCAAGAGACTAACTTCGAAGATAATCCTCACAACTCACTACATGGAGGAGGCTCAGGAGCTATCGAATGAAGTAGTTGTTATAGATGAGGGGAATATAATAACCCATGGGCCGATTGGAAGTTTGCTCTCTACTTTTGATGGTAAGGTGAGAGCAGAGAAACTGGATGGAGAGGAATTTGACATAAAGATCGCAAACGTTGCGATCAAGTACATTGAGAAAGACAGGGTCGACGAATTCATAAAGAAAGGGTATGACATCAAGAGGATCAACCTGGATGACATATTCCTGTCAAAGGGGGTAATGCTTGAATCCTAAATTCGTTTTGTACTTTGCATGGTATTACGGATTCTTTGTGATCCTGAGGGGTCCGTCGTATCTAGTGGCATCTCTTTCTCTTCCACTCGCACTTCTGTTCATAGTGACAGTATTCACGCACGGCTCATTGCTAGCAATATCGTTTGCTATTGCAGGTGGACCGATAGCGATAGTTGCAGCCAACAGTATAAATGGTGCAGCTGACGCTGCATTCTTCAGGATTCAGATCAGGATCCAGGATCTTTATGTTGCAACCAACATCACCTCTCAGGACTACATGTTTGCCCTCTCCCTGAGCTATCTCGTCTTTTCGTTGCCGGGGATAGTCTTGTATGCTGTCTTGGGGACCTACCTAAAGGTATTCTCTCTTGCCTCAGCACTACCAATCATAGGAGTTCTTGTGCTCCTGACCCTGACCATTTCAAATCTTTCTTTCATAATTGCTGGCCTTCTGAAGCACATCAGGAACGTATGGGGGATAACAGCGATCCTTTCGATAATTATGACAGTCCTCCCTCCCACGTTTTATCCGTACACGGATCTTCCCATGAACCTGATCTACGTTCTTTCTATTTCTCCTGTCACTCCCGCAGCTGTGCTTGTACAGGGAATCGTTGGGAAAGAACCACTCCTCTATTCTATGCTCTTAATTCTCCTTGTAGAAACAGTTATCCTCACGCTCCTGGGAAGGAAGTTTATACGATGGAGAGAGTGAAGCCGAGTCTAGAAGAACTGGAGACTGCACTTCTAACATTGAATTCCAAACTTGGAGATAGAGTGGAATGGGCAGTCGACGGCAGTACTTCATTGAAACTCCAAGGCAAGGACGTCGACCCCCACGACATAGACATCCTAACAAGCAGGAAGGGAGCGGAAATGATAGCCACGTTGCTCGGAGAATACTTTGAAAAACCCCTAAGATATGGAGAAAATGAGAAGTATAGATCGTACTTTTGTGTCGCGCGATTAGGTAGGGTGAAGGTTATGGGGGACTTACACGTATTCAGGAAAGGAAGGTGGACCGAAGTGCAGAATCTTTGCACTGCTCGAATTAGGTATGTTTCCCGTGACCTCCTCTCCCAGCTCTCGCAGGGAGCTTCCTGCTTCAAAGGTTGCTGGCG
>CAYMKC010000006.1:0-30755 GCA_964391105.1 uncultured Thermoplasmatales archaeon
GGGCATGATTCGTAAAACAGAACGTTCATATTTAAACTGTTCTAATCATCTAAGGTCTATAAAACAAGTGAAGCTGTCCAGTAAAGTGAAAATCGTAATCAAAATAAAAGAGAGAAAATTGCCCTCAGGTGTGTTAGGTCATTCTTAAGAAGGCAGATTTCGCATGCCCCGCAAGTCCTTCCTTGACACTCTGTCGGTATGCTCTGTTTGCAAGATTTTCTTTGGAACCCTTTGACAGCACCTTCTGATAGGTTAGTATCTTAAGGAAGGCACCTACAGACAATCCGCCTGTGTATCTCGCCGCTCGGTTCGTGGGAAGTGTATGATTCGTTCCAATAAGCTTGTCTGAGAATACTACCGGGGTATCTTCGTTAAGAAACAAAGAGCCATAATTCTTGAGATCCCTGAAGGCCAGCTTCTCTGATTCTGCCGACAAATGTAACTCCAAGTGTTCGGGTCCGTAAGAGTTTGAATATTCTATCGCCTCGTCGACATTGTCGCAAAGAACTATGGATCCCTTTTGGTCCCAAGATGTCTTGAGAATCTCTTTCGTGGAGAGCGAGTCTATGAAACCGTCCATTCTGTCCAGCACATCGTCTGCAAGTTTCCTTGATGTTGTTACCAGACAACTCCTTGCTGCAACATCATGTTCTGCTTGCGCCAGAAGATCGTACATTACCTTCACTGGGTCTGCGGTTTCATCGGCAATGATCAATACTTCACTCGGTCCAGCAAGCAGGTCGATTCCTACGTTTCCGAAGACAGTTCTCTTTGCTTGATTAACATACTTGTTTCCTGGACCAATAACCTTATCGACCCTTCTCACGCTTTCTGTGCCAAATGCCATTGCTGCAATTGCCTGAATTCCTCCTGCCTGCAAAATTTCAGTGGCTCCGGCCTTTACGATTCCATAGACAACTGCAGGATCTGGTTTGTCTTTTCCGGGAGGCGTTGCCGCGATAATTGTTTTCACCCCTGCGACTCTTGCCGGCACTATCCCCATAAGAGCGGAAGAAAGAAGGGGGAACCTCCCCGCAGGTACATAGACTCCCACAGACTCAATCGGTACGACTTTCTGGCCAAGGAGGGTACCTCCTTCGTCGACTTTTAGTTCCATGTCCCTATACATCGACAACTGAAACTCTGCAAATTTCTGGATTCTTGAAATATTGGTGTCTATAAGCTCTTTCACGTCTTCAGGAACCCTGCTAAGCAATGATTCTATCCGATTCTTTTCCATCAAGATGGAGTCAACGTCTACCTTGTCGAAGAGTTTGGTGTATTTTTTTACTGCCCCGTCTCCATCTCTTCTGACTTCTGATATCACTTCAGATACCAGTTTTTGCAGTTCCACTTCTTCTTTTTCTGTTTCGAGCCTTTCAGCCTTCACTATCTTTCCAACCATATTATATCCAACCTCTTTAATCGTATGTTCCGACTTCTTTTCCGATCTTCTCCAGATCCTCTTTCTTCCTCTTTCTGCCTATCAGAACAGCTATTATTATTCCACTTATGACGATTGCAATTATCCAGTATGATGCTATGTTGAGGGGGTATGATGGTATTGGGAAATACACTCCATAGAGAGCGAAAGCATACACGAAAGTTGCAACGAGTGGAAAGAGTATGAAGGGTACGAGTTGTTTTACCTTTGCTTTAAGGGTTCTTCTGCCCCATACCGGTAGTGAGAAATTTGCGATTATATGTACAACATAGAGCGAAGCCCCATTCATTGTAGTAATAACTGCCGCAGCTACGAATGGTCCCCAGATCAACCCTCCGACCAGCGCAATAATGAATACCACAATCATCTCGACAATGATTACTTTGACCGGAGCTCCCGTCCTTTTTCCGGTCGTTGCCAGGCTCTTGGGAAATACTATGGAATCCCTAGCCATTGCAAAGCCCGTCCTGCTGATTGCATTCCCCTCGGCTATACCGTTGGAAATGAAGCTGTTAAGAGTAAGGATAATGAATATAGTCATTGCAACGGGCCCGCCATATCTTTCAACAACGATAAATCCGGGGTTAGAAGCAGAGGCGAAATTTCCCATGTTATTTACCCCCCAACCTACAGTGAAGGCGTATGTGCTGATAATGTAGGCAGCAGCAGCCATGACTATTGCTATCAGTATGGCCTTCGGTACAGTCTTCTTTGGTTGTTTCATCTCTTCTGACAGGGTGATGACCGAACCGACTCCTACGTACCCCAATATTGCGAATACTGTAGCAAGGCCAAGTTGGCTAAAATTGTGACCTGTCAGTGTGAATGGAGCTATCGTATTGCCCGGTCCGACTTTTGCGATGATGACTATTGATATGACAATCAGGAATACTACCTCCAGAACTCCTCCGATCATCGTATAGTACAGTGAAGGTTTCAGTCCGCTCAGAAGAAGAACTGTAATCACGATGAACGGTATGAACATCAGAGGAATCCATCCTAGAGCGCTTGCAGACAGTCCAGGCACGATAGGCCACAGAACACCTGCGAAGAACAGAATGGAGAACCCACTGACTGCGCCTAGCAAGTTAAAGAAGTAGAGCCAGGATGCGAATGCCCCCAGTCTGGGTCCAAATCCCGCCGACACGTATGAATAGTAACCTCCCGCGTGAGAGATCCTCTTCGAAAATGAGTAGTTCATATACATCGCTGAAAGCACGCCTATGACAGCTACCACATACGTGATCGGTAACGAAGCGCCTAGTATTCCCGCCTCAACTACATAGAACGAAGCAGCGGTGGCTGCAGGAGCAACAAATGCCAAACTTTGAAAAACACCGAGCCAAAGTCCGCCCGTATTTTTTCTAAGAATTCCGCCAGAACCTTCGACGGCCATGAAAATTGAAATATTCTATATCTTATTTAAAGGTGTTTAAGACTCAAATCTGATACAATATTAAGAACTAAAAGTGCCATCTTTTGACTATATGGGAAATAGTTTGCCTCAATTTTAAATATAAGGGCAGATTTGTGCTCTAATGGACCGACATAGGGCTAACGACCCTGATATTTTTGACCTTAGGCTCATAAAGCAGCTGACGGCGGACGCATCACAGTCAAATTCTCAACTGGGCAAAAAGATTGGATTATTCTCACCTTCTGCAGTGAGTAAGAGGAAGAAATCTTTGAGCAAAAGAGGACTAATAAACGGTGTAAAGGCAACACTGAACTGTGACAGATTTGATCTGGATTATCCTGTTGTAATACTAGTCAGGGCAAAATATGGTCTCAACTATATCGAGAAACTAGGTCAAAAATTGAAGAATCTGCCAGGGATTCTATCGATCTACAATGTCAGCGGAGACATAGATTTCATAGTGTTTGGAGTCTACAAGAATAGAATGGAATATCTTGCCGTTCTGGATAAGTTGTTCGAAATCTCTGAAATCGAAAGAACAGACACAAGACAAGTTCACAAAATTATCAAGGACTTCGACTACTCAAATGCAGTAAATCCCGACATTAATCTTGCTGACCGGTGAATAACCAGGATCGAATCAGGATCTCTCTTCAAATAAAATACGAGAGAAAAGTTCCATTTTTTGCGAAAATGAGACTGTTGGTTGTAACTGTAAGGAAGACTCGAGAAAGGCTCGTCTTCCAATGGTTGTGCCCGAAATATTAGTACCTATTAGGTACTACCCTTTGAGGGGAGAAGCATTGACCGATCTAAGAAATATGTTAAAGATAGAAGAGAAGCATCTGAAAGAAATTAACGACTTTTTGCTCCGCAACGATAATCCGCTTGTGGACAGTGTTCTAGAGATGGTGGACAAGTACGGTGGCATAGAAGAAATCAACCATATTGCACTTGAAAACGGCAAGATGGAAAACCAGATGGGGAGACTAAGGAGGGGTCACTCTCCGTTCGTCAAGGATCTAGAATGGTTAGAAAAACAGAGGGACGGAGGAAATTTCATAAGTATCCCCGAATACCAGAGGAAGGTCCTTGGGCCTGATGTAGACTCAATCAAGTTTGATGACAGATTCCCTGTCACCCTTGAAATAAGCGGTCTTAACTTCTTTCCGTGGTTGATAGAAGAGGCAAAGAATGCAATATCTGGCAGGGAACTGATGCCAGCAAGGTACGTAAGAGTTCGGTCGATGAAGGAGCAGATCGAGGACGGAGACATACTTGCTTTCGCAGCTGGAATGAACATTGTCGGAGGATCTTATGTCCAGACCCTAGATACTAAGGGTACCCTCGCTGGTAAGGATGAGAAACCAATCAATGTGCACCTTGGGGGCCCCGATACAATTACGGGGTACTTTGGTGGCATTGGTATGCCCAACCAGTATGCGGTCGACTGGGTGGATGAGGTTCTCCACTACTACACTGAGTACGGCCTCCCGCAGGTTCTCAACCTAAACTCTGGTACCGTACTCCTAGGTTACTGGTTGTACAAGATGGGAATCGATATTGAGTTCAAGATTTCTGTATTCTTGGGTATCGATAATCCATATTCCATCCTATGGACCCTTATGACTGCGAAGCTCTTCAGTCGAGAAGATGGCAAGAGTCCGCTCATAGGGTTGAACCTTTCCAACTCTGTTGACAACAAGACAATTGAGGTGGCCGCAAACATCCGGAACTCCCTTGGGTTCGAGGACATTGTCCGCCTTGAGCATCACATAACAGAAGCTTACAGGAGCATCGTGAGACAGCCATATGATAGAACTGAAGAATTGGTGGACTTGGCTACTCGCATAAAGAACATAGGGGCTAAGCACGAAGGAGGCAATCCAGAGGTGGATGGAAGGAGGAACCATCCCTCCGACTTACTCGATTACTTCTTGTCGAAGAGAGAAATCATCGACAAGGGACTTATGACTAAGCTTCTCGTTAATTATCTGGATAAACATGCCGCACTGAACAGAACCGCGGAGGTTCTTACGAGAAGAGGCATGACATTCGTTGCTGCAGAGAGGTTGCACAGTAAATAGAACGATGATTATGCAGCTGTCAGGGTATTGTGATTTACATAAATAAAAAAGAGTGCGGAGGGCCGGATTCGAACCGGCGGACCCCTGCGGGAACAGACCCTAAATCTGTCACCTTTGACCTGGCTCGGCAACCTCCGCCCGCCGTCAATTGGTCAGGAGTATATTGCTTTTCTTCTTGATGTGAAATGTGAATTAGCAACAAGTTTATTACTCAACTTCAATTGGAAAAATCAATGAACGTATGTCCCGTGTGTGAAGAGAAATTTCTTGAAAGTGAAATCTCTTCCCTATCTTCTCACTTTTACTCTGAGGCACAGGTCAGTGACCCTTCACACGTGATGTGGCTGAATAGGAACATCTCGATCAACAAAATGTCCATAGAATCTCTGACCGAAAAATTCAACGATTTCTACGATTTCTATAAAGAAGGGCTTGCGTCTTGGATAAGGCATAAGTTTGTCAATAGATTCTTTTCCGAAGACCCTAATATTTTTGTCTTGGAAATGCAAAATCCAACCAAATACACAATCATGGGATACGTGACTGAGCACTACCATTTCCTAAAACAGTGGGTTAGGTCCTGTGCGTATATCATTGCAAAGACCAATTTCTTCGATGTCCAGAAGTATGAACTTGACAATATTTCGGAGGAGTATTTTGGGGCTGATGGTCAACCCGCACACATAGAACTGTTACTGAAGATGGGAGAATCGGTAGGTCTGAATAGGGAGATGGTAATAAATTCTGTTCCACTAAGAAAGACGGAAAAAGCGCTCGCCTATTGGGAACATGTTTGTAGCTCTGAACACTGGCTCGACGCTATGGTCTCCATGCATTCGCTTGAACTCATTGCTGATAAGAACATAATGAAATATGGCGCGAAATATGCTTATTTTAGACCTGAAATCCTGAACGGAGGAATCACAAGGGAGACTGCCCAGTTCCTGAGAGCGGGTTACGAAGCGGATCAATATCACTCAGGTGTTGCGTTAAAGTTAGTAGAGACCTATGCCAAGGAACTGCAGATGGAAAGAGAGGTGCAGTCTTATTTTCTGAGATCTGCTGACTATTTTTATAGCTACCTGGATGGTAGATACGAAAGGGGGAGAATGTATGAAAAGGAATTATGATGGATGTGCCCTGTGCAATGGCACTTGGGGGGACTACTGGAGGGAAGTGGAGCGCGAGAAGATGTTCTTCTGTTGCTCCATATGTGCAGACGCATTCGAGAACATGGTAAAGAGAGTGAAGAAGGAAACAGGGTGGAACAAGATTGACTCCGTTTCAATCGAAGGTAACTATTCAAGGGGAAGAAACTGCACCGCGACAAACGACGATCGCCAGGTTGGGTACTTCTTCAGGCATGAGGACGGGCAGATAACCGAGTTCAAAATAAAGAGTCAGGGAACCAATCCGGTCCCATAGTCTACCCAAAGATCTTTCGAGTATATTCTAAAACCAAGATTTGAATAGGCCTTTACCGCAGGTGCGTTATCTTCGTTGACGAACAGTATGCCCTTATCCAGATTGCTGTAGTGGTCCAGTATTGATGAGATCAGTTTCTGGGCGTACCCCTTGTTCCTTTGCAGAGGGTCTGTAAACACCGATGAAACAACGAACCAACTCTTCCATATTGCCCCAAGGGTCGCCGCACTTACCAACGTACCGTCAACAAAATAGCCAAAAATCGTGCTGTAATTCAGGAGATTCCTGAACTCGTCAAGCTCCATGGTCCTGAACCTTGTGTTGGGCCATTGTGAAATCAGCTTCGCATATTGGGTGTACTTGTCCTGTGTCAGAAGTTTCATATTGTCATCGTGCCGGCCCACTGGTTTCTCAGCTACCATACAGTATTCCCTATACACGTTCCGAGCATCTCCGAACAAACCCAGATTGTCGTTATATCTGACGTGTATTACGGACGTGCTCCTGTCAACATAGCTCAGCAGTTTTCCGTTCGACTCATTATCCCCATAGAGCCAGATATCCTTTATGCCTGTAGAATGATAGTAATTCAAAAGGACACCAGTGATCTCGTTCTCCGCCTTGGCATATAGGAAGGAACTGTTCCCCAAAAGGAAATTGAAGTTGTCGAGGTCAAACAGCATGTAGAAGTTGTCATAATCGTTTTTCAGGACTTTCATCAGCTTCTGCTTTTCAAACCAGCCCTCGAGTTTTTTGACTTCCAATGCCATTAATACTTCAAGTACCTAAGCAGACAATATTTAACTATTTTGTTGTGATTAAGGAACATCCATGAATATGCTTCACATCAGCGAAAATTCAATGGTTGCCCTTCAAGAGGTCAAGAACGACCTAAGTGGCAAATTTTACTGGAAATTCTCCAGTACCAACCTTGAAGGGTCAACATTCCACCTGCTGAATATAAATGGGAAGCTTCTTCGACCTACTCTAGTGTTCGTGGGTGCTGAATCTGTCGGACTTAATTCGATGAAATTTGTGAATCTGGCCATTGCAATAGAGTACCTCCACATCTCTTCCCTCATCCATGACGACATAATCGACAAGGACGACATGAGACGGGGAGTAGAGACGGTCCACAAGAAGTACGGCATCGAAAACGCTATCCTTGCGGGCGATGCTTTGATTGCAAGGGCAGTAGCACTCTCTTCTGTCTACGGTGAAGATGTCGTAAAGCGAATAGCAGAGGCTGCATTTCTCATGTGTGACGGGGAATCAATGGATTTCTGCACGCAGAGGAGGAATGTGGACATGACACTCGACAACTATATGGAAATCGCAAAGAAAAAGACGGCTTCACTGATATCCACCTCCATTGGAATAGCAGCAATCAGCGAAAAGATGGGAGACAACGTCATCGGGAGACTCTCGAAGGCAGGGGAACTTCTGGGTATCGCATTCCAGGTCAGGGACGACGTGGTCAATTCCATTGGCTCGTTTGAGCTGGGGAAGAGACCGGGAAATGACGACAGGAAATTCAACCGGCCCAACATAGTATCCGTTTTTGAGCAGTCGGGAGAAAACAAGAAAGATGCCGTGGAAAAATCGATCAACCTAATGACCAACCACGTCAAGGAAGCTATCCAGGAACTCTCCGAATTCGAAAAGATCAACTATATCAAGAAAATAATCGCTGCCTATTTCAGCGAAGAAGACCTCAGAAAATATCTATAGGTTTTATTGATAGCAGAGAATGGAATACGTTCTGGCCATAACAGGAGCTTCGGGTATAGCATACGGCGTAGATATTTTGAAGAAACTTCCGTCAAAGAAGGTGCTCATACTCTCCAGCGGTGCGCTTGAAGTTGCAAAGTACGAACTGAAGGGGGGCGTAAACGTTAAAATTCTGAAGAGTTATGCTGACGAGTATTATGACGAAGGAGATTTTGGAGCACCGGTTGCTTCTGGTTCTCACAAGTACGACGCACTTATCATAGCTCCCGCATCAATGAATACGATCGGTAAGATAGCCGCTGGAATCTCAGACAACCTGGTCACGAGGATCGCTTCGATCTCCTTGAAAGAGAGGAGAAAGCTGATCATTGTGTTCAGGGAGATGCCCCTCAGTACCATACACCTTAGAAATCTCCTCACTCTTTCTGAGGCAGGTGCGTACATACTCCCCGCAAGTCCCGGGTTCTATCACGGTCCTTCCAAGATGGATGATCTTTTCAGTTTTGTCACATCGAGGGTCCTTGACATAATCGGGGTCGATAACAGACTCATAAAGAGGTGGGGAGACTGAATCACAACTGGCCGTTAGAATCAACGTAGCTTTGCAACTTTTCGTGCCGGTTTCCTTCGGCATTTCCTGGCTCAATAGACAAGATTTATTAACCGTCACTCCTTCTCTTCTGATGGTTTCTTCCCACTGTTTAATTTGCGGCAGTCCTGTCGTCTCTGGCCTTTATTGTCATAGCTGTCTGTGGGAAATCAAGAGGATAAGACTCAAGAACGAAGAGGATCTCGCTTCCTGGATGGAAGGTAACATGCAGTCCTGCAGAAAGATTGCTTATTACGAAAACCTCAGGCCACTGGAATCGTTCAATAGTCCGTGAGATTGTATTTCTCCTTGAACTCCTGAAATTTCTGTCTGCTATCGATGCCATATTTCAGAGAGAGCTCTTCCATGATCTTCGACCTCGAGTCATCCCACCCTTCGCTGAGCAGCATCATCCTCTTCTTTTCCGCTGAGAATATTATCTCCTCTCCCTCTCTTTTCAATTCCCTGAGGAACTGGTAGTCTTCCGTCATCTGTCGTTGCACCTCTTTGAATCGAACCTTGGATAGGAGACATCGTACCTGTTCACCGAATAGAGGAACCTGATGTATATCGCGAGTTTCTCTCCCTCGTCCCCCTCTACGTCCATTATCTTCTTCTTTATCTCCTCCGGTTCCGCCTTGTTCTTGAGTGCCTCAAGAAGCACAGCAGAAACCCGAGAATAGAATCCCTTTCCCTCAGCAGCTCTTTCGAGGAAGTGAAGTGCCCTCTTCACCTCTCCTCCGATCATCTCAGTCTCGAACATCTGGAAGTATGCCTGTTCCAGCATCTACAACACCCCCGACAGGTAAGTGGTGATGGAAGGGAGGATGTACTGTGCATAAGAATAGACCAGGAAATAGAGGATTCCGAAGAGGACAGTCAATGCTGCAGATGCGTAGAGGATGTAGTTGTTTGCGACCTTCTCCTTCGTGCCTTCCCTCCAGAACATAAACATTATGACCCTACCATAGTAGTAGAACGATGCGACAGAATTTATCACAGAGATTATGACCACGAGGTATGCAAGCGGAGTGCCTGTGGAAAGTACGGACAGGAAGAGGAAGTACTTTCCTATGAAACCAAGGGTGCCGGGGAATCCAGCCAGAGATAGTAGCAGGATCGCGAAAGAAACAGCATACGCAGGATTCCTCTTCCACATTCCGGAGAAGTTCTCCATGTCATAGTTTCCCATGCCATCCATTGCTAGGAAGGATCCTGCTTTCATGAATCCGTACGCAAGTGCATACATGAAAAGGCTGATGATTGCCAGGTTGACTGCACCGGTCCCTGCGACCAGGAAGACCACCGAGAGATACCCTGCCTGTGCGATGGAGGAATAGGCCAGCATCCTCTTCACGTTGTTCTGCGATATCGCTACCACATTTCCGAAAGTCATCGTGAGGATTGCGATTATTGCAAATATTATCTTCAGGTAGTTGTAGAACAGTGGTGATGAGAACATGATGTTGAACAGAACTATGAGCGTCATGATCTTTGAACTGGTGCTGAGGTAGGAGGAGATAGGATTGGAAGTTCCCGTATAGGTATCTATTGCCCATCCGTGCAGCGGGAATATCGCCAGTTTGAAGCCAAACCCGAATATGAGCAGTCCCATCGCGAGGAAGTATATGCTGTGGAAGCTGGGGACCGCACTTATTGAAAGGCTACCAGTCGCAATGTAGTAAAGTGATATTCCGAAGATTATGAGGCCCGTGGAAAAGGCACCTATGATGAAGTATTTTATAGCGGCTTCAAGCTCGCTGTCCGATTTCCCATACGCTGCAAGGACGTATGTGGGAATGGACACACCTTCAAACGCAACGAATATGAAAAGCAGGTTGGAGGTGGTTATCGCCAGTAGCATGAACCCAAGGGATACGAGGAAGATGAATATCATCAGTCCCGGTTTCTTGCTCATCGGTGACTTTGCCAGACCCACTAACGAAAGGAGTCCCGGTACGAGGATTGCGATGAAGAACAGCCTGGAGAAACCCGATATGAGGATAGGCGTGCCTTCTATCAGGACATTACCACCTCCCTGAAGAAGAGTCCAGACGAGTGAGGTAGCAGCAAAGACCGCTCCGATGGAAACAAGTACCACCCTATTTTCCGTGATCAGACTTACAAACAAGATCAGGAACGCACCGACGAATAGTATGAACACGTTCCAGAGGTAGTCATAATTGCCTAGCACTATCATATGTGAATCCCTCCCAGGAACTGAATCGCATTAATGTGGAAAATGTGGAATATCAGCGCTGGATAGATGCCGAGTATGAATATCAGGATCAGTGGGAAGATGGCCACCAACAGCTCCTCCTTCCTCGCCTTGATGTTTCCGAGGAACTCGTTGTAAGGCCCGAATATGGTTCTCTGGAGAGCAAACACGTGATACGAAGCGGTGAGCACGACTCCAGCCAGCACAAAGATCAGGTAGTATTTCAGGACAGCATAGCTACCGAGGAGGATTGAAATTTCCCCAACGAATCCAGAAAAACCCGGAATTGCGACCGAGGCCAGGAATGCAGCCAGAATGAGGAAAGAGAGGACGGGTAGCTGTCTCGCCAACCCACCGAGTGAAGGAATGTTTCTGGTCCCTGTAGCTCTCTCCAGAGTATCAACGAGGGCGAAGATCATCGCTATTATTATTCCGTGTGATATCAGCTGGAATACAGCCCCGTAATACAGTAGCTGCGAAGCGAGTGGATTGGAACCGTTGAGATACAGGAATCCACCCACGGCTATGGTTATGAACGACATGTGCCCGACGCTCGCATAACTCATCATTCTCTTCATGTCCTTCTGATAGAGGGCAACGAGTGCGGAATATATCAGCGAGAAAATTCCGAGTGCTATAAGCGCTGCGGGAACCGCAGTGCTGCCAGCAAAGGAAGATGCCATGAAGATCGGTGCAAAGATAACCAGCAGTCCAAATGCACCCATCTTTGATAGAAGCGCTGATATGAAGACAGTGCCTTCAGAGGGCGCCTCTACGTATGCATCAGGCAGCCAGGAGTGAAGAGGGGCAGTTGGAAGCTTTATCAAAAATGCAAACAGGAAACCGAATATCACGAACGACTGATATGCCATCGGGATGGTACCGATACCAGAGATCAGTGTTGCCATGGAAAAGGTCGATGCGTGCTCCGTGAAGTACATGGTGAATATACCAAGGAGCATGAAGACCGAGCCGACGTGTGTATAGATGAAGAACTTCATCGCTGCGTAGTTCTTGCTCTTCCCTCCCCAAATTCCTATCACGAAGAAAGAGGGGATGAGGACCATTTCCCAGAATATGTAAAATACTATGAAGTCCCTCGTCGTGAACAGGCCCACCAGTGAGAACATAAGGAATTGAAGGAGGACGAAGAATCCGGGAGAACTTCCGTACCTGAGAGGTACGAAGATGCCGATGAAGGATATGAGTATAAGCAGTACAGAACTGACGAAGTTTAGTTGGAACGAAAGGGCCAGAATTGATAGCACACCGTAGTCAAAGTTCGTAAGGGTCATGTTGTTGACGATTGTGAATACGAATACGAAGGCAGAGAACAGGATGGTGAGATACCTCGCAATCTTCCCTCTCGCTACCATCGACACAATCATCACCAGCACCAGGATCAAGAACAGGTAGCTGAGCTGGAAGATCATCATATCACCCCGTAAAGAATGAATATCCTCAGGAGGATAAGAGCGAGTATCAGTCCGATAAGAACTATCATGGCATATTGTCTTGCCAATCCAGTCTGAATCTTTCTCAGAACCTTCCCGGAGTTCTCGAAGAGATTTCCAGACGCATCCACCAGTCCGCCTATTGCCCTCCTCTCGAACCCATCTGAAACTGCCGAGAGTCCCAACACGCCCCTCTCTGCGATGACGTTGGTGAAGAGTACATCAATGAAGAACTTGTTCTTGACCAGCAGGTAAAGGTCCCTCGCACCGTTCGTTACCGTCGACGGGAGAGAAGAGTTCCTTCCCCATGCGTAGTACGCTATCCCCATAGCTGCCAGCATAAGTATCACTGGCGTGACGTCCATCGTAGTGAGCGGCGCGATTCCGAATAAATGGGCAGCTGGTGGGTTCTCCAGGAAATTATAGAACCCCTGCTGGAACACTCCAAATATAACGCTGAATGCTGCAAGTATGACAACAGGAATGAGCATTATCCAGCCAGACTCGTGTGCATGCTCCGCGGCGTTGCTTCTCGGTTGTCCGAGTGCGACTCTGAAGAACATCCTGAACGCATAGAGCGCAGTAAGGAAACCTCCTATTGCAAGTAAAACCCAGGCAAAGATTGAGACACCATAGCTCGCCGAAATTATGCTATCCTTGCTGAAGAATCCAGCAAGACCGGGGAATCCCGATAGTGCAAGCGCTCCGAAGAACATGGCCGTTACCGTCACGGGCATCTTCCTCCACAGTCCTCCCATCTTGTTGATGTCCCTGACATTCATTACTGCGTGGAGAATCGATCCAGCAGTGAGGAACAGGAGTGCCTTGAAGAAGGCGTGTGCTTCCAGCTGATATATGGAAAGGCCTATGCTGGTTGCCCCCAGCCCCAGACCGAGAGCTGCAACCATGTATCCTATTTGACCGATCGTAGAGTATGCAAGTATCCTCTTGATATCGTTGACCACCAGGCCTATCAGTCCGGAGAGAATCACAGTCACCACTCCGACGTACAGGACCACCGTAAGGGAAGTCGGAGTGAAGATGGTATAGGTCCTCGCTATCAGGTACACTCCAGCGGTAACCATCGTGGCCGCGTGGATGAGTGCAGAAACTGTCGTTGGGCCCTCCATTGCATCTGGTATCCACACGTGCAGTGGGAATTGCGCACTCTTTCCAATGGCTCCGCCGAATAGCAGCAACGAGACTATCGTTTTCTGCCAGACCAGATGTATGGAACCGAGTCCAGCTACAGATAGCGCTCCTCCCGATGAATACAGGATTGCAGCGCCTATTCCAGCTATGAAGAAGACGTCTCCGACCCTTGTGACGATGAAGGCTTTCTTTGCAGCAGAGGCCGCGTTCGGCTTGTAGTACCAGAATCCTATGAGCAGATAGGAGCACAGACCCACCAGTTCCCAGAATATGAAGAGCATCAGCAGCGAAGAGGAGAGCACTAGCCCGAGCATCGAGGACGTGAAGAGAACCATCTCCCCAAAGAAGACGTGCCTGTTAGGGTCCTCCTTCATGTATCCAACAGAAAAGAGTATGATCAGGAATCCAACAAAGGACACCATCAGTGCCATTATCATGGAAAGATTGTCTGCGTACACTCCGACTGGGATGACCGCAGGAAGTCCAGGCAACCAGTTGAAGCTGGATTGTATGACCACTCCATTAACCGTATAATTGAAGAATACGTAGAGAGAAATCAGGAAGGACGCGAATATCAGTGACGTCCCCAGGTACATTGAATAATTCTTCCTGATGAAACCGATGCCTATCACGAACGGGAATCCGATCAGCGGGAGTCCGAAGATCAGGAAAGTCAAAAGAACAGATAGATCCATTTTACCACCTCAGGAGTTTTAGGACATCCAGTCCCGCAGACCCTTTCTTCCTGAAGACTGCGACGAACAGGGCCATGGCCACGACAGTTTCTGCTGCTGCAATGACAAGTACGAACAGAGTCATATCAGCCCCACCTGCGTTGCCATAATAGCTGGATGCGCCTATGAGATTGATAAGTCCAGCGTTAATCATAATTTCAACAGATATCAGTGCCTTTACAACTGTTCTTGAACTCAGGAACGAATAGATCCCAATTGCTAGTATTGCGATCGATAGAAACTCTACCGCTCCTATGTTCATGGGAGCTGAAATTATGCCAGATAGGTTCATTTGTTATCACTCCTCTCACCAAGGTACATTGCACCTAGCATGGCTGCCACGAGAAGGAAAGTCACAATCTCGAATGGAAGCAGGTAGGTCGTGAACAGAGATTGAGTGATTCCGGCACTACCCGAAGTCCCAGTATTCACCGGAATAGTCCCATTCGGGAAAGCTCCAAGCTGGACGAACGTAAGCATCAGCAGGAATAGGAGGACGGATAGGATGAGGGCAAACTTATTCCGCATCCTGGTACCTCCTTGAAAGCATCACGGAAGTGAGGATCAACGTGATTATCGCACCGGCATAGACCAGAATTTGAATGGCCGAAATGAAGTAATTCTCAAGGTAGAAGAATATTCCGGCTACGTCCACTACCAGGAACGTCAGCCATAGCGTAGAATGGAGAAGATTCTTGTTTGAGGCTGCCAGCAACGCAGCCACTATAGCCATTATAGAAAGGATGTAAAAGATGATCATTGTCTCTCCTCTCCCCAGAGTTCTGCCTCTTTCTTCCCGAGTTGCTCGGGTGTATATCTTGTGTTCTTTCTGATGAAGTGGACTTCATCCACTTCCGGTTCGAGTGTTATTGCCCCCGTAGGGCATATCTCCTCGCATAGATTGCAGTGAATGCAAGTAGAAACGTCCACGCTCGGATATGTCTCCCTCTTGTTGGGGTATTTCTTTTCGAATTCCTGCTTCTTGTCGTGATGGAAATCCACCATGCGTATAGTGCCGTTCGGGCATATCTGATCGCAGAGCGTGCACCCGATGCACGTATCGACATTCAGGAAGACCCTCCCCGTAGTTCTTGTGGGATATTCGAGTTTCTCCTCGGGGACCTGTCTTGTTACCTTGGGTTTGAATCCCTGCAAGAACACGGTCCAGACGCCTTTTAATATACCGCCTATGCCCTGTATCGGTCCCGGAAACTTTTCGGAATCAGCCATCTAGAACAACCCCCCGAAGAATAGAGCTATTCCTGCGCTTATCAGAAGGTTTATGACGCTTAGCGGAAGAAGGTACTTCCAGCCCATTAGCAGAAGGTGGTCGATCCTGACCCTTCCCAGCGAGATCCAGGTAAGCAGGAATATGAAGATGAAGACTGCACCCTTGACTACAAGCCATATGGTGCCTGGGAAAATGGGTCCTTCCCATCCTCCGAGATAGACCACTGCTACCACGAACGCAGACAGGGCCATGAAGCCGAAGTTTCCCATGTAGAATATTCCATACCTCATGCCGCTGTATTCGGTCGAGAATCCGCTGACAAGCTCACTGCCGCTTTCAGGAAGATCGAATGGAGGAATTGACTGCCTCCCGATCATTGCAAGGAAGAAGACTATGAATCCCAGGATTTCCGGTACGATGAAAGGAATGAACCTCTGCGCAGTAACGATGTCGTTGGCGTTGTAGCTGCCGGCAAGTATGATGACCGAGATCAGGGATATCAACATGGGGACCTCGAATCCCATGTCCTGGGCTGCTGACCTCAGTGCCCCGAACAGTGAGAACTTGTTGTGAGATGCCAGCCCACCGATTATTTCACCGACGGGGGCAATAGTCATGAAAGCGATCAGGAACAGTATTGTGTAGTTGAAATTCACTACCATCAGGTTGAGAATAGATACACTCCCGAATGGAATGAGTATGAATCCGAGGATTACAGGAGTGAAAACCAGATACGGGGCGACCTTGTAGGCCGTCCTGTCTGCCGCGGTCGGTATTATGTCCTGCTTCTGAAGGAGCTTGAAGACATCAGCGATCAGCTGAAGAGTTCCCCACGGACCAACTCTGTTAGGTCCTATCCTGTTCTGTGCATCTGCCATATATTTCCTGAAGACGTAGATGATCACAATGACGGCAACCAATGAGAGAACGAATACGAGGACTACCTCCACTACTGCAACGATAAAATATGCAATCCATAATCCAACGGGGGACCCAGCGATCTTGAATGGGATGAAATTGATGTGAAGGAACTTCACAATTCCGTACAGAATGCTCATCAGGAAGAAGAAAAGGTTCATCTATCCACCTCCCCGAATACCGGGTCTATCGAGCTCACGGCTGCGGTAAGGTCCGCTATCTTGTATCCCTTGAGCATCGTGGGTATGGATGAAAGGTTTGCGAAACTCGGGCTCCTGATTCTCACCCTGTATGGAATCGAAGAACCATCGCCTATCAGATGGATCGCGAACTCACCCTTTGGAGATTCTGTCGGAACGTAAGATTCCCCGGTTGTTTTGAGTCTGACGAGCATCGGCTTGGAGTACTTCTTGTTGTAGAATTCTCCCTGAGGTATCTTCTCCAGGACCTGTTTAACGATGCTTGCACTCTGTCTCATCTCTTCTATTCTTACCAGGAATCTCGCATAGACATCTCCCTCAGTCCTGGTTGGAATTTCGAAGTTTACCTTGTCATAGAACAGATATGGAGCGTCCTTCCTGACGTCTCTCTTGATTCCAGATGCCCTCTGCATTGGTCCGGTGACGCCGTAAGAGAGCACATCTTCTGCTGTTAACTTTCCGACATCCTTCGTTCTGCTGACGTAGATATAACTCTTCCCAAGTATGGACTGGATCTCCTCCATTTTCTTCACGAAATCCTCCGTCCACGTCCTGATCATCTCGATGGCTTTAGGGGTGACATCGGAGTAGATCCCACCTATTGCGAAATAGTTATAGAGTAGCCTGCTTCCCGTCACTTCGTCTAGTATTCTCAGGATCCTTTCCCTCTCCCTGAAGCAGTAGAAGAAAGGCGTGAGCATTCCCATATCCAGTCCGTGGGTTCCCAACCAGATGAGGTGTGATGCTTCCCTGTTCAGCTCTACCATCATCATCCTGATCCACTGGGCTCTCTCCGGCACCTGAACGCCCATCAGGTCCTCTACTGCCAGTACATATCCCAGTTCCATGTTAAGGGCAGCAACGTAGTCGAGCCTGTCTATGTAGATCATTCCCTTAGGGTATCCTCCCATCTCTGCGAGCTTCTCCGCATTCCTGTGCAGATAACCGATAACGGGCTGTGCCTCTACTATGATTTCTCCGTCCAGCTTTACCTTGATTCTAAGGACCCCGTGAGTCGAAGGGTGCTGAGGTCCGAAGTTTACCTCTATTACCTTATCTTCCATCTCAATACCCCTCCGTCTTCTCGTACGAAACTCTGTCCTCGCCGTCATCAGCAAGGTTGACGAACTGCTTCTTATCCATCGGGTAATCCTTCCTCAGCGGATGGCCAACCCATCCCTCTGAAAGGAGAATTCTCTTCAGGTTTGGATGGTTCTTGAACTTGATTCCCAGGAGGTCCCACGTCTCCCTCTCGTGCCAGTCCGCTCCCTTCCAGAGTGAAGTCACAGATTCGACCTCCTCGCTTGTCTTTGCCTTGACGATCAGGCGGGAACTGTTGGTCGATGAGAGGAGATGGTACAGCACCTCCAGATGGTCTTTGTAGTCAACTCCAGATATCATCAGCAGGGTGTCGAAACCCTCCAGCTTCTTCTCCGTCAGGAAGGGAAGTATGTTTTCCTTTGCAACGTAGACTATCTTTATCCCATTCTTCGTGGTCGATTCGCTCTCTATTGGGATCAATGTTTCACCTTCCCCGCAACGATCCTGTCCTGGAGCATCTTGAGGGCCTGTATCAGTGCCTCGGGTCTTGGAGGGCATCCGTAGACATATACATCCACGGGCACTACCTGGTCTACGCCATCTACTACGGAGTAACCTCTCACGTAGGGGCCCCCTGCTGAAGCGCAGGCTCCCATGGAGATGACGAACTTCGGGAAGGCCATTTGATCGTAGAGTCTCCTTATCCTTGGGGCCATCTTCTTAGTGACGGTTCCAGAAACTATCATTAGGTCGGATTGTCTCGGCGAGTCCCTGAAGACGTCAGAACCAAATCTAGCCCAGTCGTAATCTGAGCCCATAGCACTCATCATTTCTATAGCGCAGCATGCGAGTCCGAAGGTGAAAGGCCAGAGCGATTTGCCCGTTCCCCACTTGAGAGCCTCATCGAGGGTAGTAACGAGAATATTATCCGACACTCGACCACCTCATGTATCCTTTCTTCGATGCATATAACAGTCCAGCAAGCATTATGGCGATAAACAGAGTCACGTCGAGGAAGATTCCAGTTCCGAGTGCTCTGACGGAACCTGCCCATGGAAGCAGAAGGATGAAGTCGACATCGAAGACTACGAATGCCATTACGAAGAAGTAATACTGAAGTGGCAGGGGCGACTGAAAGTCACCAACGGGGACCTCTCCGCACTCATAGGTATCGTGAGTGTATTTTCCGTATGCTTTAGGGGAAAAGTGATGTGCCGTTCCGAGCAGTATCGCAATTATTATAGGTACAATAACGACTGCCAGAGCAAGGGCAGCCAACTCAGGGGTCATGCTCATCCATCCTCAAGTGAATTATCAAATTTATATGTTATCTGGTTTCTGCTTGAAAAATTCGGCATCAAGAAACGCCTGATACGGACTTCCTTTCGGGTGCGTTGGCCGTTCCTTTTTGCTTGAACTTGACAAACACGTTTGTAGTCATCACCTGTCGTAGGAGTTGAATGGCTAGTGCAGGGTCCACCCCTTTTGGACAGACCTCTGAACATGCCCCAGAAAAGTGGCATCTCCACACTCCTTGTTTCGAGTCAAGAACGTTCAGTCTCTCGTTGAAGCCCAGGTCCCTGTTGTCCGAAATGTACCTGAACCCCTGCGCCAGTGCCTGGGGACCCAAGTATAGCTCGTCCGTGGCGCTGGTTGGGCAGGCGGATAGACACATACCGCAGAGAATGCAGTCGGTGAACATCGCATACTCTTCTCTCTGGGCTGGAGTCTGAAGGTACTCACTCTTCGGTTCCTCCTCTTCCCTGATAATGTACGGTTTCACCTTCTCGTGATTCCTGAATAGATTTGAGAGATCCGGAACCAGGTCTTTCACGATTCCGTAATTGCCCATGGGATCGACCTTTACCAGGTCTTTTCCAAGCTCTAGAATCTGCGTCTGGCATGCGAGTTTCTCCTTGCCGTTAATGATCATACCGCAAGAACCGCATATTCCCATTCTGCAAGAGTATCTGGTGGAGAGCGAGTGGTCCAGGTGCTCCTTTATGTAGAGTATTCCGTCAAGAACGGTCATTCCCATCTGGACCGGGATCTTGTATTCCATATACTTTGGAAGTTCCTGCTTCTCTGGGTCATACCTTCTTATCCGGAAGGTCACCGTCTTCACAGTTTCTCCAAATCCTTTGAGTGCAATTTCCTGCATATCAGAGACCTCCGCTCAGTGCAACTACAACAGTTCTCGATCCCCATATGAAAACGATCAGTGCGATTATGAGCAAGGAATAGGTGATGAACTTCTCAGCCCTTCCTCCGGGGAATTGCTCGGAGAGTATCGTCCTAAATCCATTGAAAACGTGAAACACCAGGAAAGTAAGTAGCAGCTCTAGCACAGATCCCCACGCCAGTGAGGTGTATACTGCCTTTACATTGGCGTAGAACAAAGTTCCCCCTACGAGTGCGTGTGCGGTGGTTGAACTGTTGTATATGTAAAGAATCTTGTCTGGAGCTGGGGATAGTACGCTAATCAGCAGGAAATGGAAAGATCCAAAGACCACTATGAGCAATCCCGTCAGGTACTGCATGAACATTATCTGAGACTCTCTCACAGAACCGCCCCCGTGAAAATGTAGTATACCCCAACAACGCTGATCACTATCATAAAGATACCCAGGACGATCTTGAGGAGATTGTTCAGTCCCCTGAGGGATTTAGCTTTGTATGGGAACTCGGGTCTGTAAGGCTTCGGCAGCATAAGGCCATTTTCCACTATCGTCAGCCTAATACCATTCATTGCGTGATATACCGCCACCAGCAATATCAGTGATAGAATATACGGACCGTAGTGCGCACCGAATGGATAATCTAGGTCGACCATTATCTTGTTCCATGTAACAGGTCCATTCAGTATGTTTGATGTTTCCCAAACGTGAGCTATTAGGTAAAGGCCCAGTGCAATTCCCGTCAACCTGTGGAGAGCGTACATCCATCTGTCCGTTCCGTACTTGAAGGGGTTAAACCACGAAATCCATCCTTTCTTGTTTTCGATCGTCATAATATCACCTCAGTAGACCCTCGCCTCAGGCTTCCACTTTGTAAGCGTGACCGGACGGTAGGTGATCTGCAAACCACCATTGGCTCTCTGAGCGATTGTGTGTTTGAGATAATTCTCATCGTCCCTCTTGGGATAGTCTGTTCTGAAATGGGAACCCCTGCTCTCCCTTCTCTCAAGAGCGCTGTTCACGACGACCTCAGCAAGCTCAACCAGATTCTTCATCTCGAGAGATGCGATGAGGTTCTGGTTGTACACATTGCCTTTCTCAGAAATTGAAATTTTTCCACTCCTATCTATGAGACCTTTTATAATTTTCAATCCCTCTGTAAGGTCCCTCTCGTTCCTGAAGACATAAGCGTCCTTGTCCATCGTGGACCAGAGCACTCTCTTTATCTCGTAAGGATCGTTGTCCCCCTTGTCCTTGTAGGCATCTGCGACAAAATTCTCTGCATGCGACCTCTCTCCCTCTGAAAGATTTATTGTGCTGATGTCAGAAAGAAGCCACTTGGCAGAATCTTCGCCTGCTATCTTTCCAAAAACAACGCATTCACTTGTTGAGTTGGCCCCAAGTCTGTTGGATCCATGAATGGACAGGCACGCAGCTTCTCCAGCAGCCCAGAGTCCAGTCACTCCGGTGAATCCCGTTCGAGTGACGTCAATTCCACCCATTGTGTAATGTGCAGATGGTCTTACCGGCAGAGGTGAATCAACAGGGTCTAATCCAACATAGTGATTCCCTATCTCTCTCACCTGTGATAGTTTTTCCTTTATCTTTTCGGCACCAATTGCAGAAAAGTCCAGCAATAGGTAATCGAGTCCGTTTGGTCCCTTGAAACCTTTTCCCTCGAGTATCTCTGTCATCATGCTTCTGGATACTATGTCCCTCGGGGCGAGGTCCTTTTTCGTTGGAGCATATTTCTCCATGAATCTCTCCCCTTTCGCGTTCCTGAGTATACCGCCGTCGCCTCTCACACCTTCAGTTATCAGTATCCCCGAGGGTACCAGACCCGTCGGGTGGAACTGTACAAACTCTATGTCCTTGAGCCTCATCCCGCGTCTGAGTGCGATCGCAAGTCCATCTCCGGTGACAAGGTGTGAATAGGTTGTGTAACCGAACAATCTTCCCAGACCACCCGTCGCAACTATCCCAGCCCTCGCTTTGAATATCCTGATCTCTCCCGTTGGAATATCAAACGCCATTACCCCCTTGAATTTGTTGTCCTCGATGATAAAATCGTAGACAAATTGCTCGTGGAATTTGTCGATGTTCTCGTATTTCAACATCGTATCGTAAAGGGTGTGAACCTCGTAGAAACCAGTCCTGTCCGCTGCGAAAGTTGCCCTTGGATATGAATGTCCTCCAAAAGGTCGTTGCGCTACCCTTCCGTCATCCCTCCTCGCCCAGGGTATCCCCCAGTGCTCAAGTTCAAGGATGTCTAGTGGAGCCTGCCTGACAAAATATTCGACAACGTCCTGGTCGCACAGGTAATCGGATCCCTTCACGGTATCGTAAGCGTGAAGATCGAATGAATCTCCTTCGTCCGTGTACAGAACTGCGGCGGAACCACCCTCAGCAGAAATCGAGTGCGGTCTCATCAGCTGATTTTTTGCAATAATGGCAATTTTCAACTTCCCATTTCCAGTTTTGGCAGCCTCTATGGATGCCCTAAGGCCTGCCAGACCGGAACCAATTATGACTAAATCGTAATCGAAGATTTCGACCAAATAGATCCCTGTTTAGAAAGTTCTTGACGATATAAAAATTCTCAGTTTTTGGCGCTAAACTAAATTTAGTCTGATTAAACAAAAATTTAGTGGAATATGGCTCAATATCAGCCAACCTAGCTTGATTAATTAAGTAGCCAAAATTGAGAAGGCGAATACGATGAATCCCGTGACGACCATCCCTTCTACGGTATACTTCCCGAGGTCTATCGTTTTGTAAAGGACGCCAGTTATCTCCATCAGGAGTATGCCCAGGAAGAAGAGCGGGTACCTGTACCTGGTAGGGAGTATCTTGAACATCTCTCACAACCCCATGTGGATGAGAAGAATGTTTGGTACGAATCCAGCGATCATTCCCCGGATGAACAGGTCAACGAACACGAACATTATCAGGCTCGTCCAGGCGATCGCTTCGTGATGACCGTTCAATCTGGACTGAAGTCTGTAGAGGGAGTTCTTACTGTTCTGGTTGGCCGGGCAGTTTACGCAATCCTTGTACCCTCCTATGAGATGCCTTACGGAGTGACAGGAGAATGTGTAGATGGTCACAGCAATGGCGTTTATTGCCAGAATCGCGGTACCGAGACTGACGGTGATTGCTCCAGTATATACAATAGAATGATATATGTCGTAGTAGAAGAACGGAAGCACTCCCCATGCCGTGTACATGAAATACCTGTGAAGATTCTCCACCCTGAAGAATCCGGTTTCTCCCGAATAGCCTCTCTTCTTCCCGTCGAGGCGAACGTCAGCAGCGCAGCTGTTCGGATGGTAGAAGAGGTGTCTGTGATAATCCTTCCTGTACGCATAGCACGTCAATCTGAATAGAACAACGAGTGGAAGGATCAGGACGGTCGGAGTGTAGAAAGGGTCCGTGAGTCCATCATACACCGGTACCTTGTAAGCAATAATGAGGTAAGAGCCCAGAATCGATATGAAAACGAATGACCAGAACCTCCAGTTTGGCTCAAGGAATTCCGGTGGAATTATGTGCCTGAGTCCAGTCTCATTTGCCGCTCTCATTTCTTACCACCCTTGTTCCTTCTAGACCTTACGAGCATCGCCAGCGGGTCATACGATAAGTTCACCGCTCTCTCTTTCTCTGGAATTATTGCATTGTCTGTTATATGAATTTCCTCCGGACAGACTTCGGTACAGCACTTCGTTATGTTGCAGTAGCCGAGTCCGGCATCCTTGTTCATGAATTCCGATCTGTCGATCGCATCCAGCGGATGCATGTCAAGCGATGCGGCCTTGACGACGTGTCTCGGGCCGAAGTAATCCGAGTTGTGTTCCCTGATGACGTGGCAGACGTCCTGGCAGAGAAAACACTCAATGCACTTCTTGAATTCCTTTGATCGTTCTATGTCGACCTGTGAAATTCTCCACGGTTTCTCCAGTCCCTCTCTGGGGGTGAATTTTGGAATTCTTTTCAACAGGGCCCAGTTCTCAGAAACGTCCGTAACTAGGTCCTTTATCAGTGGATAGGCTGCGATCGGTGAAACCCTGATCTTTCCGCTCTTTAAAGAGTCGATCCTTGCCTTGCACATCAGTGAAGGTTTGTAATTTATTTCGGCAGAACAGGAGCCACACTTTCCAGCCATGCAGTTCCATCTCAGCGAGAGGCTCGGATCGATGTGTTTCTCAATGTATTTCATTGCATCCAGGACAACCATTCCCTCCTCTCTCGGAACTTCATAGTCCACGAATTTCCCCTCCTTTTCAAGGGAAGGGTCACGTCTGTAAACACTCACGGTGATTGTATCCATCAGTATTCCTCCGGATTGACAAGTTTCTTCAGTTCTTCCGGCATGGCAGGCACCTCTCTCCACTCGATCTTCATTCCATTCTCTCCCTTCTTGTAAATTATGTTCTTTCTCATGTCTGGATTCTTCTTGGGGTAGTCGCTCCTAGCGTGAGCTCCCCTGCTCTCCTTCCTTTCGATCGCGCCCTTGACTATTGCCTCCGCTGCCGTCAGCATTGACTGCAGCTCGAGGACCTGGAGGAGACCCTTGTTGTACTTCAGCGATCCCTGGACGGCGGATTTCTTTGAAGTATCTTTCAGTTCGAGGATTATGCCTAAGGCTTTACTGAGATTCTCCTCATTCCTGATTATTCCTACGAGTTCACTCATAGCATCTTCCAGTTTTGATGCTATGCTGTGCGGATTTATTCCTTCCTTGCCAACCAACGACTCCACTCTTTCGATCTCTCTTGAAACCTCAGCCTCATCTATCTTTCCCATCGAAACGCTTTTCGCGTAAGCTGATGCTCCATCTCCACTTCTCTTTCCGAACACCAGTATGTCGGCGAGAGAATTTCCCCCCAGTCTGTTTGCTCCATGCAGTCCGCTCGCAACTTCTCCAGAGGCAAACAATCCAGGGACATTGGTTGCTGTTGTCTCGGGGTCCACTTGAATCCCTCCCATCTGGTAGTGGACGGTCGGAGCCACCTCCATCTTTTCCTTTGTGATGTCAACTCCTGCGAAGTCCATGTACTGCTTGTACATGCTTGGCAGTTTCCTCTTGATGAAATCAGCGCCCTTGTGGGTTATGTCCAGATAGACGCCACCATGAGGAGTGGCTCTACCTGCCATTATTTCCGCATAGTTCGCCCTTGCAACTATGTCTCTTGCATCGAGCTCCATCTTCTTGGGCGAATATCGCTCCATAAACCTTTCTCCCTGGGAATTCAAAAGAATTCCACCCTCTCCCCTCACGCCTTCTGTCACGAGCAATCCCTTGACTCCGGGAGGAAATACCATTCCTGTCGGATGGAACTGGATCATCTCCATGTCCATCAGTTCGGCCCCTGCCTCGTAGGCAAGTCCGAGTCCGTCCCCTGTTGACTCCCATGAGTTGGATGTGACCTTGTATATTCTGCCGCATCCTCCCGTGGAAACGACAACAGTCTTTGAATTGAAAACATAAAAATCACCCGTGTTCAACTTGAGACCAATCGCACCAACAACCCTGTTTCCTTCCTTCAGAAGCTTGGTGACGTATAGTTCGTCAAAGAATTTTATGTCCCTGTGTAATATCTGGTCCTCAAGCGTCCTGATGATCTCCAGGCCGGTCCTGTCGCCGACGTGACAGAGCCTTCTGTAGGTATGGGCGCCAAAGGCCCTCTGCATGATCGTACCCTCAGGAGTCCTATCGAAGAGTGCGCCGTATTCCTCGAGTTCTCTCACCCTTTCCGGTGCTTCCCTGGCAAGCAGTTCTGCCATCCTGTAGTTTGAGATGTATACGCCCTCTTCGATCGTGTCTGCAAAGTGCACTTCCCAGCTGTCCTTGGAATCTACATTCGCGAGCGCCGCTGCGATTCCACCCTCCGCCATCACCGTGTGGGCCTTCCCCAGAAGAGACTTGGAAAGAATGGTAACTCTTGAACCGGAGTCGAACGCTGAAATTGCGGCCCTCATGCCTGCCCCTCCCGCTCCTATTATAAGAACATCTGTTTCGTGTTCAATGAACTTTGAACTCATATATCTCATCAAATTCAACTGGCCTTTCGTCCATGTTTAAGGAGATATAAATTTTTAGCGTTGTTTAAAATTATTGCATTTGACTAATCTCTTTAATTGACATCCTTTCCACAGATCATATCGCAGAGAAATCTATCTTGTTCGCCCTTCTGTCTTTGCTAAGGAGTACTATTCTGGAGTCCTCCCGTTCTCCTCCGAAATCGTAATTCAGGTATCCGTTCAGCCTGAACGAAAAGTCCCTTATCTCTTCGTGAGAGGGCATGTTGTTGATCGTCAGTCTGTTCCTCGAGCCTCCGACGTGAACGTACCCCTTGTTCTCTATGAAGTCGGGGTCTGCTTTCTTGTCCAGTCTGTAGTACTCTTCCACGTAACCCAGATTGAAATCCTTGACAAGAGTGTGTCTTATCACCGTTCTGGTCTTGAGAGAGGGGAGAATTTCAAGCGTCCTGTTCAACCTCTCCCAGGAGTCTCTGTAGATCGGATTGAGGATTTCGTTGAACAGCTTCTTGTTGGGGGCTGCAACGGTGACGTACAGTTGTGTCGGGAGGACCTTCAGTCTTTCTAGTGCGTCTGGTTGCGTTCCGTTGGTCACGACGAAGGTGGAGATGTGCCTGTCTTTCGCTTCCCTGAGAAGATCGTCCAGCTTCCCGTATAGGGTGGGTTCGCCCGTCAGTGAAATGGCCATGTGTTTTGGTTGTTGTGCGTCCAACCACTTCTTCATGTTTGTCCTCGAGTCCCCCTTGAAGCCCGTCAGCAGCAACTTCTGCGCCTGAATGGACCCTTCGAGGATGTCTTCGGCCTCATCCTCCTGCGGAATCTTTGCCCCCTCCCACCCCTGCGACCTCCAGCAGAACGTGCAGTTCTCAGAGCACCAGTCAACTGAAGGGGTCATCTGCACGCACCTGTGGCTCTCGATCCCATAAAAGGTGTTCTTGTAACAGGGCCTGTTGTAGTATAGGTCTTGCCTGACCCAGTGGCACAGCTTGACGCCGGAATGGTTTCCAACTATCTTGTACCCCTGTTTCTCCAGTGCCTTCTTCTTGACTTCATCCATTAAGATTCACACTCATCCCCGAAACTATGAATCCAGTATGATACAGAAACGACGTTTCGGGTCTCATCCCCATCGCGCTCAGCTTGATAGGTACATCTATGAGCTCATGAACTCTAACTAAAAAATTCTTCTTTAACAGGAAACGCGAAAATCTCTCAGCCTGGGAGTAGGTTGGGAGGATCGAGGATACTTTTTTCGTTCCGGTGAGTTTCACATCAAGGAAATTCCAGGGCTCGGGATTGTCAATGAAAATGCACTCGTATCCATTGACATCTGCCTCCCTGCCATCCCTGTTGTTAGCCTCTATCAGGTCGTCAACCTCGAATCTCCTGATGTTCCTCCTGAGGAGTTCAAAATAACCTGCATCGAGTTCATAGCTCACTATCTTCACCTTGTACATCAGTGCAGCAAGGATAGAGAACCCGCCGGACCCTCCACCGATCTCCAGCAGTCTGGAACAGAAGGGTAAGTCGAGATCAAAACAGATCTGACTGACATCCTTTGGCAGGACAACCTGCGGACCCCTCTCGATAGACGACGAAACGTCGCTCAGAGTGGATCTCCTTGTCCTGAACTTCCTCGATCCGATCTCGATTTCTTCAGATGAAACGGAAAACTTGCTGGTGTCAACATTTCCGAGTTCCCTTATATAAAGGAGACCCGCCCTGTCAGAGAAGGAATGGAGTTCGCTCTCGTTGTAAATGGTGATGAGCACAAATTGAGCAGAACAAAGAATTTAAAATAGTTATTCTTCCAGTCTTGTGGTAGAACGAGAAGAGGTAATAGGATATTTCACAAACAACAGTTATCACAGGAAAATTTGCGCTCACTGTGGAAAGGTGTTCTGGACACTTGATGTAAAGAGGGAAACGTGCGGTGAGATCCCCTGCGATCCGTACTCTTTCATAGACAACCATCCAACCTCCAGGAAATACACCCTGCAGGAGATGAGGGAGGAGTTCCTGTCGTTCTTCGAGCAACTGGGCCACAAGAGGGTCAAGCGATACCCGATAGTCGCCAGGTGGAGGGAGGACGTCTACCTGGTGAACGCCAGCATATACGACTTCCAGCCCCACGTGACATCGGGAAAGGTACCTCCGCCAGGGAACCCGCTTGTCATTTCACAACCCTGCATACGGACGGTCGACCTCGACAATGTCGGGAAGACGGGAAGGCATCTCTCCGTATTCGAGATGGGTGGCGCAAAGGCATTCAATTTTCCCGGAGAGGAGGTATACTGGAAAGACAAGACAGTAGAAATGGCCGTAAAGTTCCTCGAGCATCTTGGAGTCAACAAGGTGGAGGTAATATTCAAGGAGAAACCGTGGGCAGGAGGGGGCAACGGAGGTTCGTCCGTCGAGGTAATGGTCAGGGGTCTGGAGGTGGCCACGCTCGTGTTCATGGACATGGTGGAGTCGACAGACGGAGATGTGGAGATAGATGGAATCAGATACAAGAAAATGGAAAACAGGATTGTTGATACAGGATATGGAATAGAGCGGTTGACCTGGTTGTCACAGGGGACGGATACGATCTATGAAGCCCTCTACCCTCAGTTGGTGCAGGGGCTGATGAACGAGATCAAGATGGGCCGGCCCGATTTCCTGCGGGAGTTCATAGATGCTTACGCAAGAGAGGATGGCTCCGAAAAGGATTTCCTCAAGTCTCTGAGTGAGGATGGAAGATCGAGCCTGGACAGACTGTCCAACATTTACATCCTCGCGGACCACACCAGGGCTATTGCGATTCTTCTCTACGACGGCCTCGTCCCATCGAATTCGAAGGCCGGTTATGTACTGAGGATGTTGATAAGAAGAGCTTTGCTCGCCAGGAAGAAACTGGAGATGGAGACAGAGTTGTGGGATCTGATCGAGCAGCAGAAGGAGAGATTCAAGGACATACTCGACGTGAAACTGGAAGGATCTGCGAGGGAGATAGTAAAGCTGGAAGTGGAGAGATTTGACGAGCTCCTGGGGAAGGGAGATGGAATGATCAAGAAGTACGCGAAGGCAGGTGCGATCAGTGCGAACGACGTTCTACTGCTCTTCGAGTCGAATGGTTTGCCGATAGAGTATGTGAGAGAGAGGTGCGAAGCGCTTGGAATAAGATTCCCGGAAAAACTGGAGAAGACAAAGGGATTTTCCAACATTCGAAGGGAACCCAAGGAGAAAGAACGAGTTCTCGAGAAAAGATACCCTCAAACCGGAAGGTCCTACTACGAGAACGAACGGATACTAGAGTTCAACAGCAAGATTGTTGGCGTGGAGGATGGGACGGTTATCCTCGAAAACACGTATTTCTATCCGGAGGGGGGAGGACAGCCCTCCGATCGTGGATTTCTCATGGTTGCAGATAAGAAGGTTGATGTCAGGGGAGTGAAGTCCGTGGATGGTACGATCGTCCACGAGGTGGACGATGTGCAGGGCCTTTCGATAGGGGATGCCGTCCACGGAAGAGTGGTGGAGGACAGGAGAAAGAGGCTGATGCAGAACCACACCGCCACCCACATATTGCTATCGTCCATCAGGGATATCCTTGGTCCGCACATATGGCAGGCCGGGGCACAAAAGGACGAGAAGGTGAGCAGACTGGACGTCACCCACTTCAGGGATGTCTCCCAGGAAGAGATATCCAGGATAGAAGAGAGAGCCAACGAGATCATCAGGATGAACCTTCCACTTCACAAGGAGTTCGTCAACAGGAACGAAGCGGAGAGCAATTTCGGATTCACGCTCTACCAGGGAGGGATACCCGAGGGTAATATGCTCAGGCTGGTAGAGATACCCGGCATAGATGCAGAAGGTTGCGGAGGTACTCATCTCGATTCCACAGGGGAGGTAGGTTACATCAAGGTAGTGAGGGTCGAGAGGATACAGGACGGCATAATGAGATTCAACTTCGCAGCTGGAAGATCTGCAGTGGAGTATTCAGACAGTCACGTCAGTCAACTGAACAGGATAAGGGAGAAACTGGGAGAAGACCCCGTAAGGACCTTTGAAAACTTGAGTCACACACTGGAGGAGACAAGGAAGGCGATTGAATCCGGTTTCGATTATTCCAGGATCAAGTACGGGGACAAAGAACTGAAGATAATTGAAGTGAACGAGTCCATTGCGGAGTCCGTCTCCAAGAGCCTATCGTCATCAATGGGCATCGTAATTTCTAAAGAAAGGCTGAGAGTAGTCTCCTCTTCCCCCGATGTTTCTGCACTGGACATCATGCACATTCTCGAGAAGAAGGGATTTGTCAAAGGGGGGGGAAATAACACATACGCCCAGGGAAAAGTATTAAAGGAAAATCTCAGTAGGAAAGAGGTAGAAGAGGCGATTGCGTATCACAGCAGATGAACTAGTAACGATTCGCTCTGCGGTACGAAAGTATTTTGCTATCACAGGCGAGGTCAAAGTCCAGGAAGGAGTCTATGAGTTCTATACGTTGGTCGATCCTAATCTTGAGGGTGACTTCAAGAAACTGGTCATTGATCTGAAGGGTGTGGGGTACATACCCGTCATCGGGAAGAGGAATGAATCAGGATCGGACTACGTCATTTCCGTCATAAAGCGTAGAAAGACCCAACCGTTCGGAATCTGGGTGAACATCGTCTTATTGGTAGCGACTATTGCATCTACAACGTGGGTCGGAGAGATACTGTATTCGGGTTATTTCGGGATAGGCAAGACGGTCTCCGCGTATTTCTTCGGTTTTCTTTTCTTCTCCCTCCCTCTACTCATAATACTGACCTCTCACGAGCTCGGCCACTATTATATGGCCAAGAGGAATGGAGTTGCGGCATCCCTCCCAT
The DNA here is from genome assembly GCA_964391105.1 of uncultured Thermoplasmatales archaeon. GTDB lineage: Archaea > Thermoplasmatota > Thermoplasmata > Thermoplasmatales. Next base: position 30,717 of record CAYMKC010000006.1, read on the forward strand.
TTTTTATTCCCGCTCCCTTCCCTCCGCTGGGCACGCTTG
>CAYMKC010000007.1:0-29835 GCA_964391105.1 uncultured Thermoplasmatales archaeon
AGCAGGTTTGACTGAGATGGCATACGTTCCGAACAGAACCTTGCATAAGATTACGTAAGGTTTTGAGAACGGAGAGAACCACGACCTCTCCAGGGGAGGGAAACCGAAGAACAGGACGAAAAGACTAGATGAAATCTTGGGCTGGTTCGAGAAAAAACTCCTTTGAATGCCTTTCTCCGTAAACTAATGTGAACTCTGACTTTGACCAGCACGTATGTAGAATTGCATCCTCCCTATCAGCGATTCCGAGAACCTGTCAGGATGTGTTGCCTTGTAACCTGAAAGCTTCATCGCAAGAACTCTGTTCCCCGTGAAGAGTTCATAATACTCGTACCTTCGAATTGCTATCTCTCTGTTCACCAACCACAACCTTGTTCTGTACTCACTTTCGTTCACTCTTTCAATTCCTCCAGAACTCTGATAAATGAATCTCGATCATTCTTGGCAATTCCGATCTGTTCCTTAAGCACATTTAGCTCCTCTTCTCTTTCTCGAAGCTCTGCCTCCATTTCATCCATTCAAATCACTCCAGTTCATAGGAATCATCATTCAAAAGAAGGTTCGGCTCTGAAAGCTCCGGAGGATTCCATCTCCAAGGACGTCAATTGAGTAAGAATCATAACCTTTCCGGTGCACGGAAGGAATCGTTTGCTCTATGCTATGGCATACGGTCCCTTTTCGAAATTTACGAGCTTTGCAGGTACCTTGTCTATTCTGCCCGTGTCTTTGAAATAGAAGAGTATTCCCATACTGGCCCTACCGGAATCAGCGACCCCGCTGATTATGTCCTTTCTTGAATTTGCGATGTCTCCACCGGCAAATATTCCTGGATAGCTCGTCATGTTGTACTGGTTGACGACGAGGTCTCCGGAAGGAGTGGTGCTGATCTTTTTCATAATGTCCTCGGGGATGAATGAAAAGTCTCCCTTCTGCCCAGTAGCCTCCACTACGGTGTCTGCTTGAACGAAGTACTCCCTGTCCTTGATGGGAACAGGCTCCCTTCTTCCTTTTCCCTTATCAACCATCTCGGTCTTCCAGTACTTGATTCCCTTTACATTGCTGTCTTCGCCGTAATACTCAGTGGGAGTTACCTCCCAGATGAATTCCACCCTCTCCTCTTCTGCCTCGTCCAGTTCTTCTTCTGCATTACTTGAAGGATAGCCAGGCCTGTCGGTGACCGCCCTCCTATACATCACTATAACTTTCTTTGCTCCGAGTCTCAGTGAGATCCTGGCAGCGTCGAAGGCGGTGAACCCTCCTCCTATTATTGCGACGGTGTTCCCAACGTCTACCCTCTTTCCATTGTTGATCTGTCCGAGAAAGTCAATAGCGTGGTAAACCCCCTTTAGTTGTACGCCAGGGGTCCGCGTCTTTGAAGGCTTCCAGTTTCCAACCGCAAGGTATACTGCGTCATACTGTCGCAACAGCTCATCGAACTTGATGTCCCGCCCTACCTTCTTGTTGTAGTGGATGTGAGCACCATATGAGAGAACGTGATCTGCCTCCTTCTGGACGGTCTCTCTCGACAGCCTGAAATCGGGAATTCCGTGAACCATCATTCCACCCGGTTTGTCCGTCTGTTCGAATACATCTACTCGTATGCCATTTATGGAGAGATAAAAAGCCGTCGATAGTCCTGATGGTCCTCCGCCAATCACCGCAACCTTCGGGTGACCTCCGAGGTCATTCTGAACGACTCCAAGGGATTCATGGTAGTCTTCAGAATTCTCTGAAATGAACCTCTTTATGTGCCTTGTCGACACCGGTCCCTTGTTGTCGTCGAGGATACAGTTGTCCTCACATGGGTGAGGGCAAACGCTCCCGCATACTCCAACAAAAGGAAGCTTCTCAAAGTTTATCTTCAGTCCCTCATCCAGGTTCCCGTTCCTAACAGCTATCTGGAAACCGGGGACATCTATTCTTGCTGGGCATCCCTCGATGCATAGGCCACACCCGAGGCACCTTGAAGCTTCCGCAGTCACCTCTTCAAGTGTGTAAGGAACCAGCGTCTGGACGTCCAGCGTCCTAACTCTCTCGACTGGGTCAAAATGTTTTATCGGAACTCTCGAGTAGTTCACGTATTTCAAATAGGTCCACCTACTCCGACAGTTCATACAAAAATATAACGATTTTCCACGCACTACAGCAGACTTTTAACCACAATTAAATTTTTTAAAATAGGGTGGATATCCTATCTCAGGTGCATGTTCTCTAGACTGTGGGCCGCCCTATAGAAATTGGGGTCTATGTCCAGGCTCTTCTTGTACATCCTCTCTGCAAGTTTTTCTTTTCCGAGGCTCTCGAAGATCTGCCCCTTCACGAAGTAGACATCCGCCTTCGGAGGATTAGTCCTAGAGATGACTCTTAGATCTTCAAGTGCCATCTTAGGGTAGCCCATCATTGCAAGTGTGATCGCCCTGTTGAAGTAAGAGTCAACAGCTTTCTTGTTACCGTCCTTTCTGAGAATTGAAATAGACTTTGAATAGAGATCCACAGCCTCAGAATATAGGGAATCCTCGACCATGCTATTCGCAATCTCGTAGTACTTTCTGGAGATCCTATTGATCGCTTCAACTCTCTCCCTTTTCTTCTTCGGAGTCGAGGGAGCATTCTTGAGTTTGTCCAGCTGTTTTTCCACCTCTACTTCCTGTTTATCCCTTTCGAGGATCCGCTCCATCCTCTCAGGGTTTACAGCAGTCGCTAGGTTCTGGTGCTCACCATCTTTCATTAGAGAAATATGATAAATTTGGTATTAAAGGATTTTGTACTTGCTTAAATTTCTATATTACCCTTGCTACCTTTAATTCTAATTCAAAAACACTCTCTTCAGTGTCAAGGGTAATTGTATTTCTAAATACTGTCCCTTCTGAACTCTATTCTACCTTCCTCGAATGTTAGGGCGTAGATGTCATTCACTTCGAACTTTATTCCGAGAGACTCGTACTCCTCATCCGAGAGCCTGAGTATGAGCTTCTGGTTCGGACGAGACTGAATCCCCACGGTCTGTGAAATTCCCTTCATCAGTTCGTTGACAAAGTCAGGTCCGAAGTTGAAACTCTGGACTGGCCTGTCTTTATCTGTAACGTACTCGTCCAAATCTACCTCCCTTCCCCGCGTCCTCGTTTCTTGATCGTAATAGGATGAAATGTTTATGACAATTACTTTCTTGCTCAGCATAAGACAGCAACGTAAATTGATATATCTAGTTTTTAGGGGAAGCAGGAGTGCCAGAAATAACGAGCTAAATTATTTCAGCAGGACCGAAGCCTGGTCGGACCTGATGTCTTCGAAATGCTTGCCGACTTCTCTCACGACGTCTTCCTTCCCTGCATTGTAGAGTGCGACCAATGCATTCCTAGCTAGACCATCGAACCTTGCTCTCCTGATTGCGCTTCCTCGATAGTTGAGATCAAAAGTTTCCTTGTCAACGAAGGCAATGTCTTCCAGTTTCATCTTGCTAGAATACTGGTCCCTTTGAACTTCCGAAAGGAAGGACTCCTTCTTGTCCCTGTTCCAAGGACAGACATCGTTGCAGATATCGCATCCAAAGATAATGTCGCCCATACTCTCAGCGATGTACTTTGGAATAGTGCTCCGACTCTCTATCGTGTGGTAGGAAATGCAGAGGTTGGAGTCGACTGTTCTGTTGATGTTAATTGCACCTGTGGGGCAGCTCTCAATGCACCTCGTGCAACTACCGCAGAGGTCAGCAGGGGGTAGATTCGGTGAGTCCAAAGATATGTCTGTGAAAGCGGCACCCAGGAACGTGAAGGAACCTATGTCCCTGTTGATGAGCATAGAGTTCTTCCCGATCCACCCGAGAGATGAATTCTTGGCCAGGGTCCTCTCGGAAAATGGACCCGTATCGACATAGGGCTTGAAGCTCTTGGAGTACAGACCATTCTCATCCATGAAATCGTTGATAGTTCTAAGGAAAAATGAATGATAGTCCTCAAACGTGGCGTAGGAAGCTATCCTTCCATATCCCTGCCCTACTGCGACTCTTCTCCTGTAGTTGAGCAGGAAAACGATGACTGATCTCGAATCCCTGTCGAGCAAAGAAGTGTCTTGCTGTTTCTGGAGCCTGTCATTTCTATTGAGATACGACATAGAGGCGTGGAATCCTCTGGATAACCAATTCGACAGTTCCATTGTGTTCTGTATGCCGACTCTGACCGAAGAATACCTCAGATATGAAGGCACTGAAAGGTCCTGATCCAGAAGCACAGATAGGAATCAGAAATGAACCTTAAAACTTAGCCATCCTTTTATTTCCAGAGAGTATCTACCGGCAGTGGAAAACGGGAAGGCTGGACTGACAGAACTCAAGAGTTTGTTGAAGAAAAACAAGGAGGTCATGCTAGGGAGCAATCTGATAGGCTCAGATTTCTCTTTCATGAGGCGCAGTTCGAGAGACCTGGTATTCAAGATCGAGCCTATGATGTACTACGACTTTCTGACCACAGAAGAAAACGCCGCCCTTTCCATTCTATTCCCACTCAACGATTTCCTTACATCCGGCACGATGCCTTCCATCGCCATGCTGGACTTCGAAAAGCCGAAACTGGCTGGAGACGAGTATTTTGATTACATCGACAGAGTCTTCAAGGACTTGAGGTCGAAGAAGATAAGGGTAGCATCTGGTCACACCGGGAACTACGGAAATCTCGGATATGGTATAGCGGGCAGCATAGCTCTGGTGGGATTCAAAAGGCCGGTCTTCAGCTACCAACGAATAAGAAAGGACGACGCGATCTATTTCGTAGGAGATATCGAAGCAGAATCGTCTTACTTCAGGGAAAGGGGAGTTAGGCATCGGAGAATATATGACCTTTCGATCGAGAGGTACGTCAAGGAACTCCTCAAGATCAGAAGGTCCGTTCACTACGTCCACGATCTGTCGGAGGGAGGGTTGATGAGAGGACTCGAAGAACTTTCAGAGCTGAGCCATTCGGGATACAACGTTGTACCGGGACTCATCGGTAAGCAAGCACACAAAAAAGTAGGTTACACCTCTAACCCCTTTACTGACAGCTCCGCGGGTTGCATTGTCGCTGCCGTGAGCCGAACATTGAAGGGGGAATTTGAAACACTGCTCAGAAAGAATTCGTGGACGTATATGGAGATAGAGAGAGTGAAGAAGGGAGTGACCCTCGATGGGAGGGATTACGACCCAAGTGACAGCACCGTCAGATTGCTGACACGATCCGATACCGAGTAGAAAGTGCCTTGTCAACCACCACCAGTTCAACTCGCTGACGCCAACTGATTTATATCAACATTCAATTAGTAGGACCGTGAAGATCGACGGATTTGAATTGATGCTCGCGAGCGATGGTACATTCAAGCTTGACGGCGGGGCCATGTTCGGCATTGTGCCGAAACCCGTCTGGGAGAAGTATTTTAAATCTGACGATAAAAACAAGATTACGCTTGGGACAAACGTCCTTGTAGTTAAGAACGGGAAGAAGGTTGCGCTTGTAGACCTCGGAATGGGGGACAAATTCGACAAGAAACTTGCAGACATCTACGAGATCCAGAGGTCGAGAACACTCCTGGACGACCTGACCGAGAAGGGAATCAAGAGGGAGGACGTTACTCACGTTTTGATAACACACGGTCACCTGGATCACACTGGTTGGGCGACTTCCTACACGAACGACAGGATAGAGCCAACGTTCCCTAACGCGAAGTACTTCATGCAGGAAGACACGATGAAAGAGATAAGGAATCCAAACCAGAAGACCAAACCGAACTACAACTACCTTAATTTTGAGAACCTGGAGGACCGTATAGTACTAGTAAACGGGGACGAGGAGGTGTTTCCCGGGGTCGAGCTCGTGAAGTCGGGCGGGCACACCAAAGGGCACCAGGTCATCATACTGAGGGTCGGTAACCAGACGTTTATCTATTTTGGAGACCTGATACCCACAGCCGCGCACATAAAGCCAGCATACGTGATGGCTTACGACCTATATCCGATGGACACTTTCTCGAAAAAGAAGGAGATACTGGAAAAGGCATATGAAGAACAGTGGACCCTGTTTTTCGAGCACGATCCGGCAAACCCGTCGGCGAAGCTGAGCGAACTGGAAAGCTACAGTCTCAAGAAGGTATCTGTTTAGAAGTCTGGTCCGCCCATCTTAAGTATCTCTCGTGCAATTATCGATCTCTGGATCTCGTTCGTTCCCTCATATATCTGGGTTATTTTAGCTTCCCTGAATCTCCTTTCTGTAGGATACTCTTCCGTGAGTGCGTGGTACCCCAGAAGACCAACTGCATCCTCTGTTATCTTTACCGCTCCGTCCCCCGCCTGGAGCTTAGAGAGCGAGCTGAGAAGAGTGGCGCTCTTCCCCGCGGCAGCGAGCTCTATTGATTGGTCGTATTTGGTCACGGATGAGTGAAGATTGTTTATCATATCTGCCAGCTTGAATTTCATTCTTCCCCCCTGACGGCTCTTGTTTTCTTCACTGAAGGTGATTACGTCCCTTATCGCACCCTCTGATATGCCAATTGCCTGAGAGGCTATCCCTATCCTTCCCAGGTCGAGTGTATCCATCTCTATCCTGAACCCATCATCCAGGTCTCCCACAATCTGCTCTTCTCCTACCTCCACCTCGTCCAGTAACACTTCGGTGGTGCTAGTTCCCCTTATCCCCATTTTCTTGAACTCCTTGCCTATCGACAGACCGCTCATTTCCCTGTCAAGTGCAAACAGAGAGATGCCGTGGTGCCTCTTTTCCGGAGATGTAACCGCAGACGTAAGGAAAAACTCCGCTTCATCCCCGTTGGTGATGAAGGTCTTTCCTCCGTTGAGCACGTAGCCGCCCCCCCTCTTCTTTGCTGTCGTCTTGATAGCGGCCGCATCCGAACCCGCTCCTGGTTCCGTGATCGCAAGGGCACCAATTGCTCCTTTCGCTATTCTTGATAGATACTTTTGCTTGAGTGCTTCACTCCCGTACTTCAGGATGGGTTCACCGAAGAGTGAAACTGTTACGTCCGGAACAAGCGCGGTTGAGGCGCACTCCCTCGAGATTATTCTGATGCTCTCCATGAGGGGGCTTAGTGAGAAACCGAGCCCGCCGTATTTTTCGGGTATGTACATCGAGAACACTCCGATCTTTGCCAGTTCGGTGATCAAGTCCATTGGATACTTGGAAGTCTCGTCGATCTCCGCCGCTCTCTCCCTAATATGAGAAACAGCAAAATTCTCCACCTCTTCCAATTTTTCCTGCTCAGAAGATGCTAGATTCATTCATCCCCAAAATGATACATTGAAAAATAAACATTCGGTATTCTGAAAAATCTGACAAAAGTCTTATATCTGTCTTATGTATATATTCAAAAAGTGTTTAAATGATCGCTGAACAATTGAACGCCAACGTGACAGACAACTTTAGAAATCGGTTGTATGCCAATGGCAAGAGCCGGAATACCGTCAAGATGTACGGGTACATTGTAGATCAATTCCTGGAATTTATCAAGTTCGAAAAGGATTCCATAACTGCCGAAAACATAGAGGCATTCAAGGAACATCTATCGATAGAAAAGGGGTACTCTAAATCGACTATTTATCTCTACATAAGGGCACTCCAATCTTTCCTCTCTTATATAGGACTAGACAGCCTCGGCCACCTCAAGGCGCCCAAGAGGCCACAAAAGGTTCCAAACTACCTAATGAACGATGAGGTGTCGACCATAATCATGAACTGCAAGAACCTGAAGGAGCGGCTGATTGTAAAGTTGCTAGTATATACAGGCATGAGGGTATCGGAGCTGTGCTCCATCCGGATTCAGGACATCGACATTAACAGCAAGACCCTGAAGATAAGAAATGGAAAGGGAGACAAGGACCGACTCGTAGTTTTCAGTGACAAAGTGGTCGCTGATCTCAGGCTCTATCTTATGGAGACAAAGGAGACAAAAGGAAGGGGCGATTTCCTGTTCCCGACTTCGAAGAGCAAGAGGGTCTCGCCCGTGACAGTAGAACGGGTAATAAGAAACATCGTAAAGAGGTCTGGTATACCAAAGAAGATCACTCCGCACACCTTCAGGCACACCTTTGCTACTTCTCTACTGAGGAACGGAGCGGACCTAAGGATAATTCAGTTGCTGCTGGGCCATTCCAGCATAAGTACGACACAGATCTATACCCACATGGACGATAGGGCCCTCAAGATGGGTTACGAAAAGTTCATTCCAAATTATTGAAATAGTGCTCTTTGGACGGTGAGATATGTCTCGCCGGATATTACCGAACAGTTGATCAAAGGTACCGTTTAACCGGGACTTTTCATCGATTCGTTTAATCGTTACCGAAATTCGTGATTTATGAGAATGCAACCGCCCATGCTAAACAGGCACCCGTAGATAGTAACCTAATAATACCCATAGAACATCCAAAAATCAAGGTTTTTGTCATGGACAAAAAAGAACACGTTGCAAGGGAAGCACTCAATTACATTCTTCCCGGGGACGTAGTCGGGTTAGGCTCTGGTACAACTGCCTCTCAATTCATCAAGCTTCTTGGAGCCAGCAATCTCAAGGACAGGGTTGTCGGAGTGGCTACCTCTATCAATTCTGAAAGGCTGGCCAGGGAAGTCGGAATCAAGACAGTAGATATCGATACAGTGGATTGGATCAGCGTGACCGTGGATGGAGCCGATGAGGTGGATAGGAGTTTGAACATTCTCAAAGGGGGGGGAGGTCAGCTCACTAGGGAGAAAAAGGTCAGGAACAAGTCTAAGAATTATCTGGTCATAGTCACAGACGAGAAGATGGTTGAGGGAATCGGTGACAGGTCTCCGATTCCAGTCGAAGTACTCAGCTTTGGGCACAATACCACAAAGAAGGAGATAGAACAGCTCGGAATGACTTGCCAGTTCAGGAATGACTTTATAACCGACAACGGCAATTTGATATGTGACTGCAAGACCCTGACCAAGTTCGATCTCCGGAGACTTGAGCAGCAGATAAAATCCATAACCGGGGTAGTGGAGACAGGTCTTTTCCTAGGAGGGAACAAGACCATCCTGGTATCAGATGGGGTAGAAGTTAAGGTACTAAAATGACGATTGAACCTCAGAGAACCAGAGTTTGAATTTGCCCGAGAACGTTCTGCATATCCGAAATCTTTCTTCTCTGTTCTTCCTCTAATTCCTTTACGATCTCGTTGAATGGTTTCGCTAACCTGTATCCATGGACTGGCCTTCCCTTGCCTTCTTTCTTTATGTCCCTCTTCATGATCCAGCTGTGTTCCTTGAGTATCCTCATGGCAATAGAAACTTCCGGTTGCCTGAGGTTGGCATTTTTCTCGATCTCTACTGAGGTTGTCTCCGGGCGTCCTTTCATATAGACAAGTGCCTTGGAGACGTTCCTTGGTACGCCCATCTGGATCAACAATCCAGCTAGCTTCTCGTCCTCAGCGGTGAATCCGTCTATCATACCAATGTTAATAAAAATTCCATATTTATATTTTATCAAATTTATTTAGCTGAGTTTTTAAGATTCTTGTTTATTATTCCTAAGAATCGATTATTCAGAATACCTCGGTTGAGTCCAGACAACTCAAGATTGCTGAAATTACATAGGTCATTTAGGTAGTAAAAGATTAAAACTCTTTGGTAAATTAGTTCTGCATTTTGATACAGACTTGCTCACAAAAACCTTTTAGTACATCTAAGGTTAGCTAGGAAATACAGTGGTTTAAATGAGTGTTGAGGGCGACGGTATTCTAAAAGATATTTCTCCAGAGGTTCCTGCCGAAACTCTGGTACGGTTTGACAACGATGAGCTGAGGGCAAGGGTATTTATCGATAAATATGCGATAAAGGACAACGAAGGGGTTCTTCTCGAAAAGATTCCAGAAGCAATGTGGAGAAGGGTCGCTCGGGAGATATCGTCTGTAGAGAGTGAATCCCTCATGGCTGAGTGGGAGAGCAAATTCTACTGGTTGTTGGAAAACTTCCGAATGATTCCGGGAGGTCGAATATTATTCGGTGCGGGTCAGGAGAAGTTCAAGAGAAGAGCCACGCTAAACAACTGTTACGTTATCCCAATAAAAGACGACTCTCTCGAGTCTATTTTTGAATGGACAAAGGAAGCTGCTAGGACATACTCCCTCGGCGGGGGAGTTGGTACGGATATAAGCATACTAAGACCGAGGGGAGCACCAGTTAACAATGCAGCGCTCAAATCCACCGGGAGCGTTTCCTTCATGAACATCATGTCAGAGACGACAGGCACGATAGGCCAATCCGGAAGGCGCGGTGCACTGATGATCACGCTAAGGGTCGACCATCCCGACATAATGGATTTCATAAAAGTGAAGAGAGACCTGAACCATGTCAGGCACGCGAACATCTCTGTGAAGATCACGGATGAATTCATGAAGAAGGTGGAGGACGATGAAGATTTCACACTAAGTTACGAGAGCGCCAAGGTAAAGAAAGTCGAGAGAGTGGTCAGGGCAAAAGAGCTGTGGAATGAGCTGATTGAGTCGGCAAGGAACTGGGCAGAACCCGGGCTCATCTTCTGGGATACCATGAGGAAGGAAAGTACATCCGAATACAACGGGATGGAGATCCTCACGACTAACCCGTGCTCCGAAATTCCTCTCGAGGCATATGGTGCCTGCAACCTTGGTAATGTGAACCTGGCAGTATTTGTAAAGAATTCATTCGAGAATGCTGAGGTAGACTGGGAAGACCTAGAGAAGGCGGTCAGGTACACCGTGCGCTTCTTGGACGATGTAGTCGACTATAACCTCTACAAGCACCCTCTAAAGGGACAGACTGACGAGGCCGGAAAGAGCAGAAGGATAGGCGTTGGTTTCACGGGACTCGGTGACATGCTCATAAAACTAAAGATAAAGTACGACACTCCAGAATCGATAAGTTTTGTAAACTCACTTTTCGAGAGAATAATGAACATGATCTACGATGAGAGCACAAACATATCTGCCGAAAAGGGAACCTTCCCCGCCTTTGACCTGGAGAAACACCTTAAGTCGCCCTTTATCGCCAGGCTAGGGCCAGAGCTCCTGGAGAAGATCAAGCAGAAGGGGCTCAGAAACGTTGCTCTCATAACAGTCCCCCCTGTAGGAAGCGGTTCAGCTCTTGCAGGAACTTCGAGCGGCATCGAACCAGTTTTTGCGTTTTCCTATACGAGGAGGAGCGAGTCACTTTCGAAGCAGACCTTCAAAGTGTATCACCCGCTGGTCAGGGAATACATGGAACTCTACGGAGTAAAGGACGAAAAGGACCTCCCGGAGTATTTTGTTGAAGCTCACAAAATCGATCCGATGTTCAGGATAAAACTTCAGGCAACGATCCAGAAATACGTAGATCATTCAATTTCTTCGACCGTGAATCTCGACTCGTCCGTCACAACAGAAGAAGTCGGCAAGATCTACTTTGAGGCATGGAAGGCCGGGTGCAAGGGAGTTACCGTCTACAGGGAAGGTTCGAGGGAAGGTATACTCCTGACTAAAGAAGCCACGAAGAAGAAGGAGAACAAAGAGTTCGAGAGGTCGACGATCCTAACCGGCAGGACCATTGTGTTCCCGCTGCTTGAGACTGGAAAACTCTACACGACAATAAACTTCGACGAGGATGGGACCCCAGTAGAAATTTTCGTGAACGTCGGCAAATCAGGGTCTGAGGAGAAGGCATACTCAGAGGCCATAGGTAGACTGCTCTCCCTATACCTGCAACAGGGTGGTGACATCGCGAAGGTGGTGAGGGCACTGACGGGAATAAAGGGGAAGACGACGACATTCGTGGGCGGTGCAAAGATCACCTCCGTCCCCGACGGAGTCGCGAAGGCTATAGATATTGCAATGAGGGGTGAACCGCCTCAGTCTACTCTGACGAACGATTTCCTCGTCACGGCGATAAAGACGGAAGAAAAGAAGGAGAAGAAGGAGAAAACATTCTCGACATGTCCAAAGTGCAGCAACGACACCCTTGCGATTGAGAACGGATGTCTTACCTGCAAGACTTGCGGATACTCAAAGTGTGAGTGAAAGGGAGGCTCAATCGCTACCTTAAAATCCGCTATTTTATTTTCACACATCTTATGCATCATGAGTTAGTAGATGCCTACGACGAATCGCTGAACATTGTCGGGGTCATCGAACGAGAGGATGCGCACCGGAAGGGTATTCTGCACAAGACGGTCCACTGCTGGTTCATCGACAGAGATTTCGTTTATTTCCAGATAAGAGGGAAACGGGTTGGATTCCCAGGACTGCTGGACGTATCCGTTGGAGGACACGTTTCAAGCAGTGAATCAACGGAAACTGCACTTCTCAGGGAGTTGAACGAAGAAGTTGGAATACGGAGACCGCTTGAAGATTTGAAGTACATTGGGAACAATCGATTCGACTTCGAAGAGGGGGAACTCCGCGTGAGCGAGTTTTCAGACGTTTACTTCACCTCCGCACTGGAAGGACTAGACGCTTTCATCCCCAACGAGTTCGAATTGGCTGGAATAGCGGCCGTTCCGTTCATCCCCGGGCTAGATGTATTGCTTGGAAAAACAAGTGAACTTGAGGTAAGAGTTATGACCGTAGATAACGATACAAGAAAGCACGCTCACCACGTCATAACCAGCCGATCTTTTGTACCCAGCATTACTGGCTACTTCGCCAGAGTACTCGAGATAGGGAGACTCTACGGTTCTGGACGAGAATCGGTTCGGATATGAGCGATAGGTGCTCCTTCCCTCCGCAAAACCTAAATGGATTTTATTATCTTGTACAGAGGAGAAATAGCTGGTGAGGACAAAAAATGGGTAAGATGGAACTGGAAATGAAGCTCGACACGTACAGAGGAATTACGAGATATGCGTCCTACTATTCTGAGCCACCCTCTCTGGGCTTTAAACACATCGACAAGACTGCCACTATGCAGTTGTTCATCAAGGAGCTTCAAAACACGGCTGGAGGCATACCGCTGAGAATAAGAGTCACCGTCGAATGGGAAGATCCTCCGACTGGCGGAGCGACTCAAGATTGACCGAAACTTGAGAAACTAAACGCATATCTTACGACCGGAACGCGGACCAAAGAACGAAGGGAGGTAGGCCAGTCATCACCCAGTCTCTCCAGGTGCTTACCACTTAATGAATGCCATCTGCACGAGTTTCTATCGTCCTTCTTGGCTTGACCTCTGAAGTCGAACATTGCCTGCCTGAACTCGTTTGGTGCTATACCCCTGACAGATCTAGCCGTTCATACGGATATCTTAGCTCTCCTCACCATACCTGCCACCTTTATTCTCACCAAGCCGACCGCTACAAGAATGAAAAACGGGGAACAATAAGGGCTGGATGTAGATTGAGATAAGACTCATGCCAAACTGATCTATAGCCGCTGGAATTCATAAATATCCTCACATCGTAATCCTCGAGAAGACCAGCTTAAGCTGTGCCGGCAAAAGCCTGTACGGCTCCAACCAAGACCATTCGACCGCTAGATCTAAACAGCCGAACCATGGACGGATCTGGGTAGTGTTGGCAATCCATGGCGTTGAGATGACAATTTGTTCTTTGCACTCTTGCCGGGGACGTAGCAAGCCCGAGCATCGCAGACTCGAAGATGTAGTTGTTTTGAAAGAAAAGGTGTAAATACCAATTGCGAACCATTTAAATAGAGACAAGTTCTGTCGGAGAAGCATTAGCCACACGTCTCTGGCGATAGTGCCAATGATGGTCCTGAAATTACGGACACATCAAGACGCAACGGCAGTGCAACAGTGGTAAGTATGGCAACGCCAAATCATTCGAGACATGGGTCTATGGGATACTATCCCAGGAAGAGGGCAAGATCAATCATACCGCACGTCAGGTCCTGGCCCCAGATCAACGAGGGTCCAAAGCTGCAAGCATTCGTTGGGTTCAAGGCGGGAATGACTCACGCGATGTTCGTTGATTATAGGAAGAGCAGCACGACGGCGGGATCGGAAGTGGCATCATCCGTTACCGTCATAGAGGTCCCACCAATTAAGATCGTTGGAATCAGGCTCTACGGAAGGGATTCGTACGGAGAGCACACGATAGGAGAGGTCTTCGATTCGGGTTCATTGAACGAACTCAAGAAGGTCATTCCCATATCAAAGGAGTACAAGGCAAGGGAACTCGACGGCTCTGATGCAGTCGAGGTGAACGTTCTGGCCTTGATCCAGAACGATAAGGTAAAGGCAATCTCAAAGAAAGTTCCGGACATAACCGAGATAAGGATCGGGGGTGGGTCGATCAAGGAAAGGATAGACTATGCAAAATCTATCCTCGGCAAGGAAGTGAGTTTTGACGCATTTTCGAAGTCTGGAAAGTTCGTTGACATAATCGCGATAACTAAGGGGAAGGGCTTCCAAGGGCACGTCAAGAGATGGGGAGTGAAGCTCCTCCCATACAAGAACAGGAAGCACAGGAGAATGATTGGAACTCTTGGTCCGTGGCACCCCGACTGGGTAAGGAACACAGTTCCACAGGCGGGTCAGATGGGTTTCCACCAGAGGACCGAGTTCAACAAGAGAGTCCTGTTCTACGGAAAGCCTGAAGAGAAGGCGATCAATCCAAACGGCGGATTCCTGAACTACGGAGAGGTAGTGAACAGCTACATCCTCGTGCACGGGTCCGTACCCGGCTCCATAAAGAGAGTTGTGAAACTCAGGGATCCTGCGAGACAGGTGGTCCCAGACGTCGAGAAGGTCGGAATGAGCTACGTATCACTAGAAAGCAAGCAGGGGGCGTAAGATGACAAATCTACTTTCATTGGACGGCAAGGTCGTAAGGAGCGTAGACCTCCCGGAGGCATTCAATTTCCCAATCAGGAACGACCTGATAGTGAGATTCACTAATGCCTACCAGTCAAACGGAAGGACCCCTTACGGAAGCTACTGGTTTGCGGGCAACAGGAGGGTCGGGCACAACATGGGCCCGAACCACGGTATCTCAAGGTATCCAAGGGTCGCTGGGAGCTCGAGAGGAGTTCTCCTTAGCAACGCCAGGGGAGGGAGGTCTGCTCACCATCCGGTAACCGCAAAGAACTGGGACATGAAGGTCAACAAGAAGGAGAGGATGTATGCTAAACTCTCGGCACTGTCGAGCACAGTCTCACCCGAACTCGTAAAGAAGAGGGGGCACAGGTTCACCGTCGAAACACTGCCAGTAATACTAGAGGACAAGTTCGAATCTATAGAGAGGACGAAAGATGCCACCGATGTGCTCGAGAACATCGGAGTTTACAGCGATATAGTGAGATCGAAGGAAGGGACAAAGATCAGGGCGGGAAGAGGGAAGAGCAGGGGAAGGAAATACATAACCCCGAAGAGCATTCTATTCGTCGTAAGGGACAAGTCCCACGTATCGAAGGCGCTCAGCAATCTGCCCGGTGTTGACATCGTGAGGCCAGAGGAACTGAATGCTTACGTGCTAGCTCCCGGAGGGCATCCAGGGAGACTCGTCGTCATGACGGAGGGGGCACTGAACGTGGTCAGGGGGTGGAAGCTCTGAAGACACCGTACGACATATTGCTGAAACCATTTGTTACAGAAAAGACGATGCTGCAGATCGAGAGGGACAACAAGATATGGTTCCTGGTTCACGAGAGGGCAACGAGGGACCAGGTAAAGAGGGCCGTGGAGCAAATTTCAGAGATGAAGGTCGCCAACGTAAACATTCTGAGGGATAAGGAAGGAAAGAAGGCGATCGTGAAGATTTCAAAGGACTTCTCGGCGGAAGAGCTTGCTACCAAGCTGGGAATATTCTGAGGTGAAAACATGGGAAAGAGAATATTAGTTCAGAGGAGAGGAAAGGGCGGGCTTATGTACAGGAGCCCGAGCCACAGGCATTACGGTCAGATCAGGTACCCGACAGAAAAGAGCTGGGAAGGAAGGGTGGAAAAGCTGGTCAGGGACCCGGGTCACTATGCTCCCGTCGCTGTCGTCAGGATGAACGACCTCAGCACGAGGAACTTCATAGCACACACCGGTATGTTCACGGGCCAGAAAGTCAGGGGAGGACCGGACATACAGTCGAACGTCGGGAACACACTCCCGCTCGGGTTGATACCCGATGGTGCGGTAGTCTACAACGTGGAACTGAAACCAGGATCAGGCGGCAACATAGCCAGGACACCGGGTTCTTACTGTACGGTAGTCGCTCACGGGGTGAACGTAACTCTCAAGCTTCCCTCTGGAAAGATGAGGGACATAAAACCATCTTGCCTCGCCACGATAGGAGTGACCGGAGGCGGTGGAAGGGACACGAAGCCATTCCTGAAGGCAGGAAAGAAGATTCACGCTTACAGCAGCAGGGCGAAACGTCCCTTCAGCGTGAGGGGCGTCGCTATGAACGCTGTGAACCACCCGCATGGCGGCGGTAACCACCAACACGTGGGAAGACCGTCCACCGTCGGCAGGAACACGCCTCCGGGAAGGAAGGTTGGTAGACTGTCTCCAAAGAAGAAGGTGAAGGCGAATGCCTGAAAAGCAGATACTGAGGTCACAGAAGGCCATCAAGAGGTCCAAGAGAAAGGCGACGAAGGCAATTGGGGAGAGGGGAAAGGAGATCCTTTACAAAGGAAGGACCATGGAACAGCTCCTGACACTTGACCTTCCTGAGCTCCTGAAAATCGTTCCCGCGAGGGCGAGAAGGTCGCTCAAGAGGGGTTATAACATCGAGCAGCAGAGGCTGCATGACAGACTCCTCGAAGACGATCAGGTAAGGACGAGGGTAAGGGACCTTATAATATTACCACAGTACGTCGGCAAGACCGTTTCCGTTTACAACGGACACCTCTACCAGACGTTCACCATAAAGGAGGACATGATAGGCCACTATCTGGGTGAATACTCCCAGACGAGGAAGGAAGTCAAACACTCCGGACCAGGAGTCGGAGCTACCAGAGGATCGAAATTCCTGCCGCTGAAGTGAGGTATTGAGATGAAGTACGTGTTAGAAACCGACAAGAAAAAGAGTGCAAGGGCAACTTCCGTTAACACTCCGGTATCGCCGAGGGATGCACTGGAGATTGTCAGGACAGTGAAGGGAATGAAACTGGTCAGGGCGAAGGACTACCTGGAGAACGTCATATCAAAGAAAAGCGCAGTACCGTACAGGAAATTCCTTGACTCAGTCTCCCACAAGAGGGGAGTTGGTCCTGGGAGATATCCCGTGAAGGCAGCGAAGTACATCCTCGAAACGCTCACGAACGCTGAGAACAACGCGGAGTTCAAGCAGCTGGATTCGGAGAGGCTGGTAATAAAGAGTGCCGTGGCACAGCCAGCGCAGCCGATCAAGTACTTCACATACAAGGCCTTCGGGTCTAGCGGGAAGTTCTACAGGGAGAGGGTACACATCCAGATTATACTGGAAGAGCTGGAGGAGAAGACAGAATGAAGGAACTAAAATTTCTCAAGGAGAACATTAGAAGACAGCTTATCAGGGAATACCTCATCCACGAGATAGGTGACGCCGGTTTCGGTGGGGTGGACATACAGAGGACCCCGCAGAACACTATCGTCATGCTCAGGGTAGAGAGGCCAGGTCTCGTGATAGGTAGAAGGGGCTCCAAGATAAAGAACATGGAAGTGACCCTGGAAAAGAAGTTCGCACTCACCAGCCCTCTCATAAAAGTTGAGGGTACAGAGGACCCGGGACTGAATGCCCAGATCATGGCACAGAAGCTGGCCAGGTCGATAGAGAAGGGGTGGCACTTCAGGAGAGCGGGACACAGCATACTAAAGAGGATCATGGACTCAGGGGCTAGGGGAGGACAGGTCAGGATGGGAGGGAAGCTCACCGGCGAGAGGTCTAGGAGCGTCAAGTACACGTCCGGCAAGGTCATCTCGTCTGGATACCCTTCAGAGTCCATAGAGAAGGGGTTTGCAGTGGCGAAAACGAAGCCCGGGATCATCGGGATCACTGTGAAGATACTCAGGAAGAACGTCAAGCTGCCAGACGACATAAAAGTAGGCAAGGTCAACTTTGGGGAGGTGACTGTCGATGGAAGAAATGACGGCAAAGTCGATACGAAAAATGAATAGGGAAGAGATCAGGAAGAAGTACAACGACCTCCGAGAGGAGCTGATGAGGGAGAGGGGTATATCTGCCATGGGCGGAGCCCCTCCGAGTCCCGGGAAGATCGAGTCCCTCAGGAGGCAGGTCGCCAGGATTGAGACGGTAATGAGGGAGACGGAGAAATGAAGGACGACAAGATATTCAGGGACCTGACGCCCCTGGACGAGATAGCGAGGGAGTCTCAGGTAATCACCATTACGACGGACAAGAGGAGGTACGGCAAGTGGATGACGATAGTCTCCGGTTTCGACCCGCATTCTGAGGACATAAAGGAGCTGGCGAAGACGCTGAAGAGGAAGACGGCTACTGGCGGAACGGCAAAGGGAGAAAAAATAGAGCTTCAGGGGGACCAGAGGGATAAAGTGAAGAAGGTCCTCGAGGACATGGGGTTCAAAGTGGAGGTCTCTCAATGAACCCATATCTCACAGACGTGGTAGGCTGCAGGGTCAAGGTCATCGAACACACAGACTCTTCCATGAAAGGGATGGAGGGGAAGGTAGTGGACGAGAGAAAGAACATACTGAAACTCGAAACTGGATCCGGAGAGAGGATCCTGCCAAAGACGAGGGGAATTTTATTGATTGAAGATCAGAGAGCTGACCTCTCCAGGATGAGGTTCAGACCGGAAGACAAGATGAAGAAATTGAGGAGGAAGGGAAGGCAATGAGGAACATAGGCATAGAAGTTAACGAACCCAAGGAAGAATGCACCGATCCGAAGTGCCCATTCCATGGAGAGCTGGGCGTGAAGTCCCCGGTAATACAGGGGAAGGTCATGTCCGTTTCCATGAAAGGCACAGTGACGGTCTTGAGGGAATACACCAAGAAGAATGAGAAGTACGAGAGGTATGAGAAGAGGAAGAAGAAGTATCATGCGCACCTACCCGGCTGCATCCACGCCAAACAGGGAGATGTCGTAAAGATAGCTTATGCCAGGCCGCTTGCCAAGTCCATCTCGTTCGTCGTAATAGAGAGGGTGGGGCTGGAATGAAAGGACTGGCTGGAACGCAGATAAGGGGGCTCCCTCTGGGAGCGAACCTCAACTGTGCGGACAATTCGGGTGCCAAGATAATAGCGCTCATCAACGTGAAGGCATACCACAACACGAAGAGCAGGGTACCGGCCGCTTCCGTGGGCGACATGATTATCGCATCAGTAAAGAGGGGTTCTCCCGAGATGAGGAGAAAGGTGGTCTACGCAGTGGTCATCAGGCAGAGGAAGACGTTCAGGAGACAGGATGGGTTGATGGTGGAATTCGAGGACAACGCGGCCGTCCTTGTCCAAGACAACGGAGAGACGAGGGGGACGGAAATAAAGGGTCCCGTGGCTAAGGAGGCAGCCGAGAGATGGCCCAGGGTAGCAGCCCTAGCCAGCTCCATAGTCTGAGGTGAAACGATGAAGAACATGAGCGTTCATCTATCGAGGGACCTGATTGCGAAGTACGGGGTCAGGAACTTCCCGGTCAGGAAGGGAGACCTGGTGAGGATAGTCAGGGGCGATGCGGAGAAGGACGAAAAGCTCAACATCGTCGGAAAGGAAGGGAAGGTCATCAAGATCATGACGGGCGAGAGAAAGGTAGTGGTCGAGAACATCAACGTTGCGAAGGCAGACGGGAAGATGAAGCCTAGGAAACTCGATCCGTCCGCGCTGGTACTCACAAAGCTCGTCCTAGAAGACAAGAGGAGGAAGGACAGGCTGACGAGACTCGCACTCTACAGGAACAAGCTAGTGGAGGATGAGCCGGAGCCGGAAGCGGAGAAGGAGAAAAAGGAAGAGGTGCCGGAGGGAGCAGTGGAGTCAGAGCAAGAGACACCAGCAGAGCCGGAGGGGAAGGAGGATAAAGAGGACGAGGAGAAAGAAGAGGGGGATGAAGAAGATGAGTAAACACATCAAGAGGATTGCGTCTCCAGTCACCTGGAAGCAGCCGAGGAAGAAGTTCGCGTGGTCCGTAAGGTCGAGGGCGGGACCTCACTCAAGGAAGAGCTCGGTACCGCTCATGGTTGTCATAAGAGACGTGCTCAAGTTTGCAGACACATCCAAGGAAGCGAGGAACATCATATCGAGGGGAAAGGTCGAGGTCGATGGCAGGATCGTAAAGGACTACCAGAGACCCATAGGTTTCATGGACGTCCTTTCCGTCAAGGAAGCTGGGATATCGAAGAGGGTGCTGATGGACCACAAGGGTGTTCTGATAATGGCAGACCTCAGTGGACTGGACGCGAACTGGAAACTGGTCAAGGTCACGGGCAAGTCCGTAGCAAAGGGGGGGAAGATACAGATATCCACCCACGACGGAAGGGTCATTCTCACTAACGAGAAGACTGTCAAGAGGGGAGATACCCTCAAGATCAGCATACCTGAGCAGAAGATCCTGGAGGTATACCCGATGGCAAAGGAGACATCAGTCTACGTCACAGGCGGCGCCCACAAGGGAACAATAACTACGATCAAGGAGATCAACGTATCGAAGAGCTACCAGGAGAACACGGTAGAGAGCAACGACAACTTCACGACTACGATGTCCAACATCTTCGTGCTCGGGAAATCGAAGAGCGAGATAACGATACCCGGAGGTGCATAGAATGGTGGAGATGACGGACGTAGTGATAGACAAGGTCACGGTCAACATTGGAGTTGGGGAGTCCGGAGAGAAGCTGGAGAAGGCAAAGAGCGTCCTGAAGCTCCTGACGACCGGAAACCCGACGATCACAAAGGCAAAGAAAACGAGCAGGGAGTTCGGTATCAGGGAGGGACAGCCCCTGGGTGTGAAGGTCACGCTCAAGGGAGAGGAGATGGATCGGTTCCTCAGGGCTGCACTCTGGGTCAAGAACAACAAGTGCCTGAGCTACTCGTTCTCGGAGCAGGGCAGTTACAGTTTCGGAATAGCCGATTACACCGACTTCAAGGGGCATAAGTACAACCCCGAGATAGGAATATTCGGGATGGACGTTGTCGTCACGTTCAGGAGAAGGGGAGGTTATAGGGTGGCCAGGAGATGGCTCGCCCCACGGCCCGTCCCCAAGAAGATCAGGGTCAGAAGGGAAGAGATGATGAAATTCATGAAGGAAAACTACGACGTTGAGATACTGGAGGTGGGATGATTGGCGCAGACAAAACTTGCACCCAAGAAGAAGTACGGAAGGAAAGAGGGGTGCGAGAGGTGCGGAAGGAAGAGGGGACTGGTCAGGAGGTACAACCTTCATCTTTGCCGGCAGTGCTTCAGGGAAATTGCTCCCGAGCTGGGCTTTGAGAAGTATTCGTGAGGTGAAAAAATGGGAGATACGTTAAACGACGCAATGACATCGATAAAGAACGCATCCAAGCTTGGAAGACAGGAGCTAGACGTCAGAGCATCCAACCTCGTCGGTAGGGTGCTGAGGGTGTTCCAGAAGTACGGATATATAGACGAGTACGAGTACGTTGAAAACGGGAAGGGTGGACTGTTCAAGGTCAAGGTAGCAAAGACGGTCAACAACTGCGGCGTGATAAAGCCGAGGTTCTCGATCAAGAGGGACGAACTCGAGAGGTGGGAGTCCAGATACCTTCCCGCACAGGACATAGGTATACTGGTGATATCAACGACCTCCGGCGTGATGAGCAACGCGGAGGCAAAGAAGAAGGGAACCGGAGGAAGGGCCCTTGCCTTCATCTACTGAGGTGATATGAGTGGAAAAAACGATAGACATTCCCCAAGGCGTCAAGACGAAGCTCGATGGCTTTGCATACGAGGCACAGGGGCCCAAGGGGAAGGTTAACAAGGTGTTCAAGAACGAGTACGTGAAGATGGAGATGAAGGAGAAGAAGATCAGGATATTCACCACGAGGGAGAAGAAGACAGATATCGCAGTTGTCGGAACCTGGGAGAGCATTGTCAACAGTTCCTTCATAGGCGTCACGAAGGGATTCATCTACACGATGAAGATAGTCTACGCCCACTTCCCGGTCAAGGTGACGGTCAAGGGAAACGAAGTGCACCTCGACAACTTCCTGGGGGAGAAGAGCGCAAGGAAGATTACGGTGGGACCCGAGACCAAGGTCACTGTGAAAGGAGACCTGGTCACGGTCGAGGGGAGTGACCTCGAAGTGACTGGCAATGCAGCGGCCAGGATAGAGAGGATGAGCAAGATAAAGGGATTCGATCCTAGGGTTTTCCAGGATGGGATCTACATAGTTAGGAAGGGTGATGTAGTTGAAGGCTGAGATGAACCGAGAGGGAAAGAGATTGCTCGGTTTGAGGAACAGGATGAACAGGAAGAGGCCCGAGTTCCACAGGCAGGAGTGGTTCAGGTACGTTAGACTGGGGACGTCGTGGAGGAAGCCCAGGGGAAAGCACTCGAAGCTCAGGGAGAAGAAGGGGTACAGGCACGCCTGGGTGGAATCGGGTTACAGGGGGCCAGTGAAGGCGAGGAACCTCCATCCGTCTGGATTCGAGGAGGTATACGTTAACAACATAACGGACATCGACAAGATAAATCCCAAGACGCAGGCAGCCAGGCTGAGCTCGAGCATAGGGATGCGAAAGAAGAGGATCATTCAGGACAAGGCAAAGGCAGCGGGCATCAGGATACTGAACGAGGTGAAATGATATGCCAACACTGAGTCCTCAGAAGAGGATGGCAGCTCAACTGCTAAAGGCGGGCCTGTCGAGGGTCTGGATGGACACAAAGAGCATCGACGACATAGCCGAGGCAGTCACAAAGGATGACATCAGGAAGCTGATAAAGAGGAACGTCATCCAGAAGAAACCGTCCAAGGGTAACTCTAGGTCAAGATTCAAGGTACAGAAGGCACAGAGGAACAAGGGACGGAGGAAGGGTCCTGGATCGAGGAAGGGGACTAAGAACGCACGGTTCCCTAGGAAAAGGAGATGGGTAAAGGGAATCAGGGCTATGAGGAACTCCCTGAAGGAGATGAGGGAGTCCGGAAAGATAACGAAGACCGACTACAGGGTATTCTACAAGAAGATAAAGGGAGGAGAGATCAGGACCAAGAACGCGCTCCTGCTCCACATGAAGGAACAGGGGGTACTGAAGGGTGAGTGAAATGAATTCGAGATACATAATGCCGCTGAAGAGGAGAAGGCTCAAGAAGACTGACTACAGGAAGAGGCTTGCACTCATCAAGGGAGGGATCCCTAGGGCTATCATCAGGAAATCCATAAAGAACACTAACGTTGACATAGCAGAATACGCCGTCAACGGCGACAAGATTGTCGCACATGGCTCCACTGTTGAACTCAAGAAGTTCGGCTGGAAGAGCCCAACTGGAAACATGCCATCCTCGTACCTGGCAGGCTACCTGGTCGGACTCAGGGCGAAGAAGAAGGGCGTGAAGAAGGTTATAGTAGACGTGGGGAGACAGAGGGTCATAAAGGGGAACAAGCTGATGGCCAGCGTTCAGGGCCTGCTTGATTCCGGAATGAAGGTGCCGGTGGACAAGAAGTTCCTGCCCCACAAGGACAGGATCGCAGGAAAGCACCTCAAGACGATACAGGAGAATTCGATGGACGAAGTTAAAAAGGCGATGGAGGAGTCGCTATGACAAAAGAAGCTGTAGAATGGGTACCGAAGACGAGGCTTGGAAAGATGGTGAAGGAAGGGAAGATAAAGTCCATATCGGACGTCCTGAACACCCACATGCCGATCAGGGAAGCGGGCATAGTCGATACGCTCGTTCCGAACCTGGAAGACGAGGTCATCGAGATCAAGATGGTCCAGAAGATGTCTGATTCCGGGAGGAAGGTCAAGTTTGCCGCCACCGTTGTGATAGGGAACAAGGACGGTTATGTCGGAATGGGGCACGGAAAGGCAAGGGAAACGGGGGATGCGATCCAGAAGGCGATCCAGAACGCGAAGATCAACCTCATCGAGATAAAGAGAGGGTGCGGGTCTTGGGAGTGCGGCTGCGGAAGGAGCCACACACTGCCATTCGGGGTAATGGGAAAATCCGGCTCGGTCAGGGTGTACCTGAAACCCGCTCCGCAGGGAGTGGGCCTGGCCATAGGGGACATCCCGAAGAAGGTGCTTGCGATCGCAGGGATCCAGGACACCTGGGGTTTCTCCGAGGGACACACAAAGAGCACGGTGAACTTCGCATACGCGACTTTCAACGCGCTACGAGAGACGGGCAAGTTCAAGATCAACGAGAAATTGAACCTGAGTACCCCGATATACAAGGGAGGTGTGATGAATGTTAGCAGTAATAAAAGTCAGGGGAAGCAATAAGACTGCTCCCGGGATCAAGAGGGCATTCCGGGAACTGAGGCTCACGCGGAACAACCACCTGGTCCTGGTCGACGAGTCCCAGCTGGGACAGATAAAGAAGGCGAAGGACTACGTCACTTGGGGTGAGATAGACGAGGAACATCTTCTCAAACTCCTCCAGGAGAAGGGGAGAATAGTAGGGGACAAACCTCTGGACGATGCGGTCTTGAAGGAACTCGGTTTCGCGACTCTTAATGACATCGCTTCGAAACTCCTGGAGGGCAGCCTTAGGGTAAAGGACATCGACGGCATGAAGCCCGTCTTCAGGATGAATCCGCCCAGGAAGGGTTATCATTCCACTCGGAAGACTTACGGAATGAAGGGGGCACTCGGATACAGGGGAAAGGACATCAACAAACTCATAGACGCAATGCTGGAAGGTGGTAAGAGTGGTAAGGGAGAAAACTAAGAAGTACAGGGGAACGTCGTACGGTAGGGGGCACAAGGCAGGAAGGGGAAAGGGAAAGAGAGGGGGAAAGGGAATGGCCGGCCTTGGAAAGCACAGGTGGATCTGGATGCAAGTCAATATGCCTGACCACTACGGCGTGCATGGGTTCACGAGACACGCGCAGAAGAGGGAGATCAGGGCAATAAACGTAGGGGACCTCGACCGTACATCCGAAAAGTTTATTGAGAGCGGAATGGCTCTCGTGCAAGAGGACAAGATTAGGATAGACCTTGGGAAGATGGGATACGGAGTACTCCTCGGAGGGGGACAAGTCGGGAGACCTTTAGTCATCAAGGTAGACAAGGCAACTGAGAAGGCAGTGGAGAAAATAAAGAGCGCTGGGGGAGAGGTAGAAACTGATGGCGGAGATAAAGAGGAATAGATTAGTTTCCATACCTCTGATTCTCGTATTCGCGCTAAATGTGTACATAGACTACAGGTACGCCCACTACAACATACCTTACACAGTGATCATCTCGCTCTTCCTGTCGCCGCTGTACTACCTAGCGTACCTACTCCTATCGTACACGGGTGAGGGCTCAAAGCTGTACGGTTGGAAGAACTTAGTAGAGAGGCTCCCCGCAGTCAAGAAGCCAGGGAGGCACGTCAGGTTCAAAGAGAAGTTCCTATGGACTGCGCTCGTGCTGATAATATACTTCGCGCTGTCCAACATTTTCGTCTACGGGCTGGAGAAGTCACAGATCATCGACGTGTTTGCCCAGTTCCGTACGATATTCGCTGGACAGGCGGGTTCGATAATGGACCTCGGTATCGGCCCGATAGTCACGGCGAGCATCATAATGCAGCTCTTCTCCGGAGCCAAGATCATCAACATTGACCTGACGAAGGGGGAGGACAAGGCACTCTACCAGGGAGCACAGAAACTCCTCGTCATCATCATGATCTTCGTGGAAGCGATTCCACAGGTGTTCGGATATCTACCGCCGGACCCGGCGATCATAGGGGCCCTCAATGGGGCCGTCCCGGGATACGGGCTGATGCTTGCCAGGATGGTAATCATATTCCAGATATTCATGGGTTCCTACCTGCTGTTCTTCATGGACGAACTAGTTTCGAAGTGGGGGATAGGTTCCGGTGTTTCGCTCTTCATAGCGGCCGGCGTTTCGCAGGCGCTGATACTCGGTACACTCAACTGGGTCCCAGTGAGCGCGAGCTCCGCCCTATCGGTGATCAATCCGCCGAGCGGTGCCTTGCCAAAGACTTTCTACCTCCTGGGCCACTTCAGTTCGACACAATTGTTCGCGGGGGGGCTGGAGCGGATAGTGTTCGCACCGCCCAATCCGCTGATAGCGCTAGCAGGAACGATATTCATATTCTTCCTGGTAGTCTGGGCACAGACGGTCAAGGTGGAACTTCCCCTGGCGCACGAGAGGGCAAGGGGTGCGAGGGGAAGGTATCCCATACAGCTGATGTACGCATCGAACATCCCGGTCATACTCGCGGCAGCTGTACTAGCTAATCTCTCGATGTGGTCGCTTCTGTTCTGGACCAACCCGACGCTCGCTCACGTTCCGATACTGGGCCACGACTTCTTCCTGGGAGCATACCCTTCCTCATCGCTCGCATCCCAGCTCAACATTCAGCAGACAACGCCGATAGGGGGGCTCGCGTGGTACCTGGCAAATCCCAATGGCATAGCCAACTGGCTCTTTCCGATGCTGCAACCTTCTGTCTATCAGACACAGCTCCTGAGCCATCCGCCGTGGGAGATGGGCATCCACGTGCTCGCATACGTGACGTTCATGGTAGGGGCATCTATTATGTTCGCAAAGTTCTGGATCGAGACCACGAACATGAACTCCGAGGGGGTCGCAAGACAGATCCAGAGTTCTGGAATGCAGATACCGGGCTTCAGGAGGGACCCAAGGGTTCTGAAGCGCGTCCTGGACAAGTACATACCTGCGATCACCGTGTTCAGTGGTGCCGCGGTAGGAGCGCTTGCAGCAGGGGCCGACCTGATAGGTACGGTCGGCAATGCCTCGGGTACGGGAGTGCTTCTGACTGTGGGTATCGTCATTCAACTCTACCAGGCTATGGGCAAGGAACAGATGACTGAGATGTATCCGTTCATGAGAGACTTCTTCGGTGGGCTGTAGATGAAAGTTATCATAGGGGGGATACCGGGGGTCGGTAAGACAACGGTATTGGACGAGCTGGTCAGGGAAGGATTCAGGGTCGAGAACTACGGCGACGCTATGCTGAAGGAGGCTGTAGCGAAGGACTACGCAAAGAACAGGGACGAGCTGAGGAAGCTCCCCATAGAAAAGCAAAAGGAAATACAGATGAAGGCAGCGGAGCGCCTATCGCAGATCAACGAAGTGATCATCGACACACACTTCTCAGTCAACACGAGGGGCGGATACCTCCCGGGTCTGCCGGTGAGCGTTCTCGAATCGATACATCCCGACCTCTTAATCTCGATCGAAGCAGACCCGCTTGAGGTGTTTGAGCGCAGAAAGAACGACCCGAGAAGGAACAGAGACAAGGACTCCCTGGAGAGGATCAGGGCCCATCTGGAAGCGAACAGGTCGTATGGGATAACTTATTCTGCAATGACAGGCTCTCCGCTCCTGGTAGTAATGAACGAGAATGGTAGGGCAAAAGAGGCATCTGCCAGGATTATTTCGGTCCTGAGACCTGACCATGGAGGCACTCAATGAGTCAGAGACAGCGGGCGCCACCGGCTCCACAGACCAGGGAACAGCAGCAGGCGATGTCGTCCGGAATGAGGAACCAGATGCTGTATTTCGTCATAATGATCCTGCTGCTGTTCGTCTACACGAACAGGACCCTTATGAACTATTTTGCAATACCGATGACCTACGTAATACAACCGATCATCGGGTTCAACTACTCGGACCCTATTTTCACTATACTGAGCGCTGCCATACTCACCAGTTTCGTGAACACTATTGCGAGGCACTTCTTCACCGACTATTTCGGAATGGCGGAGATGCAGCACAAGAACAAGAAGCTCCAGGAGAGGTACAGAGAGGCCATTCGAACGAAGGACAAGACGGAGATGGAGAGCGTGAGGGCTGAACAGTCGAGATCGATGCAGGACTCGATGAAGCTCACCCAGCAACAGATGAAGCCGACGTTCGTGACGCTCATTCTGACGGTCTTCATATTCGCATGGCTGTACAAATTCATGGACACCGCAGCATACGTTAGGCACACCGCTACAGCAATCGTCCCCTTTTTCGATCAGATAAATCTGATGTCTCTGCACATCACTTACACCTGGCTGATCCTGTACTCTATGTTCTCCCTGGTGTTCGTATATCCGCTGCAGTATGGGCTCAAGCTATGGTACATGAGGCGGAAGGTAGGTAATGAGGGTAACTATATCGGGTCCGCCGGGCAGCGGTAAGACCACCGTTGCTGAGATTGTCAGCAAGAGGCTGTCGTACGAACTCGTCACTGGTGGGAAGATTTTCAGAGAACGGGCGAAGGAGATGAACATCTCACTTGCCCAACTCGGCATGGCGGCGGAGAAGAGCGACTCCTATGACAAGAAACTGGACGGATACCTTCTAGAAGTGCTGAAGAAGGAAAACGTCATAGTCGAATCAAGGTTGTCTGGCTGGCTCTGTCATCTCAATAACATAGATGCCTTCAAGGTATACGTAGATGCGAAGGAGGAAGTACGGCTCGAGAGAATCAGGAACTCCATCAACTCCAGGAAGGAGGAGATGGGGGAGGATCTCCTCACCCGCTTGAGAGAGAGGGAGGAGAGCGAGTGGGCGCGATACAAGAAGTACTATGGTATAGACTTCAGGGATACATCAATATATGACCTCGTCGTTGATGCTAGTAGCGAGAGTGCAGAGGGGGTATCGGAGGTGATAATCTCTGGCATCAATATTCGGAAAGGATCCGTCTGAAAGAACGATAGAGGAGAGGCTCAATTTCGGTTTCGTTGTAATCGACAAGCCTAGGGGCCCCACCTCCCACCAGGTCTCTGCGTGGGTCAAGGAGATACTCGGCATATCGAAAGCCGGTCACGTCGGGACGCTCGACCCGAACGTTACTGGGGTCCTGCCCGTTGGCCTGGAAAAGGCGACGAGGCTCGCGGACTTTCTGCACGAACAGGGAAAGGAGTACGTCACCCTGATGCTGCTTCACAAACAGGTTGAAAAGTACAGGATCGAGGACGTGCTCAAGGAATTTACCGGGGAGATATTCCAGTTCCCGCCGCTCAGGTCAGCAGTTGCAAGGAATCTCAGAAAGAGGACGATATACTCCCTGAAACTGATGGAAGTGAAGGACAGGTACGTGCTCTTCAGGGCTGACGTTGAGTCTGGCGTCTATATCAGAACCCTCTGCAGGGATATGGGAGATGCCCTCCTAGCTGGAGGGAACATGGTAGAGCTGAGGAGGACGAGGAGCGGTCCTGTAAATGAGTCCAGTCTGTCAACTCTCCAAAAATTGAAAGATGCCTACACCTTCTACAAGGAAGGAGATGAAAAACTGCTATCCAGTATGGTGATCGATCCAGAACAGGTCACGAAGGATTATCCGAGGATTGTGGTGAAGGAGAGCGCAATAGACGCAATGGCTCATGGAGCCAGTATTTTCAGAAAAGGGGTACTGGAAGACTACGGAGAGGGGAAGACCATAAGGATCATGAGCCCCAGGGGCGAACTGCTGGGCATGGGGGAGAGGCAAGGAGAAAACGTCAAACCAACGGTTGTGCTGATAGACAGAGGGGTTTATCCCAAAGGGTGGAAGAGTTCGAGTTGAATGGAAATTTTTTTTCAAACTTCTCAAAAGTGAGTCCTATGGGTTTTCCATTAGAACCGATAAGAGGGTGACGACTACGGTCCCCTTTATCACGTCTCAGTGCTCATTGTTCCTATCTGGCGCTACAAAAGCGAATTTGATTCAGAGATGGTAAGATTGGTGGTTGTTAACTGAAAGTAATATCTTCCTTCTTTCCTATCGCAATTTGTGATGATTACATGGGCTCATTTGGGAGTAAATCTCGACACCGAAGGGGCCATATTGATAGATACAA
>CAYMKC010000008.1:0-9015 GCA_964391105.1 uncultured Thermoplasmatales archaeon
TATCTGATCATAGGACCTTTGTTCAGGGAGTTCTACGTCAGTCAACCGCTCGTGAGCGAGCTGCCATTCTATATCGCGTACATGTCGGTGGGCATCGCAGCCGCCTTCACCACCATAGCTCTTGCCGTTTATCCCGTTCTAAAATTCAGGGAACAAGGTGATGGTATTGAACAATAAAACAAAAGCAGAGGTCATCTGGATCGTTGCCGTGATTGCGATACTTGCGTGGGCTGCGGTAGCCAATGCATCCTACCTGCAATCGAACTCCAGCAGCATCGCAAACCCCACAGGAGGAGACCCTCCGGGAACTGTTATCAACGTCACGGGATATCAGTGGGCCTGGACGTTCCATTATGCTAACGGAACTCAGAGCACGGGTAAACTGATCCTCAGCGTTGGAACCACGTACACGCTTGTTGTCTACAGCAAGGACGTCATTCACGATTTCTACATACCAGAATTCGGAGTGAACGTATACGCAGTTTATGGGCACCCCAACGAAGTCACATTCACCCCTACCAAAGCAGGCACCTACATCTTCGAGTGCGTTGAGTACTGTGGTGAGTATCACTACGAAATGAGGGGAACGGTGGTGGTTACCTAATGGGATTCTCCTTCGAACTTGCTGTTTTTGGTTCTTCCATAGCCGTTTTAGTCGTTATGGGTTTTCTCCTCTATTACTTCGCCGTTGACTATAAGAAGAACCTGCTTGGCGAATCGAACTCCTCCCTCCCAAAGACGGAGGCAAACGCCGTACTCTCCAGGATGAAGCGGGAGTTGAGCTTCTCTGCCTTCATGATGGACGACAGCAAGTCCATCGGTATCAGGTATCTCCTAACCAGCATAGCTCTCTTCTTCATAGCGGGCCTTGCGGGGATAGGGATGAGGATTTCGCTCTGGTTCCCTGTCCCTAGCTTCCTGACTCCGGTTCAGTACAACATCCTGCTGACCGCCCACGGGACGCTTATGCTCTATGGCTGGGCAACTGGCAGCATACTTGCTCTTGGATACTATCTGCTTCCGACTTCGGTGAGACTGAAAAACGACTCCCTCGGCGTCGTGAGCTCGATAATGTATTGGATGTTCCTTGTGGGCTCACTATTCCTCATCTTTTCCAGAAGCACTGCATCTTGGTACTTCTACTATCCACTCGTCGATCAATTGACTGCGGCAGGTGGCGGTCAATATTCCTTTGCGACACTAATCGGAGTTATGCTAATACTCATCGCTACAACAGTTTCTAGCGTCATCTTCCTAAGGATGATCTTCATGGACAGGGACAGGTCGATCAGGCTGTCCTCGCTACCTCTTTTCGCGTGGTCGATAGTGTCGACGGCATTCCTGATCATTGCATCCGCCCCAGTTTCAATCATAGCGAACGGATTCTTGATCTACGACCTCATAAACCCCATATTCTTCCAGGGGGCAAACGGCAGTGCGCTAGGTTATGCAATACTATTCTGGTACTGGGGTCACCCTCTGGTTTATGTGGCAGTCATACCTGCTTTTGGCCTAATATACGAGCTTTTGCCCCGGTTCACAGGCACGAAGATATACAGCTACAGGACCGGAGTCTTTTCACTGCTGCTGCTTATGATACTCAGCGGTACGGTGTGGGGGCATCACCTATTCAACAGCGGCCTAGGCACTGCCTGGGATCTGATATTCTCCACTACCTCATTCATAGTTGCCATACCTTCCGCCCTGTCCGTCTTCAACTGGATAGCTACCATGTGGGTCGGAAGGATAAGGATGTCCGTTCCATTCCTCTTCACAATTAATGGCATAATAGACTTCGTGATCGGCGGTGTGTCAGGAGTGATGCTCGCAGACGTTGGATCTAACGCGCTGATTCACGGCACTTATGCCGTGACATCTCATTTCCACTTCATATTCCTGGGACTGACAACCGGAATGGCATTTGCTGCAATTTATGTATTGTTTCCAACTCTCACGGGTGGAAGAAAGTACAACGTTCCGATGGCGAAGGTCCACTTCTACCTTATGACTATTGGGACGTGGATTATGTCTGGCTTCTGGCTCGCGGGAGGTTTCGCTGGAATGCCGAGGAGAGTGGCAGGGTATTTTGGAATATTCCAGACCTACCAGGACGCAGCAGCTGTTGGTGGAGTGATACTTGGATTAGGATTCCTGGTTTTCCTGATCAACTTCCTATACTCGGCCTATAGACCTATCGAAACGACGACAGAAAATATTCTAGAAGAGGAGGCAGCTGCATGAACAGATCAACTCCGCTGGTCATCTTCGTGGTAGTTCTCCTGGCTGCGGGACTTTCATTCGTCTGGTTTGTAGAACAGACAGGTCCTAGCGGACAGAACTACTCCAGTAACTACAACTCGACCAAGGTCATAGTTCTATATGCAAACGCAGCCGGGTGGGATGCCAATACTTCCAATCCGAATCCGACGCTGTACGAAAAAACTCATGTACTCCTGGAATTCAAAGTCATAGAACAGGATACCCAGCCCCACACTTTAACGGTTAACCCCGGATCAAATGAGAGTCAGACCAATGAAGTTTTTAGCGTCAACATACCTGCAGTGAAGGGGACAGTAGTGTGGCTCAACTGGTCATTCGCAAATCCGGGTACCTACGACTACTGGTGCATAGTGCATCCAGAAACTATGAATGGTTCTCTCATCATCAATGCTTCATCTGGTAACGGAACCAGCGCTCCAGCAGTTTCTTCCCTCACCCCTCAGGGAACAAATTTAGTGAGTTGTACCAACTGCGGGCATAACCAAGTTCTCTTAAGGGATGCCGATGAGCAAGTTTGGTAAACTCTTCGGCCTGACCAAACCAGGAATAGCCATTCTCTTGGATCTTGTAGCTGTAACGACATTCGCACTGGGATTGCGGAACCTGTCTGAACTATGGAAAGTCGTTCCACTCGTTGTAGCCGGTACCTTTGCATCATTCTCTTCGTCCCTTGCAAACAATTTCATTGACAGGGATATCGACATCAAGATGGGAAGGACCATGTGGAGAAATTCGGTGGGCAGTAACAAGGGGTACCTCATAGCAATTCCCACACTTCTAGGAATCTCCCTTCTCGTATCTGTGGTATACCTGAACGTGGTGACGGCCCTCTGGATTCTCGGTGGTTTCCTGAGTTATTCTCTCCTCTACACCCTAGTACTGAAAAGGAGAACATCATGGAATATAGTTATTGGGGGTATTGCCGGTTCCTTTCCTGCCCTCGCTGGATGGTCTGCAGTGAGTTCGCCTATATCGCTAGAGTCCGTTTTCGTTGCGATCATAGTGTTTCTCTGGACACCTACGCACTTCTGGACGCTAGCCCTGAAGTACAAGGATGACTACAAAGAGGCTAACATTCCGATGCTCCCTGCTGTCAAGGATGAGAGGTTTACGATAAACTCTATTGTGGCAAATACCGTGCTGCTGGTGGGATTTTCGATGCTTCCACTTGCATTCAACTTCGGGTTCTCCTTGCTCTACGATATTATGGTAGTACCTATCTCCGTTTATCTGATTGTGAGGGTTGTCCTCCTGAGGTCCAGGGAGAGCAAGGCACTGAAGGTCTCTTCTCTGAGGGCATTCCTTGCGAGCAACTATTACCTATCTGCTCTGCTTGCTATTTTGATAGTTGGAGCGGTCTTCAGACTGATGTGAAAAGATGTCAAAGAAACACCTGAATGCACTCCCGCTGTTGCCAATATACTTACTTTGGAACATTCCATTCTTGTTTTCTGGCTTCGTCGTTCAGAGAGACATACTGTTTGAACTGATTCTCATGCAGGTGGGAGTCCTTGCTTTCTTTTCCCTGCTGGCAGTGTACAGGAGAAGAATTGGTAGGCTCTATCTTTTACTGTCGGTTGCGTCGGTTGCATTCGCTCTTATCTTCGCCATTTCCAATGAGGTCAGGTTCAGCCTCTTGTTCTTTGGGACATTCGCGATTGCTGCAAGATATTTCTTGTTGACAAGGCAGAAAAACGATCTAGTGGTTGGCTCTGCAGCTAGCGCGATTCTTCTCCTACTCTTGGTTCTCTCGACCAGCCTGAGATTCGTTCATCTGAACTCAATTCTCCCGGGTCCGGGGTACGTGTATTCTATCTACAATGATGCCTCCACAGCGGGAATACCTCTTACCTACGCCTATGGTTTGGTCTATGTTGTCGGACCTTTCGCACTGACAGTCTCTCCCATCACGGCTTTCCTGTTTCCTCTGATTGCATACCTCACTGCCGACAACACATTCATGATAATTGATGCCTTTAAGTCCAATGGCGTCACTTCTTTCTCGGCCATTTTTGTAACAGCCATAGCGTGCCAGTGTGAAAACACTATTGGCATAATTTCAGGTACGGTATCGTCTCTTGCCCTCTCTGTACTACCCTACTTCATATTCATGTCTGTCGGACTTCTGATCCTCACCAACGTCTATCTCCATCGTCCCAGGAAGCTAAGGATGCCGAACGTGAACAAAATAGTGATACTCGTTATGCTGATGTCGGTTCTAACTGTAGAATTTGCCATAGTATATACCGGCATGATATACAATCTGGGAGTTTTTGGGTTCAATTCTTTCCTCACCTTGATTTCGGGTTTCTTGATCGGTCAGATGCTGAGAGTTAGGCGGAGTATGTCCGTCTATTATGTCCTGTTTGCCTTCGCGATCCAGTCAATCCTGTTCGTCCCGTATCTAATTAGAACTGCGCTTGTTTCACCGACATTTTTCGAGGTCTACAGCTTAGCTGGTTTGTCCGCGGGATTCTTGATATCGCTGTCATACAGAAACAGGAGCGTGACGTCTCGAATAGGAATTTTCGAATTCGTCTTCGCCATGGAATCCATGATCGCTGGAATATTGCTCTACCTTGCGCTCTTCTCTGTTTCGTTCTTCTCTGGTTACTCGGAGCTCGCAGTGATTGATTTTTCTGTGTTTATCCTCGTTGTAAGTCTGCCCGCAATGTGGTTTTCGAACATCTACCTACTGAGCGCCAGATCGTTTGGAAGCTAGTCTTTCCCTGACTACGTTTCTAATGTCATAGAAGTGGATATTGTCGTACGGGCAAGCTTCGATACAGGACCCTGCCCCCACACACTTCTGACTCTTGAAATAACCGTTCTTGATGAACTGTGCGGGCAGATCTCCCAGCCCAACTTCGCATGCCGTTACACAGTCCTTGGTTGGACAACTGAGACACACGTTCGAATCTACTGCCTTTATCTTGAAGAAACCGAGTTTGCTGAAGAATCCAACTAAGGTACCGGTGGTGCACCAACCGTACCTCCTGCAGGGACTCATTCCTACGAACGGAATCGATATGAAGAAGACGTACCAAAGAAAGTTCCAGATGAGGAACGAATACATGATAGCTGGGTCAAACCGCAGATCTATCACCCTCAGTGAGATCGCAAAGCTGAGAATCGCAGACAGTAGCATGAACAACCATGCTCCAGAGGCGATCCCCTGGACGAAAGAAGAATACTTGCTTCCTATGTTCTTCTTGCTCGTTTTGGACGCGTAGTTCATCGAGATCATCTCGTGTCCGAGGGTACCTCCGTACATCACCGCAGACGGGCAGAGGGTGCTGCAGTAAGATCTCCTACCAAAGAGCACTGCTAGTATAGCATACAGCACATATGATAACAGGAGTGGAATTACGAGGTCCGTCCTAACTGGACCCAGCGCACCAACGTTTGCCCAAAGTGGGAATCTGTTCCATCCGAGAAAGTAACTCGGCCCATAGAGGGTATAGGTGAAGTATGCAATCAGCGCAAAAGATAGGTTTACCCTCTTTTCGAGCCACTTGATTTTCCTCATTCTGAATACGACCAAAGCACCCATCTCTAAACCCATAAGCAACAGAAACATAGGAGAGTCAGCAACTACCCCTATGAACGGAACTATTCCTAAGTAAACACCCCCTGCCAGGTTGAGTCTCGTCGTGGCAACAACGAGATTGGATAGAGCTGCTATCCCACTTCCGCTGAGTCTAAACCAACCGGTAACTATGTCGAGCGGTACGCTCATAATCAACTCGGCCGTAAATGTAGAACCTAGCAGGAAGAACAGCCACTTTTTCCTCGTCAACCAACCGTCAACATTCCTGACTTCCCTTCCAGAAAAGACGAAGAAGAAGTAGAGGGTCATTCCAGCCAGAACAGAGAGGGCGTAGGGAACCCAATCGATCGTGTTCCCCGTGCCAAGGGTGTAAGATATGAAAAGGCCGGCGGAGTTGAGTGGATATAAGATGAATGAAATGTCAGTTATCCTCTTCTTCTCCGCTGCTATCTTGTTCTTAGAGTTCGAGACCTTTTCGAGTGCCAGTATCATTCCTGCAACCATTATGAGTGAATTCACCACGAGAAGAGCTGAGCGGAACGACGAAAAGAGTGCGGGAGTAAAAAGGTCCATTGCAGCGAGAGCGACAAGGAGATAACTGACGTAACCCTTCACCCTGAATAGAATTATTGAAGCCGCCATTTCGACTTCCATCGGAATCACAAAGTACAGTGAGTTCACGATCTGTGAGATCGAGGTGAGGGATCCCGATTCAAACTTGATTCCGAGGAGTATGAAAACGAAAAATGTCATCAGAATTTCGTTTACGACAAAAAATATCGGAAAAAGAATCCTGTCAAGTCTTAGCCGAGTATTCCACTCCATCGAGTAGAAATAGAACAGTAGGACGATAACAGAAATCATCGGAATCATCACGATATTTATCGCGATGACGGAATTCAGGAAATCCTTTGGTTCTAAGATGTACCAACTTACCCCTACGAACATACTCGACATCATCGACAGAACGAAGTACAGGGCATACCGCATTTTCTTCGACACGTCAGTCCTGGAGAATACATACTCAATGTAGAGTATGATCGACACCATTGTCGTGATGGTTCCGATAGCAATTATTTCTCCAGCGAACACTAATTTCGCGAGTCAACCTATTGTATAAGACTTTTCGTGAGATTCATCACGAAGGCACAAGAGTTGATGCAATTCCTGGGAAATGTGCCAGTATAGGAAACAGTGACCAAAGCACAAAATGGACCGTGGTTGGAAGGAGAAAGTTCTTTGATAATTTGGAGAGCATTCCATATACTACTCCCATCCCGAATACCGAAGTCAGGAACAACAGGTTGTACGGAAAAGGAAATCCGACTCCGCGATCTTCAAATATGTACCTTGAATAGTAGAGTACATAGATTAGTGACTGAGCAATTACAGCCCCATACGGCGTTAGTCCCCTTAAGATCAATCGTTGAACGACGTACCTGAAGTTGAATTCTTCCAGCAGAGCTGGGACCACAAGGAGGATCGGAATCACCCGTGCCCAGCTCGGGTCGGTGACATAGAAGTAGAATAACAGGATTATGAAACTGGAGAACAGCACTGAAAATGGCAAAACCCAGCTCTTGAGGTCGCGTGCGAGGTCCGTTCTGTAAAACATGATACTCAGAGGAATGGAGAGCAAACCAGCGCCAGTGCTCAAGAGGTACAAGATACCACTATTGAGCAAAATGAACAGAAATCCGGATATGAAGAATATCAAAAAAACTGCCACCAGTACGGATTTTCTAACCCACTCCATTTTACCATAAATTGTCCCTAAAATTTATAAGTTTACTAAAAAGGTTAAAATAGTTATCTTGAATTTGACTCCAGATGAACGAGGGGATCGATGAAACAAAGAGAAATTTTCTCAAACTTATGGTCACTGCATCGATCGTGGCGGGTGCAGGGCTTTCGTTGGGTGTTATAGTGAAGTCGCTGAACCCTCCCCAAGAGGGGATTACGACGTTTCCGACCCTTCAACTCGTTGACTCAAATGGGAATCCTGTACTGGCTTCGAGTCTTGCAGTAAACAACCCAAGTGCCCTTCAATTCAATTACCCGCTTGAGAGTACACCTAACAACCTCCTGAGTCTAGGGGACTCGAACGGGAAACCAATAAATGTAAGTCAGGTGGAGGTAACAATACCTGCGGACGGAAGCAAATACACTTCGTATGCAGGCGTCGGAAAGGATGGTTCGATCGTTGCCTACAGTGCGATATGCCAACACCTGGGATGTGTCTTTCCTGAGCTCAGGTTCTATCCTAATGGGGTTGAGTCGATCACCATAAGCGGAAAAGTGTACACTGGTGTTTTTCACTGCCTGTGTCACGGAAGCACGTACGATCCAACGGCAGGTGCTTCTGTCCTAACGGGACCCACTCAACACCCACTTCCAATGGTCAAACTTGTGTGGGATTCTGGAACGGATGAGCTGTACGTGTCAAACATGGTCGGGCCGACAATATATGGAAGGACATCCGACCTTCAAGGAGAAACCGGCATAAGTGGGAAGACGACTGAGGTTACGAATCTTGGAAATCCTTTTACAGTGGTGTGAGGGAATTAGATGTCAACATTAAGAGAGAGAATGGATAGGGCAAGGGGAGGCATGAAGAGAGCCAGATCTACTGCCAGTGGAACCGGAGATTGGATCATAGATAGAACCCATTTGGACAGGTTACCCCTGAGAAAGACTCCAGACTACATGAGGACCTGGGGCGGGAAGTGGTACTGGACTGGTGCACTGATTACAATAGCGTTCACATACGAAGTTCTTACGGGCCTCGTACTCCTGCTCTATTATAACCCATCTGATCCTTACACATCTACGCAGTACCTCATGAACACGGTACCATTCGGAAAACTTATCTTGGCCACTCATCTCTACGGAGCTTATGCGATGATAGTCCTGGTCTACGTCCATATGTACAGGAACTATTTCGTGGGAGCCTACAAGAAGCCAAGAGAGCTCCAGTGGATCATTGGGGTCTTGTTGCTTGCACTCACTATTGGAGCGGGGTATTTTGGTTATTCCCTTACAGGAGACGTCCTCTCTATTGATGCGCAACACGTGGGAAAGGGGATCGCGTCTCTCATTCCTGGAATTGGCACTTGGCTCGCATCTGTTGGGTTCGGTAACGGCACTACTGCTAGTCTCTTCTCGAAGTTCCTCGGCTACCACAT
>CAYMKC010000008.1:9115-28630 GCA_964391105.1 uncultured Thermoplasmatales archaeon
ATACCAGCCTATCCACCGTGGTTCCTGCTCTTCCTGTACAAGGCGCTTGATTTC
Organism: uncultured Thermoplasmatales archaeon; assembly: GCA_964391105.1. GTDB lineage: Archaea > Thermoplasmatota > Thermoplasmata > Thermoplasmatales. The sequence goes on from CAYMKC010000008.1 coordinate 9,170, forward strand.
GGTATGTTCGACAACACCATGGGGCCACTTACAGGTTCACTCGTATTCGGCCTACTCCCCCTGATCTACTTCCTCCTGATTCCTTTCCTGGACAGAGGAGCGTCACTTCATCCCCTGCACAGGCCAATCACAACTTCGCTAGGCATAATCAGTATAGTTTATCTCATAATATTCAGCATATGGGGGGCCTTTTCACCGGGAGTCATCGTATCCATTCCAGACGTTGTTCTCGTTCTTCTACCGCCCTTAGTGATAACGTTCGGCGCGGTCATGGGGATATCGAGACTGTGGAAGAAAGGGAAACTCAAAATAGGGGGCAAGTCCTCCACCACCTCGTTCCTGATATTCATACTGGGACTTGTGGTGACGGTGATACTAACGGGATATTCGTTCTCGTACTTCGTATCGCACGCGTCACTTATATCTTTGGGAAAACTGGTACTTTCTGGCGGTGCGACTGGCTTCTTAGCAATCGGAACCTCGAGGGCAACCAGCCAGCTTCCCGACAAAAAATTCAATAAGATTCCACTCGGGGCGTACGTTGCAATAACCATCCTGACCCTGATGTCGTGGATACTGCTCGGTCTTTCACTGAGACTGAATCCCATAAGTGGAGCGATGACTGTGGGGATGGCACTCGGGTCAGTCCTGATATTCTCGGGCATGGCACTAGCAATATACAGAAGAGTAATCTATGGTGAATGACGCAATCGGAATTCAATAATCATTTCGTGTAAGAGTTGAACTCTGGTCGTTCCCTAACTTTTAAGATACTCAGTTCAATAGCTTTTCATGGACTATTTTGCAAATTCGTTTGATGGAAAGGTGGGTCTAGTATCTGGCGCTGGCCAGGGACAGGGTAAAGCCGTGGTCAAGTTGCTATTAGACAATGGGGCAAGAGTCGTTGCTTTTTCAAGGAGTGGGAACAAGCCAGACTTGAGCCACAACAACTTGCGGATCGTGAAGGGCGATTCATCAGACCTCTCCTCGCTCAATGGCATAAAGGAGATGATCAAGAACCAGTATGGGAAGCTGCACTTCATTTACAACAACCATGGCATGTTTGCAATGCACAGTCAGGAATTCCACGGGGAGACGGCGAAAGAGTTCTTCGACAGGAATGTTGTATCTTCAATAAATACTGTAGAGGTTTTCAACCAATTGATGACAGAGGGAGGGAGTATTGTGAACGTGGGTGCATCCCCCTCTATTTACCATCTCGCTTCTCTGGAATATGCAGTATCCAAGAGGGCTGTTGAAGAGATGACTAGAAAGATGGCCTCTATTCTGAGACCGAAGAACATAAGAGTCAACGCACTTATGCCCGGTTCTGTTGATGCTTCGAGGGATATTGATGATATTTCACCCTTCAAATTCAAAATGTTGGAAGGTAAGAAAGATGTTTCAACGCTCGAGATTGCTTATACTGCTCTCTTCCTTCTCAGTGATCTATCGTACGGCATAAATGGACAGGCAATAAACGTAGATGCTGGAATCCGCCTCTAACTGCCCTATCCCCGATGAATCAAATTGAGCAGAAAATGTTTTGATAAAATGCCACCAATAAAGTTTAAATTTAGACTTACTATAACTTTTTATGGCAACTGAAAACGCCGACGATACATTCTATAAGGAAATTTATTCAATGGTCAAGAAACATCCCGCTACAAACAACGAATTCATAGACAGGTTTGCAAGGGGGGACATCAGTTACGAGGAATTTGAGAGGTTCTCAATAGAGTTCTACCATTTTACCAGGGAGTGGGTGTCCATACTTTCTGTTCTTCTCGTTAATACTCCAAACGAGAACGATGCAGAGTCCCTGACCAGAATCCTCGTCTCGGAACTCGGAGATATGGATCCAAATAAGAGGCACGAACTACTCTACAGGAAGTACCTGAGGAGCATAGGGATGTCTCCGGAGGAGCTTATATTCAGAGAACAGCTCCCATCGACCAAGGAGTGGCTGGACAAGATGAGGGATTATTTTTCTAGTGATCAATTCACTGCCCTGGGTGCAGAATACGGCCTGGAGAATATGGCAATTCCCATGTGGGACAAGCTCCTTCCAGGATTGGAGGCGGCTAGACACAAATTCCCGGAACTGAAGTCAATGGACATAGAATATTTCACGTTCCACAGGGAGCTGGAGGAGCACCACGAAGAGGAGATGGCAAACGTTCTAGGCGAGCACATAAAGGACAGGGTGGCTCGTCAAAAGTTCTCAGAGGGTGCAGCTGGTATGCTGGATTACGAGAAAAAGTTCTGGGACGGTCTGGCTGTTAGGGTCTGACCGGATCGTCTTTTTTGTTCGTTCGCACGCCCTTTGAATTAGCTATTTGAGTAAATAGCAGTTATATATCTGGGACGGCTTAAGGGGCAAATGCTCGACAACGTGATTGAGGTATCCAACCTAGTAAAGAGTTATTCCGATCTAACTGCTGTGGACGGGATTTCGTTCTCTATACACAGAGGAGAGGTGTTCAGTCTCCTCGGACCGAATGGGGCTGGGAAGACTACGACTGTGGAGATCCTTGAGGGAGTCAGGAACAGGACTTCTGGAGACGTGAAGGTACTGGGTGAAGACCCGGAGAGGAGCAAGTCACTCATCTACAAACTGGGCATCCTCCCACAGGACTTCTCTTTCATATACAACAGTACGCCCAAGGAAGCGCTCGAATACTACAAGGGGACCATCGGAGCATCTAGCGACATCAGAGAGTTACTCAACACGGTAGAACTCTCTGACAAATCGTCAACTCCATTTCAAAAGTTATCGGGCGGACAGAAACAGAAGCTAGGTCTGGCGCTCTCGTTGGTCAATGATCCGGAGGTCGTCTTCTTGGACGAACCAACCTCTGGACTGGATCCAAGGGCAAGGAGAAACATCTGGAACGTTATCAAGACTCTGAAGGAAAAGGGGAAGAGCATCCTGCTGACCACCCACTATCTCGAAGAAGCGGAGCTTCTTGCAGATAGGGTCGCAATCATGCACAAGGGCAGGATAATCGACTCGGGAAAGCCGATGGAAATTGTCGAGAGGCATCACGAAGATGACAACCTGGTAATAAGGGGTGATGGGGCAGTAGAGGGCCTTCTAACTATGGGAGGATTCAAATTCCAGCGTTACGGCCCATACGTCAAGATAGGTCTTAAGAACATCAAAGATGCGACCGAAATTATCAACTTCCTCTACGAGAAGAAGGCTGTGTTTGAGGATTTTACCCTCAAGAGGGAGAGCCTTGAGGATGTGTTCATAAGAATGGTCGGGGAGATTGATGAAGATGAAGCTGAGTAGAGTTAAGGCATATTTTGTTCTCCATGCCAAGTCTTATATGCGCTCAAGGTCAGCCCTCTTCTTCCAGATTGCATTTCCGATAATTCTCATCCTGCTATTCGGTGCGATATTTTCTGGGTCTTCCTACACACCATCCACACTGATCATCCAGAACGAAAGCCCCTCCGATGTTTCGTGGGGTGTGGTCAACGTTATAAACGAAACCGGACTTTTCAAGGTACACATTCTGGGCGCCGATCAGAACCTAACGAGCTACATCAACAGCAATTCCGTTCAGGCAGCACTCCTTATTCCTGCAAACTTTACCGGCAATCTTGTGAATAATACCCAAGGGTTCTTGATTCTCAAGGGGCACACGAACCCTACGGTTGCAAGTGCCAATTATCAAACGCTTGAAGGTATTCTCACACAGATAAACTTCAAGGCAAGCAACACCACTCAGAAGCTAGCTCTCTCCTCACAGGTTGCAATAGGTAATACAGGAAAAACTATAAATTACTACGTCCCCGGACTCATTGGGTTTACTGTACTTAGCACGATGTTCAACATGGTCTACACCGTTCCAAACTATAGAAGGGAGAGACTTTTCAGGCAGCTCTCTTTTAGTGGATTGACGAAATCTGAATGGATCACGGCGAACATGCTATTCTCCTTCCTAATGCTGATCCTATCCGATGTCATACTTGTCGCAATCGGAATCTACGTATTCGGAGCCTCCCTTGTCTTAAACGTTGAGACTGTATTAGCATCGGCACTGATCATATTTGGAGGACTCTTCTTCTTCACCAGCGTCGGTATTCTTGCTGGACTTGTATCAGACAACGAGGAGACGGTATCGGTAGTTGGAAACCTCGTCATGTTTCCAATGATGTTCCTTTCCGGTGTCTTCTTCCCGCTAACTTTTGCCCCCAGCTATCTAGTAACTATATCAAAATTCCTTCCGCTTACCTATTTCATAAATTCACTGATATCTGTTCTAGACTACGGGAACATAACATCCGTTACGCTTCAGATCGTGTGGCTTATGCTGGGTTCGGCAATTCTGTTTGTGATTGCGATCAAGCTTTTCAGTTGGAAGCAGAAGTGATCTCACTTAGTCTCTGCAGTGCCCCAATGAAGAAAAGTATCGAGAACGATTGGGAGTTCTGGTGAAATCCTGAAAACGTAGAAAATCAGATACTGATCAGAAGTTCCTCTCCCTGTGGTAAACAAAGAGTGTGCTAGGCCTAGAGTTGTTTGACCTCTGCGCCTGGCTGTTCGGTCGGAATTGTAGCTTGATCCAATGTGCTTGTGGCATACTTCCTTGAAATTGCGGTGAAACCGAGTGAACCAAAGAGTATGGTAATGATAACCGTGTAGAAGATTACGTTCCCGAATTTATTGAATATAGTTGGGTTTCCCGAGAGGACTATCCCTAGGAGAACAATGACAGTAGGTCCACGGTGGATCAACGATGATACCAGCATCCTATCCTTTCCAAACCACTTGGTTGCTCCGTTCAGGGAGTATATCTCAAAGAACCGTATCGCAACTAGGACTCCGGTAAGAAGGAGGGCCATCAGCAGCGCGTAAAAGTCAAAAATATTCACCAAGATTCCTGTATAAACGTAGAATATGGTCAAGACTATGAAAGTGATTTCTTGATTGAAGTAGTCAAGTTGAGACGTGTCCACTGTACCAGATATCTTGATAATCTTCGAGATCGGTATGGAATTTGCGATAATTATGGAGAAGATGAAAGTAGCCAAGATAGCGGATGCACCTATAAAATCAGAGACACCCCACAGCACAAAGAGAACTGCAATCGTTGCGATGTAATAGTGAGGGGCTGAAGCCTGCTTCAAGACTATCAACCACAGTATACCGATTACTCCGCCGAGGACGATCGCTTCTGATATGCTTCCAAAGAGGTAGCCGGTAATGCTTACAAGCGATGTGATCGTGGTCTGCTGGTTAATAATGCTGAGTATCAGGAGTGCACCAATGACATTCAGCACCGAATTGAAGATGGTCTCTACCTCTATTGAGTGTTTCAGGCTCTCATCCACCTTGATCCTAGCCATTAATGGAATGATGAATGGTGCGGCGGTTTCACTAAGAATGGTCGAGATAAGAAGTGCTATCAACAGGGGCATTTTGAAGACGAAATACAAGAGAGGTGCCATCACTCCAATCACGAATGCTAGATCAGCGACAGCGATCCAGATTCCGCGTGGTACAGAACGACCAAATTTCTGTAGGTCAAGGCGCAGGAGACCTCCAAAAACTATCAGGATCAGCGCAATTATTCCAACGAAGCTGAGAAGCGACCTCATCAGAGTTATGTACTCTGTCGGGATTATATTTGAGTAGTGGATAAGAATTCCAATAAGTATGAGAAGGAGCATATCGGGAATGCGCTTCTTTCGAAAGGCTATCTCCCCGACAAAACCGAGTAACATAATGCCTGCCAGTAGCAGCAAGAGTTCGTCAGCATTTGGGGCCCCTGTTATCAATGGGTCATTAAACTTTTCTATGTTATAACACTTATCGTCAAAAAAAAAAAATTACAGTTCGCCGAGATAGTATAAGACCAAATTGTCGCCGAGAACGAAACTGAGCCGGATCATTCGCTCAAAATGCCTGACACATTTTTGGCCACAAACACAACGTTCGTTACCACTATGGCAAATCCAATGATGTTGAGGGATCCAAACGAAGGAATTATGGTGGTCAACCTTTCTATCGAGGGTATGTATATTCCTAGCACAGTAAAAATGAGCAATAGATACAGCAGAATAGGAAAGATGTTGCCGTTTTTTGTTTGACTTTTTGACTCCGCTCTCCCCTTGTAGAAGAATACTGAAGCGGATAGTATCACGAGTGGAAGGTAAAACAAGAATGCGAGTATCAACAACAGGAAAGGCAGACCAAAATTACTTAGCGCTCTGAAGTTAAATGCAAGGAATACCACAATGGAAGGAACTATTATCAGGAGATCAACGAGGGTGATAATCAATATCGCTTCTCGAAAATTACTGACGGATAACCGTTTCCTTATGATCCCATAGTTCAAACCGTCAGACAATACATTTCCCATTGTAATAATTACATAGAATACCTGTATAAATAATTGTCTGCTTATTGTCATACAATCGTCATAGTTATACGTCAACACTTCCAATTCAATTTCAGGCAAACACTTGGGATGCGTAGGCTTGGATCGTCGGTGAGAAATCTAGCACAACTTTTATTTTGAATCAGACAATACTTAGAGATGGAGTTCTCAAGATTTTCAGATAGTGACTCTTCTAAGGTGACGGCAATCATTGCCCCAGTCTTTCAAGATTATGTACCGTCCGATACGGCGAAGTTAAACCACAAGACTTCGATCTTTTCGACCGCCAAGAGATCTGGTTTTTCAGGGAAAAAGGGCGAATCATTCGATTCATACGATTCAAAAATAGGAAAGAGAGTCATTATCGTGGGCCTAGGGAAGAAGAATGAGTGCGACCTGGAAAAAATCAGGAGGACTTATTCATCCGCATTCAACTCCTTGAAGGCTCTTCCAGAGGGAATCATTCAGGTTCTCCTCCCAGGAGTCTTACCTGATGAAGCAAAGGAAGTAACTTTTGCAATAGCTTTGACGGCTTACGATTTTGATAAGTATCGGAAGGAAAAGAACAAGACAAGAGTCGATACCGTCCTGATCTCTACTGAGTCTACGGAGGCCTCAATTAAGGAGGGTAGGGCAATAGCAGATGCCGTGAACTACACCAGGGACATAGCAAACCTCCCCCCTTCTATCGGAACGCCTACCTACTTCGAAAAAGCAGCAAAAAAGATACAAGGAGTTACAGTAAAGACATTCGAACGACCGGACTTCTTGAAGTTGGGAATGGGTGGTTTGGAAGGTGTTTCCAGGGCGGCAAAAGAACAAGCCAAACTGCTCATTATGGAGTATGGTCCAAGAGACAAGAAACCGTTGTTGATAGTTGGAAAGGGCATAACCTTCGACAGTGGCGGAATTTCTATCAAGCCTTCAGAGGGCATGGACCTGATGAAATTCGACAAGTGCGGTGCCTCAGCCGTGGTCGGGACGATGAAACTCATCTCGGACCTGAAGTTGAAAAAACACGTCGTAGGAATGGCACCACTCACAGAGAACCTTCCTGGAGGAAATGCCTACAAGCCAGGAGATATCCTCACACACTACAATGGGGTCACATCAGAAGTTCTATCTACCGATGCGGAAGGAAGGCTGGTACTAGCTGACGCACTGAGTTACGGAACCAAGAATTTCAAACCCTCTGCGGTGATAGACCTGGCGACCCTTACCGGTGCGTGCGTTGTTGCGCTCGGGAACAACTATGCGGGCCTGATGGGAAATAACGATTCTTTGAAGAGTAGAATCAAGAAGGCATCCGAGAAGACTTGGGAAAGAGTGTGGGAACTGCCGATCGATGCGGATTTCCAGGAACAGATCAAGAGCAAGGTAGCGGACATAAAGAACACTGGAGGTAGAGAGGGTGGTGCAGAGACCGCGGGAGCTTTCCTGAGCAGATTCGTCGGAGACATCCCGTGGGTCCATCTAGACATTGCGGGCACGGCCTGGACTGAGAAGAATACCCCGCATCGTTCTTACCTCCCACCTGGAGCAACCGGTTACGGAGTGAGACTGCTCTACGAATTCCTGAAGGGAGAATAACTCGCGACCAGTTGCCCCTCCACTGAAAGCAAGTCCCTGGTTCAAACTACGGAACTAGGGAATAACTCTTGCAGCTTATTGCTGAATGTTTTTGTACATTCAATTTATAGATTCACGTGAATCGTTCATTCAACGAATCGTTCATCGAGGAGATCAGGAAAAGGTTTCCAAGGATTGAGAGCGATTTCGAAGGAAACAGGAGGATCTTTGTGGACAATGGGGCAGGAAGCCTTGTTCTTGGTGCAGCGGCAGATTCAGAGCATAAAAGCAGGATAGATTTCGGTGCCAATACCGACGCCATTTACCCGGAATCAAAGGCAAACGAAGCGACAATATCTGAGGGAAGGAGTGCCGTCGCTGACCTATTGAATGCACCAAATTCCTGGAACATATTTCAGGATGAATCAGCTTCCTCCATTTTCTTTAAGATCTCATACGCACTGAGAGGAATATTTGACAGGGAAAGTAACGTCGTGTCTACCCACGCTGAACACCTCGCCAACGTTTCTCCCTACCTTGAGATGAAGAAGAACAGTTCCATCTCTGAACTAAGACTTGCGAATATCAACCGCGAAGACGGCGTTGTTGATTTGAATCACCTTGCATCTCTGGTCAACAAGAAGACGAGACTGATCGCTGTCACTGCAGAGAGCAACCTCCTTGGCAACAAGGTGGACATCCAGGAAGTTTCAAAGATTGCCAGAGAGAACGAATCCTTGCTAGTGGTAGACGGAGTCCACTACGTCCCCCAGGGTCACTTCGACCTGAAGCGGAATGGTTGTGATTTCTTTGTGTTCTCAGCCTACAAAATCTTTGGGCCCCGTGGAAGTTTCCTGTTTGCCAGCGATAGGGCTCTTGACACAATGAAGCCTTTCAACGTAGACAGGGAGGCGAGACCTGGCATCGGATCTTTTATCGAAACGGGGACAAGAGACCAAGGGATATTCGCGGCGATGACTTCAGTCGTGAACTACATCTCGAGCCTATCAATGGATTATGACAGTTTCAGGAGCAACTCGTTTCCAAAGAAAAGGAGATATGGAGTCATGAAAGGAATGAGACGGGTAGACTCTTATCACAAGGTCTTGAGTAAGGCGTTACTGGATGGCGTGGATGGTGAAGAAGGCTTGACCTCTCTTAAGAACGTAGTGTTGTACGGAATCGGCGATTCATCAAGGTTGGACGAGAGAGGCACAACTTTCTCCTTCAATTTCAAGAACACAGGTGATAGAAAAGCCGAGGAATTTTACTGGAGGAAATTTGGTATCACCGTTGTCGGCGGTAGCCACTGGAATCTCTCTCACGATTTCTATTCGAACCCTTCGATGCTGAGAGTAACTTTCCTGCACTACAACACGATCAAAGAAGTCAAGAAATTCTTGCAGGCGACCGAGTGGATCGCGAGCCAATAATTGCATCCGGCCTGGAAACAGGTACTTAAGCAATCGTCCTCGAACTAATCTGTCTCCAGGACTTAAGTACTTGAAAAGCAGTACCTTCATCACAAACATGGGAAAATGCATTGAGGTGGGAACAGAAAATCCTGGACCTGGGGAGATAGGCCAGACGTATTCTTTCCGATGCATTGTGTGCGGGTATTTGTCCCCGACAAAGGAAGGATGCATTAAACATTTCAAAGATAAGCACTCGGAACTGCCGGAGAGGATACTAGAGATGCAGCCAGAGAAAATCTGACGCCTCGGGTTAAACCGATATCAGGCCACGCTCATTTCATATCCCATGCTTACCCAGCAGGAAATGCACTCGATTTCTGGAAATCAGCGATCAGTCGCTTCCGAAGTCGGACCCGCTGTAGTCTTCAAGACCGTACTTTTCACATATCTTGTTGAAGAAGTTGAGAGCATCGCTATAGTCTTCGAAATATTCAGCCCCGTATCCCGCTCCCCTTTCGGCCGTCGCCTCTATTGTTGCTGAGACCAACCAGCCCTCTGATTCCTGGTCCCTATCCAGTTCAAGAACAACGAAATCCCCTTCGTACATGAAGACCTTCAAAACTCTCTTGTAAGGTTGGTCTTTCTTCCAGAGCCCCCTAGCCCTCGCCACAACATCGTACTTATCTTCCAAGCGTTCCTGCAGAACGGCCATGATGAGGGATGGACATTTAGGTATAATAATATTATTCAATTTTCAAGAAATTCATTGCTTCGTTTCCCCTGTAAAATACGGGAAATTTAGCTATTCCACAATAGTAAAGATTCAGCTAAACAAATAAGGTAAACTTCAACTGGTGATTGGCACTTTAAATGTCCATCCAATTTCAATCTCCGGATATTTCTTTCAACAACTCCGCTAGTCGAGTGGACTTCTGCTCGACAGTCCCCCCAATGAACTCTCTCTTTCTCCTTGTGGGTTCGATCTCAGCTAGCTCCTTCACAAACGTGAACGATCCCTTATTACCAGTGACTTCTTCCCTAAGACCTAAGTCCTTGGAGGACCAGATGGTGACGCGGAACGAAGAGTCAATTTCCTTCTTTTTTCTGAAGTCCGGGAACCTGGGCTGCGCTGCCCCCATCTCGATGCTAATCACGACCGGAACTGTCGTTTCGACCACCTCGTGTCCGCCCTTGATTCTCCGCTGAGCCCTTACCCTAGTTCCGTCAGTGTCAACCGAGGAAACGAACAGCACCTGGGGTGTATCTAGAAGCTCCGCAATCTGTCCAGGCAGTTGACCAAGGCCTGCGTCTGATGACTCTTCTCCAGCGAGGATAATATCGTAGTTCCCGATCTTCGTTATTGCAGTGGAGAGCACGAGTGCTGTGGGATATGTGTCTGCGCCACCGAAGTTCCTGTCGGATAGCAGGATAGCGTCATCTGCCCCCATCGCAACACCGAGCTTCAGATAGCTCTCGAACAGGGGCGGACCCATCGAGAGGAGAATCACTCTCCCTCCATTCCTCTCCCTGATCCTGAGTGCGATCTCTATCGCTGCCTTGTCCGCTTCGTTTATCTGGTTTTCTGCCTTGCTCCTGTCGAGCCTCTTGGTGACTGTATCGAAGATTATGTTCTCCGACTTCGGGACGACTTTTAGACAGACTACAATGTTCCTCATCTTTCCGCCTCCAGTTTCTTTATCACGGCTGGAACTATCTCCCCAACGTCCCCTACAATGCAGTAATCGGAATGGTTGAATATCTCAGATTTCTCGTCTGTATCGATAGATATGACTGTCCTGCAGTCCCTTATTCCCGATGTGAAGTGTTCGGAACCGCTCACTCCCAATACCAGTGCTACCTTTGACTTGAGCGAGTACCCCGTGGATCCCACCTGAAGCTCCCTCGGCGCTAGTCCCCTATCTGCAAGAGGCCTCGTTACTCCAACGTCAGAGCTGGTAAGCTCAGCCAACCGCTTGACGAGTGTGAGATCCCCGCCTGTCCCGTTTCCGCCAATGATCGTTCTCTCGGACTTTGTCAGGTCCTTTGACTTCGTAACCTTCCTCTCGATAATCTTCACCCTGTCAACGAATGCGGATATGTCGGGTATGATCTCCTCTATTCCCCCCTTCCTCTCCGGATCGAATACCTTGGTAAACGTTCCAGGTCTAACGGTAGACATCTGCGGACGTGCCTTTTCGCACACTATCTCGGCGAGTATCTTCCCCCCGTAAGCGGGTACTCCGAAGACCAGCAGCCCCGCTTCGTCCATTTCGAGATTGATTGCGTTGGCAGTTAGACCAGTCCTCAACCTTGCAGCGAGCCTCCCCGCCAGGTCCCTTCCGTAGTAAGTCGCCCCTATTAGGAGGGCTGCAGGGAACTCGGAGGATATCACGTCAAACAGGGTCTTGACGTATAGGTCGTTGGAGTACTCATTCAGTCGGTCGTGTTTCAGTTGTATAACCCTGTCTGCTCCATACCTTATGACATCGTCCATGACATTCTTCTCGGGCGTTCCGAAAATGACACCCGCCACCATATATCCGGAAGTCTTGGCCAGCTGGGCAGACTTGCCGAGAATCTCCAGCGATACCTCCTCTATCTCACTACCGCTCCTCTCAACGAAAACCCATATCTCCTTCCTCGTCATTTCATATCCCCTTCCAAAAACTCAGCAAGCTCCTTTACTTCCACACCCATTCCCTTCGTCTTTCCGCTGTCGAGTAGGTTCATGTTACAGATTGGACACGCAGTTATCAAGGTACTCGCTCCGGTATCCTTGGCCTGCTCCATCCTGAAGTCTGATAACCTCTTGCCTTCGAAATCCGCAAACATCCTATCACCACCACCGCCACAACAGAGGCTGTCCCTTCCCGATGAGCTCATCTCCCTCAGTTCGACGCCCGGGACGTAGGCGAGCGATTCCCTTATCCCTTCTGAGCCATCTCCGTATCTGCTCAGGTAGCACGGATCGTGGATGGTTACCGTCCCTCTCAGTCCCTTCCCAAGGTTCACCTTTCCATCGTGAAGCAGCGAGTTCAGGTATTCCGAGTAGTGTTTCACCTCCATCTTAAGTCCATTCTTCTTGTAAACAGATTTGAACATGTTGCTGCAGTGGGGGGAGAATGCAACAATCTCCTTTGCACCCGTCTTCTCAAACTGCGCGATGTTGTCCTTCACAAGATCTTCAAGATAGTACTGTTCTCCAGCATTCCTGATCGGTTCTCCGCAGCACCTCTCATCGTTTCCCAGTATTCCAAAGTCGATGCCCGACTTCGACAGTATGTTCGCTAGACTCCTGAGCGATCTGTGGATGTTCTTGTTGTAGGCAGCATCGCATCCAACGTACAGGAGTACCTCAGTCCCGCTCTTTGCATCCTTCACTCCGAGCCCTTCGCTCCACTTTGCTCTGTCTCCCTTCTTCCCGCCCCAGGGATTCCCGGTCTCGTATATATCCCACATCAGCTTCACTATCTTGTCAGGAGCTCTCCGTTCCTCGAACTCGAGTTGCCTGAGTCCCGTTATCACATTGACGATTTCCACCTGTCTTGGACAGGACTCTTCACACAGCTTGCAGGTAGAGCAGTTCCACACCTTGTCAGAAATGTCGAGTCCGATCTGAGCGCTCCTCATGAGCCTCCTGACATCCATTCCCTCTTCTCCCATGTATCCGAGCGGACACGCTGCCGTGCATACTCCACACTGGAAGCATTCGTTCCCATCATATCCGGTTAGATTCACAACCCTCTCCCACCTGGCGTCGTCTATCTCTAGCGTCTTACCACCCCCTTTAGTTTATCCCCCGTGCTCGTTATCTCCTCCATCGAGAGACTCTTGATCAGGGCATCCATCTCCCTTATCTTGTACGCGAACCTGTTCCCCTCAGCCGCACTTACCCACCATAGCTGAAGCCTGTCAGGGTTCACGTTCTTCGCCTGCAGGAAACGCCTCCACCTATCGACCCGTTTCTCCGTATACTCGTTTGCGTCGATGTAGTGGCAGTCGTTTATGTGGCAGCCGGTGACCAGAACTGCCCCTGGGTTCTTGGACATTGCGTACATCACCAGTTTCTGAGATATGCGACTGGAGCACATCGTCCGTACCACTCTAGCACTCGGCGGGTACTGAATCTTGGATATTCCAGCCTGATCCGCACCCGCGTACGAACACCAGTTGCAGGCAAATACGATGAGTTTCTCAGAGGGCTTCTCTGCCGTTGCAGCGTCTATCTGCGTCATAATCTGAGAGTCGGTGAAATTAGGCATCGATATAGCGCCATCGATGTTGCACTCTGCGACGCAATTCCCACAGCCCATGCACGCAGCGGGGACGAGTTCGATCCACTTGCCTCTCTCGCCCTTGATTGCACTGTATGGGCAGACCTCAGCACACCTGAGGCACTTGACACACTTCTCCTTGTTGATCTGCGGAATAATTGGTTCCTTGTTTATCCTACCCCTGAAAAGCAGCTTCGCTGCCTTGGTGGCGGTCGCATACCCCTGGGAGACGGATTCCTTCACTCCCTTCGGTCCCTGAACGGTACCTGCAAGGAAGACGCCCTGTACGGCGGCCTCTACTGGCCCGAGCTTGGGGTGCGATTCTAGCAGGAAACCCTCGCTGTCCCTGGATAGTTTCAGCTGCGTGAATATCTCTTCCTGCTTTGGGACGAGTCCTATGTTGAGCACCAGGTGATCGACGGGCGCCTTTGTCTTGGTCTCGGTGAGCTCGTCCACGAAGACCATGGAAGAACCGTCGAACTCCATTGCCTGATCGGGCGTCTTAAGAGGGTCATAACGGAAGAACTGCACTCCCCTCTCTCCTGCCTTCTTGTAAAGCTCTTCTGCGTTCCTCTCGTACGCCCTGATGTCCTTGTAGAACACCCTCACAGTTTTCCCCTTTTCCCTCAGGTCGATTGCCTGCTGGAGCATCGTCGAACAGCAGAATCTGGAACAACCCTTCTCTCCATTCCTGGAACCTACGCAGGATATGATTGCATACTTGTCCCCCTCTAGCTTCGAGTAGTCCTTCTCCAGGTCTAGGGAAGTGTAGACTCTCTTGTCGCTGCCATAATTGAATTCCTTCGGTTGGTACGGATCAGCTCCCGTGGCAATTATGATCGCACCCGCCTCTATCTTCTCCCCGTCAGATAGCGTGGCCGTAAAATTCCCCACGAAACCCGTTATCTCCTTGACAGTAGTTGAGGTGTGGACGATAGCACCCGACTTCTTTAGGTCCGTTTCCAGTTTTTCCAGTATCTCCTTCCCCTTGACCGGAGAGGGGGATACGGTATCTATCGAGCTGAGCAGTCCGCCAACCCTTTCGCTCTTTTCGATTAGGTGAGCCTCGATGCCCATGTTGGATAGCGATGCAGCAGCCGACATGCCCGCCGGGCCTCCACCAACAACGAGCCCCCTTTTCACGACCGGAAACTCGATCTCGTCCATTGGGGTTAGGAGCCTGGCCTTCGAAACTGCCATATCGACGATGTCAACTGCCTTCTCCGTCGCTAGTACCTTCTCGTTCTTGTGCACCCAAGAGTCCATGTTTCTCACGTTGGCCATCTCGAATAGATATGGATTCAGTCCAGCGCGCGAACAGACTCTCTGGAAGGTCACGCCGTGAGTCTTGGGAGAGCACGCTCCCACGACGACTCTGTTGAGTTTCTTCTCCTTTATCTTCTCGACTATTGCATCCTGTGAACTTCCAGCACAGGTATACTTGTTCTCCTCGACATAGACGACGTTGGAGCGCTTCCTTAGTTCTTCACCAACCGCCTTCACGTTCACCGTACCAGCTATGTTTGAGCCGCAATCGCACAGGAATACGCCTATCCTTGGTTCACCAGACACGTCCAAGGGAGGGGGTGGCGGTTCCTCGATCCACTCCCTTACCCTTACGTACTCCAGGGCTTTGGAGGCTGCAGCGACTCCCTCTGTCACGCTGTCCGGTATGTCCTTGGAACCGGATGCACAACCCGCCACGAATATACCGCTTCTAGTTGAAGAGACTGGGTCTTCCAGCACGTTCTTGAAGAAGCCGTCCTTGGATAGCTCCACTCCCAAGACATTGGCAAGTTCCGGAGTGCCTTTCGAGGGAATGGTCGCGGTAGCGAGTACAACGAGATCGTAGTCTTCCGTCTTGATCGAACCGTCGCTAGTTGAATACCTAACCTCTATGGAGTCCCCCCTTCTCTTGACGGAGGCGGGCCTGGATCTGATGTACCTGATGTCTTTCTGTGACCTCGAATACAGTTCATCGAAGCCCTTTCCGTAGGCCCGTATGTCCATATAGAGGACGGTCACGTCCTTTATCCCGTGATCAACGAGCTGAGATGCTTCCTTTATAGAGTACATACAACACGTCCTCGAGCAGTATGGTACAAACCTCTCATCCCTCGATCCGGCACACAGCACAAAGAGGACCTTTTCTGGGTGTTTTCCATTGGATGGCTTGATTATTTCCCCGTCCGTAGGACCCGAGGCGTTGAGCATCCTCTCCAGTTCGTAAGAAGTGAGTATGTCCGGGTCAGATGTATATCCGAACTCCCTCAAGTGAGACGAGTCGAACAGGTCGAACCCCGTCGAAACTATTATTGAAACCACCTTCTCCTTAATCACCTTCGGCCCCATGTTGAAGTCTATAGCCTCCGGTCCGCAAGCGTCAGTACACCTTCCACACGGAAGATAGTTCGGTGGATCGTTAAGACAGCTCTCAACGTCAATCACGTACGCTCCGGGCTCTGCCTGCGGAAGAGGAGTATATATCGCCTTCCTCGCTCCTATACCCGCATCGAACTCGTTCTTGCGAACCTGGGGGCATGCCTGAACACAC
Source organism: uncultured Thermoplasmatales archaeon (assembly GCA_964391105.1). Lineage (GTDB taxonomy): Archaea > Thermoplasmatota > Thermoplasmata > Thermoplasmatales. The sequence continues at coordinate 25,377 of CAYMKC010000008.1, forward strand.
AGATCACAGCGAGTGCACGCGTCCGTGACGAACCTGGGCTTCTGGTTTATTGTTACCTGGAAGATTCCTTCCTCGCCCCTGACCTCCGTCAGTTCTGCGAGAGTCAGCAGTGTTATGTTCTTGTTATGCGTGACATCGCTCATCTTTGGTGCTTCAATACAGATCGAACAGTCGAATGTCGGGAAGTTTTTGTCCAGTGCGGCCATCTTACCTCCTATTGATGCCGTCTTTTCAACAAGTATTACCTCTGTTCCGGCCTCCGCTAGATCAAGGGAGGCCTGTATGCCGGCTATTCCTCCTCCAATGACCAGCACTTTATCTGCCAAGCTTCATCACCTCCTCGTACCCCTTCTCAAAACAAGCAACATTTTCGTCCACGTACTTCGGGAACCTCTTGGTGACGGCCTTCCTTCCCGACTCTTCGGAGAAAGTTCTTGAGAGCGAAGAGAAGGCACCCATTAGCACCACGTTGGCACCCTTTGGGTTCCTGAGCGACTTTGAAATCGCTATTGCGGGGATCTCAACGGTTCTCTTCTTCAACGAATCTGGTGTTGAAACAAGACTGCTTTCTGTTAATATCTTGGACTGCCTGTTCAGCTCCTTGATATTGACCTCCAGTCCCTCCTGCGAGAGGGTAACTAGATAGTCGTACTTCTCCGGTATGGGATAATCGAGTTCCTCTTCGCTTATGACAAGGTCCGCTTTAGACCACCCCCCGGTGATGTATGGACTGTACTCCTCGGTCATTATCACATACTTTCCGTCCTCTACTGCAGCCTCTCCCACAAGTTTTGCAAGAGTGATTATCCCCTGCCCGCCCATACCGTACATTCTCACTCCGAACGTCATTTCTTGCCACCCATCGCCTTGCTGATCAGATCTCTCTCGAGCATCGTATAAGAAGGTCTCTTCTTATTGACAAATTCCCCGAGAACAATCTCCTTCCCGTGGAATGGGTCTATGGATATGTCCTCGAGCCTTGCATCATTCTGTACTATGGACTTAGTCCTGTAGAATTCCATTTCTTCGAATCCGTCGACAAACCCGTTGAACTTACCAAAGTTGGGAGGACATGGAGAGAGAACTTCTATGAAAGCAAATCCACTAACATCCATAGCAGTCCTGATGGACTTTGTCAGCTGTCTCGGGTGCATGACTGTCCACCTGGCGACATAGGAAGCTCCCAGTGCTGAGGCGAGATAGGGTAGGTTGAATGTAGGTTCCACGTTCCCATAGGGGGTGGAAGCAGATTTTGATGTGAGCGGGGTCGTTGACCCATGCTGTCCTCCAGTCATACCGTAGTTGAAGTTGTTCGAGCAGATCACGACCAGGTCCATGTTCCTTCTCGCTGCGTGGATGAAGTGATTCCCCCCGATGTTGAATAGGTCTCCATCTCCGCTCACCACTGTGACCTTAAGGTCAGGGTTTGCTACCTTCATTCCGGTCGCAAATGGTATCGCCCTGCCGTGGGTGGTGTGATAAGAATCGAAGTTGGAGTACCCCGGCAGCCTGGCCGTGCAGCCTATACCGGATACCAGGACGTTGCGGTCCAACGATATTCCAGATTTCTCGATCGCGCTTACATAGCTCTGCAGCAGGATACCCAGACCGCAGCCCGGACACCATACGTGCGGGAATCTTTCCTCCCTTATCAGGGAGTGCTTTGGATGAAACTCTTCTGTTGTCATTTGTAGGACCTCTCAATCTCCTTTAGTATTACCTTGTAGTCCGGGATAGCTCCTGGAGGAAAGTGGATCTCCTTTATTTCGGAACGACTGTATTCCCTGACAGAGTGGGAATACTGACCATAATTGATCTCCGGTACGATGAGCCTGTCGACTTTTTTGGCAATCTGTTCGATCTTCTTTTCGGGGAACGGCCACAGAGTTATGGGCCTGAAGAGGCCGACCTTTCTTCCCTCCCTTCTTGCTATTCTGACGGCGTGCTTTGCAGTCCTGGAGGTTATTCCATAGGCAATGACAGCAACATCCGCATCGTCCATCAAGAACTCCTCGTACTTCACTATCTTCCTCTCGTTGTTCTTGACCTTTCCGAGCAGATGCTCGAGCATGACCTTTTCAACCGAAGCTTCGTTGGAGGGGTAACCCCTCTCGTCGTGAGTGAGGCTATCCACGTTTCCTCTGAAACCGGTGCCAGCGGCAAACATCGGTATGAAGTCCTCTGTGTAGCTGAAAACTCTCTCTCCATCTCCTGACGTCTTCCTAGTCATTCTCTGGACTACCTCGTACTCACTTTCCTCTTTGACTTCGAGTACTTCGGAGAGATGCCCCACGACCTGATCCGATGCAATTATGACTGGTTGCCTGTACTTCTCCGCTGCATTGAATGCATCGATTGCGATGTCAAACGATTCCTGCACGCTGTTGGGGGCGAAAGTTATCGGAGCCAGATCACCGTGAGAACCCCATCGAGTCTGCATGACGTCTCCCTGGCCGACCCTTGTGGGTATGCCGGTAGATGGGCCCGCCCTCATTTCGTCCAGTATCACCGCCGGAGTTTCGGTGATCATTCCCAGACCTATATTCTCCTGCATCAAGGAAAATCCTGGACCGGATGTCGCGGTCATGCTCTTGGCGCCTGCATTAGAAGCTCCAACGATCGCTGCCATGCTTCCTATCTCGTCCTCCATTTCTATGAAGTGTCCTCCAATCTCTGGCAGCCTCTTGCTCATCCTCTCGAGAACTTCGCTCGAGGGGGTGATAGGGTACCCTGCAAAGAACCTGCAACCGGCCATGAGCGACCCTTCGGTGAGTGCGAAATTCCCGTCTGTGAAATACTTCCCTGGCTGCAGTAATCCGGTCACGTCTGCACCTCCTTCACGAAGATTGCAAAATCTGGGCATATGGTTTGGCACATTCCGCATGCAACGCACGAATCTTCTTTGCCTTCCTTCACCCTTACAGGGTGATAGCCGTGAGAGTTGACCTGGGGAGAGCGCTCCAGGACTTCTTCGGGGCAGTAGTTCGTGCAGTAGTTGCACTCCTTACACCTCTCAAAAATTATGTGGACCTCCCCCTTGGGTTTCAAGAATTTTTCCTTATTGATAGGCTCCCTCCAGATTTCTCTTTGGCTTTCAGAAATCTTAAGTTCTTTAATTATAGGTGACACTACTAGATCCTAACATCATTCTTAAAACTCTATAAATCAGTTGCGTTTAGCAAGCTTGAATTATTCAGGCGCGCTAAACACAATTTCCAGTTAAAGTTCGTATCGTTTGTTCAGAAATTTTTCAA
>CAYMKC010000009.1:0-27495 GCA_964391105.1 uncultured Thermoplasmatales archaeon
ACCGATTTACGTTCTGCTTAAATATAATTCATTACTGCAGAATTAGTGAACTTGCGACCAATAGATTATAACACAAAACCCATCCTCATATTCTGGGAGACAACCAAAGCGTGCGACTTAGCGTGCAAGCATTGCAGGGCATCCGCACTGGTTGAAGGGCTCCCTGACGAAATGAATGTCGAGGAATCTCTCGCATTTGTCGAACAGGTCAAGGAATTTGGCCCACCTTACCCTGTGCTAATACTTACTGGAGGAGACATAATGAAGAAGAGGGGACTAGAGCAGATCCTGAAGCGTGCTAAAGAGCTTGGCATTTCAACCTCCATGTCTCCCAGTGCTACCCCTCTTCTCAACGACGAAGCGTTCACTATGATGAAAAGATACGGAGTAAAGTCGCTTTCCCTCAGCCTCGACGGAGCCTCGTCGGACACTCACGACTGGCTGAGAGGCTACATAGGCACGTTCGACAAGACAGTGGAACTTGCGAAAAGAATTGTTTCGGATGGTTTCACTCTTCAGGTCAATACTACAGTGTTCAAGAGGAACGTCCACGAACTACCTCAACTACTGAAGGTCCTGCTTGATACTAGGGTGAAGACTTGGGAGGTGTTCTCCCTCATCAAGACCGGACGTGGAATAGACAGGGAAGACCTCGATTCCAGCGAATACGAAGACGTGTTCAACTATCTCGAATTCGCATCCAGATACGGTATTTCAGTTAGGACGGTCGAAGCTCCATTCTTCAGGAGGATACTGCTGGAAAGAGAGAAAATTCAATACGAGGGTGGAAGCCTATACAAGAAACTCGTAGAGGATACTCTCGCTCTCCTCGGGAAACCCGGAGAAAGACCGAAGGGGCACACCAGCCAGACCCGTGATGGCAGGGGGATCATATTCGTTGCACACAATGGCGACGTAAACCCCTCCGGATTCCTTCCGATCAAACTTGGGAATGTAAAGGAGAAGACGATCGTGGACATCTACAGGAACAACGAAACGTTGGTGAAGCTGAGGGACTCCAGTAACTTCAAGGGAAGGTGCGGGTACTGTGAGTATTCTGAAATTTGTGGCGGCTCAAGATCTCGGGCGTACAGCTATTTCGGGGACATCTTTCAGGAAGATCCCAGGTGCTGCTACATCCCGGTAAACGTGAAAGCTTTGAATAGCTCTTAGGAATTACTTGACTATGTCCGATCTATTGTTTGAAGCAGTTCTTTTTGTCCACACCATCAGCGCTGTTTTCCTGGTTGGATCATCCATATTTGTTTGGGTCATTGTGTGGCCTGCAAGCAGCATCTCAATGCCCGACGAGAAGCAGAGGACGAGGTTCATGTCGGTGATGGGGAAGAGGTATGCTTTCTGGACAAACATAGCGATAATCCTCCTCACGCTTACTGGCATCCTCCTGGTCTACCTTTACAGGCCGGTCTACATCGCAAACTTCTCCTACGCAATCACAACGAAGTGGGGCTACGTCCTGACAGTCAAGATCGTGGCTGTGGTGCTGATGTATGCCATCCTGTACGGAAACAACCTGTGGCACGGAAAAAGATTCCCAAAACTCGCAGAGGCAGGAAAGTTTGACGAATTGAAGAGGCTCAGAAAGGTGTCTCATCTTCTTTCATTCATCACCGTCGGCCTAATGGTTGCTATCGTGCTGATAGCACAGATTCTTGCAGGGGTGTTCTTCTGACCAAAAGCCAGAGACTCTTTGAGAGGGCGTCGAGCATATTTCCAAAGGGGGTGAATAGTCCAGTGAGATTCTATCAACCATATCCGGTGTTCATAAAGAGAGGAAAGGGGTCGAGAATCTGGGATATGGACAAAACGGAATACATCGACTTCCTGTTAGCATATGGCCCTCTAATCCTTGGTCATGCACCAGAACGTGTGGTTGCAAAGATCAAAGAGACGGCGGAAAACGGCTCGCTATACGGCGCCCCAACAGAACTGGAAGTGCAGTTTGGTGAGCTACTCAAAAGATCGGCAGGGATCGATATGCTGAGGATCGTCAATTCGGGTACCGAGGCAACAATGCACGCCATTAGGCTCGCGATGCACCACACAAAGAGAAATAAGGTCCTGAAGATCGAGGGAGGATATCACGGAACGCATCCGTTCAACTTCCCATCAAAAATGGTTGAGTCCGTGGAATTCAATTCGCCCCAGAAGATCAGGGAAAAACTCTCCAGCAGGGAGTTCGCCTGCCTGATAATAGAACCGGTTATGGGAAACATAGGTGTCATAAATCCGGTGGAAGGTTACTTGGAGACAGCAAAAGAGATAGCAGAAGTTACCGGTACCCTGCTAATTGCCGATGAGGTCATAACCGGGTACAGAACAGGTTTCTTCCCGTTCTACAGGTCAAAGAGTGTCGAACCAGACCTAGCAACTTTCGCAAAAATCATAGGTGGAGGGCTTCCACTTGCAGCCTACGGAGGAAGGGAGGATATCATGAAGGAAGTGAAGCCATTGGGTGACTTTCCGCAGGCCGGAACTTACTCCGGAAATCCGCTATCTGTCGCAGCAGGTCTCGAGACCCTCAAAATCCTTCAAGTGGAAGATTATTCGCACCTGAGGGCCATGACAGACTTAGCCGCGGGACTACTGAGGGAATCGGGACTGACGGTGAACTCTGAGACCGGGATGCTGTCAATTTTCTTCACCGAAGAAAGAGTATCCAATGCATCGGACGTCTTGAGATCTCACAAGGAATTATACCCGAGATTGTTTGAAAGTGCGCTCAGGTCAGGTATCTTCCTGGCCCCGTCATTCGACGAAACGATATTCGTCAGTTTTGCGCACAGCGAAAGGGAAGTGAGAGACTCGTTCCAGATCCTTTCGGAGGAAGCGAGCAAGTTATGGAAGGCGCGCTAAGGATAGCTACAAGGGGGTCAAGGCTCGCGCTGAAGCAGTACGAGATCGTCTCAAAGGTTCTAGAAATCCACAGCATAGAAACCAGACCAATACTGGTGGAATCGCACGGCGAAGAGGACCGCAAGACTGCACTTTATGAAATGAAGGAACAGGGGATCTTTGTAAAGAGGCTAAACGACAGGATTCTCGAGGGTGAAGTAGACGTTGCGGTACACTCTGCGAAGGACATCCCGAACGATATAGATCCGAAACTTACAATTGCATTTTTCTCTGATAGAGCGGATCCGAGAGACTTCTTCATAGCCAGGAAGGATTTTCAATTCTTCTCGGGAACGGTAGGTTCAAGTTCAATAAGGAGAAAGGTGTTCCTGAGCCTTAGCAACAAGAGACTCCAGTTCATAAACACGAGGGGAAATGTGGACACGAGGATCAGGAAGTGGGAAAATGGAGAAGTTGGGAGTCTGGTCATTGCGAAGGCTGCACTAGACCGTTTGGGACTCCGACCCCCCGGACAGACACTGAGCGAGGAGATGTGTCCACCTGACCCAAATCAAGGGTTCATAGCAATGGTCTGCGAGAAGGGAACTCACATCGAAAACGTCCTGAGGAAGATACAGGGAAATGAATCACTGTGGGAAGCCTCAAGGGAGAGGGAGTTGGTGGCCAAACTCGAGCTCGGATGCAACATAGCAGTGAGCATAAGGGGAGTCCACTCAGAAAAGAAAGTCAACTTCTCCTTCGCCAACGAAGAGAGGAGATTTGACCTCACTTTTCCAGGAGAGATAAGCGATTCTGATGTCAGAAAGATGAGGGATATAATTGGAACCTGAAGTGGCATATGTCGGAGCTCCACTGGACAGGGAACCTGAAGGAATACTTCAGGTACCAATCTTGAGAATAGTCTTTAACGATCTCTCGAGTCTTCGCACTCTAGACGGACCTATCGTGTTCACATCCAAGAGGGGAATTGTATCTCTGAGACTCTCCAACGTTTCAATTAAGAGCTCCAGGATCTACTGCATAGGCAAGCGGACTTCTGAATTCCTGAACAAGATTTATTCGCTTGATTGCACAGTTCCGGAAGTTCAAAACACAGACGGACTCACAGACCTGCTCGTCGGTAAAGAGACCTCCGTAACGGTAATCAGCAGCAACAAGGTCTCTAAGAATTTTCTGGAGAAGCTAAAAAGGAGAGGAGTCAAGACGAACCTTATTACGTCATACAGGATAGAGGAAAACGACAGCATCAATTATGACGCACTGAAGAATGTGAAGAGAATCCTGTTTGGTTCTTCAAAGTCGTTCGAGATCTTTCACAAGAATGCAGAGAAAGAACTCTCGGGGAAAGAACTGTATGCCATAGGAAGACCGACCTCTGACAGCATGCTTTCCCATGGTTACAAGCCTGTGGAAACATTCGAATCGCCTAACATCGAAAGAATATTGATGGGCTTGCTCACGAAAAGGTAATTATATTGCCTGCGTTTCAGAAAGAGGTGCGATGAATTGGAGAAGGGTGGTATATTCCTAATCAAGGTTACTTACGGGGACTTGGGTTCTCTGTATTTCTCAACGATCAAGGACTTCCAGCTCGACGAAGTCTATGATTACATCAGGAAGAATGAAAGGATCAAAGAGGCAATGGTCCTGTGGACATGCAACAGATTCGAGATTTACTTCTATCCCGGGGACCGTGAGACGGTAGAGTTCCTTGAAGACTTCATCACGAGCAAGTCCCAGAAGCACAGTTTGGCCCACGGGTTGGACGCGATCAAGCACCTCTTCCTGGTCTCTGCAGGGCTGGACTCCATGGTCATAGGCGAGAATGAGATACTCGCACAGGTTCGTGAGGCATGGGAATATTCAAAGCAGCAGGGTTTCTCTGGTACCAACCTGAACGCAGTGCTCAAGAAGACCCTCGAAGTAGGAAGAAAGATTAGGAGAGAGAACGGCAACGGCCTCCGCATCAGGAGCGTTGCGGGTGAGGCTCTGGAAGAGATAAACGTACAACCGGGACAGAAAGTGCTAGTGATCGGAGCTGGAGACCTTGGTACCCAGATCTCGAGTTTCCTCTCCAGGAAAGGTGTACCATTCGCAATCAGCAACAGATCATCAGAAAAGGCAAGAGAGATATCAAAAGCATTTGGGGCCCCGATCGAAGCTTTTGACAAGAAGAAGTGGAAGAGCTACGACGTTATCATAACGGCAACGAAATCTTCGGAATACATACTCGGGCGGGAAGACGTCGTGAAATCGAATATCAAGACCGTACTCGACCTGGGAGTTCCTCCGAATGTTGAGAAGGAAATGCCTAAGGGAGTCAGGCTGATCAACATGGAAATCCTCTCCAGATCCATCAAGGGAAGGGAGGACAGGACCAACAATTTTACGACAAAGAGCCTTAAAATGGTCAACGAGGAATTCGAAAGGTTTTCAAAGAAGATTATGAACGTAGACAAAGAAGAGATGCTCAAGAAGATATTCGATTACTCCAACAAGGTCATAGACGAAGAGATGAAGCACTTTGACAGGAAGCAATACAGCAGGGAAAGCAAGGCACACGTGAGAAAGGGCCTTGAGTCCACCAGGAACAAACTTCTAGGTTTCGTCGTCAATGGTATAAAGAACGCGAAAGACATCAGATCGTCTGAGACCGTCACAAATATGGAGATGATATTGAACGAGAACTTTTCCAGATATGAGACTAAGAAGGTTAAGAAAGTCACCTAGCGTCAGGGACATTTTCTCTGAAACACAGATAAGGAACAACGGTCTGATTATGCCAATGTTCGTGGACGAAAACCTGTCCGAACCCGAGGAGATTAAGAACATGCCAGATGTCTATCGCTTCCCCCTGAATGAACTGGTGGGCAAGGCAAAGGAATACCAGGAGCTTGGGATGAAATCCGTAATCCTATTCGGCGTCCCGAGGCTCAAGGACAATACCGGTTCTTCTTCCTACGATAAGGGTGGAATAGTTCAGAGGGCGATCAGAGAAATAAAGAAGGAAACGGACCTGACAGTCTTCACAGACCTGTGTCTCTGTGAATACACGGATCACGGACACTGTGGTCTCGTAAAGGACAAAAAGATAGACAACGATTCCACTCTGGATGTTTACGGGAAGATCGCAAGGAGCTACGCTGAGGCCGGGGCAGACGGAGTGGCTCCATCCGGGATGATGGACGGACAGGTGAGGAGGATCAGGACGGAGCTAGATGAATCTGGTTTTGAAGAGACGATTATAATGGCTTACAGCGCAAAGTTTGCAAGCGTGATGTATTCCCCTTTCAGGGATGCGGTATTCTCTGCTCCTTCTTTCGGTGATCGGAGGACTTATCAGATGGGCTATACGAATTCGAGGGAGGCAATACGAGAAATGGAACTAGACGTAGAGGAAGGGGCGGATGCTATAATGGTGAAACCCGCGCTCTTTTACCTTGACATAATAAGGGAGGCACGAAGCAGATTCCTTCTCCCGATAGCAGCATATAATGTGAGTGCAGAATACTCGATGATAAGGTCAGCGGCAAAGAACGGGATCGTAGACCTTGACAGGACGATTGACGAGTCGATTAGTTCGATCTTCAGAGCGGGTGCAGACGTAGTGATTAGCTACTTCACGGAGTACATTTTCAAGAGACGGAAAAATTAGTTGCTTTCATAGCTCACATTTATTTATATATCAACATTATCTCAACGAATAATGAGGACGGTCATCTGGAATATAGATTTCAAGTGTAACCTTCTCTGTAAAGGGTGCAATGCTTTTGAGGGCAACATTCTCTTTCCGAAAGACAAGATTGAAGACTTTGTTGATGAAATGAAGTACAACAAGGTCAAGATCGTTTCTGTAACCGGCGGAGAACCAACGCTCCACCCAGACCTCCCGAGGATCCTCAAGACGCTCAAGGAGCATGGGTTCAGGACACACATCGCAACGAACGGGACCAACAAGTACGTTCTGAGCAAGATATATCCGTACCTCGACGCCGCGACCATCAGCCTTGACAGTCACATTCCGGAGCTTCACAACGAATACAGGGGAAGGAAGATATTCGACATCGTGGTCGAGAGCATGAAGTACCTGAAACCCCGGGTGAAGGTTCTGACCTCAAACATACTCGTAACGGACTTCAATTATGACAAGATGGGTGACTACGCAACCTTTGTCAACAACGAGATAGGGGTACCGGCCTCCATGTGCTTCCCGGACAACAGCTCCTATTATTACGAAAAGGTCCCGGTAAAGAACGAACAGATAAAGGAGGCATTCAATTACGCCTTTGAGAACTACAAGCAGTACAAGTTCGGCAACACACGGACGTACTACAAGGAGGCAGTGGACTGGATCGACAAGAAGGACGTTCAACGGTGCCGTGCTGGGGAAGAGGTATTCTACGCAGACTACACCGGATCCGTCTATCCGTGCTTCTACAAGACAACCAAGAAACTGAACACGAACAGGCTCTGGGATGACTACACCAATACGTGCAACGCATGCTTCATCCAGTGCTTCAGAGAGCCCTCACAGAAGAACCTGTTTGAGCAGGTGAAACTGGTGAGTAAGATATATCTTTATAATAAGAGAAATATCGGTCACACGACGTTTAATGCGAATAGCCCTATGCAGCGACACATACCACCCGATAGCTGACGGTGTAGCCAATCACCTGGTAGATTACAAGGCAGAGCTGGAGAAAAGGGGGCATTCCGTTAGGGTCTACACGGTATTTTCTAACAACGATGGCGTTTTCGGTCTCCCCTCCTACCGTTTTCCACTGTACAAGGAGTACAAGGTGGCGATCCCTGTGTGGGAAATGTACAGGGACCTCGGAAGGTTCAATCCCGAGATAGTTCACATCCATACCCCGTTCACACTCGGAACGATGGGGTATAGGTACGCGAGGGACAGGAACATACCAACCGTGGGCACCTACCATACAGACTTCGTCAACATGGACAACACGATCCACTTTCCATTCATCAAGAGCATCCTGACCATTGGATTCACATACAATATGCACCTCTATTCCAAGCTCGACCTGGTAATCTCTCCCTCAAAACTTGTGGCCGATTACCTAGAGAGCTTTGGGAACGATTCAAGGATAGTTCCTGTAGGGATCGACCTCAGCCGGTTTTCATACAACGAAAGGAAGGAAGACTACTACTTTTTCGTAGGGAGGTTGACCAGGGACAAGGGGGTGATAGAGCTTCTTGAGGCTGCCTCCAAATTGCCGGGTAAGAGGTTTAAGATAGCGGGCACAGGGCCTCTAAGGGACGTCGCGAAGAGCTACTCCGAGATGTACAGGAACATAGAGTATCTCGGTTTTGTGTCCAACGAAGAAAAGGTGATCCTGCTGAAGAATGCAAAGATGCTAGTCTCGCCCTCAAGGGCAGAAACGTTCGGCGTGGTTTTCATAGAGGCGATGGCGTCCGGAACTCCGGTCATCGGATCTGCCGATACGAGGGAGATCGGAATACTGAAGGAAGACTACAACGGATGGTTCGTCAAGTACGGAGACTCCAATGCTCTCGCAGAGAAGATCAGGGAGCTGGACGGGGAAGACCTTAAAGCTTATTCTCAGAATGCTCGAAGCTCGAGCACCGAATACTCGATTCAGTCGACTGCAGAGAAGCTCGAGAAAATCTATGGTGAACTAATTGAACTTAAGGGCAGGAAGTAAGTTCCTCGGTGTTGCCGTTTCGGCAATCACTCTCCTCGTTTTTGTTTTCATATATGGACCCAATAACTTGATCCAGACCTTTTCCACTCTCCCGAAGGCCTTCTACCTCTTCTTTCTAGCAGCTCTCGGTCTGCACATTGTCTCCTTCTTTTTCTGGGCTCTCAGAATAAAACTTCTCTCTCGGACAAACGGTCACAAACTTTCGTTCGGTAGGGCTCTCACAACAGTAATCGCCTCGCTCTTTGCTGCATCGATCACTCCAGGTTATGTGGGCGGAGAACCGGTTCGCATAAAGAAACTAACAGATTACGGGCAACCAGTAGGAACCGCCACGGCAATAGCTCTAGGAGAGAGAGGATTCGACTCAATATTCTTCGTTGGCGTCTTTGGATTCATCATACTCACTGGGCTGGAGATTCTATCTGGACAGATGAGGATATACGCCACCATCGGGACGGTGGTTCTTGCACTGTTTCTGGTTTTCCTGATACTTTCAATGGGAGCCAATACGTTCCTGAATCGCACAATGGGTTGGCTCGAGAAGGTGATCAAGAGGTTCCAGAGGAAGGGAAAGAGCTACGAGCAGTCTATTCCCAAGATAATAGAACACGTGGAGACTTACGTTTCATCGACAAAAGAGATATTCCTTAAACACCCCGTCTCCCTGGTTGCAGGCATAGGCGTGACTGCATTGCTCTGGATTTCAGACTTCATGGTTCCGATAGCCCTTCTCGTGGGTTTCGGAGTTATGCCTAACCTGCTATACATTATTCTTATCCAGGTGATTCTAGTCCTGATCTCTCTGATCCCCGTGACCCCGGGGTCTTCCGGTATCATGGAAATACTGATGATAGCGACGTTTTCCGTATTCCTGCCTCACGCGAGGCTTATTGCCTTCGTGATTATGTGGAGGTTCATAACGTTCTATTTCAACTTGATTATAGGTTCCCTTTCACTTCACAAGATCATAACAAAATAAATAATTGAGACCTGATTTACGTACGATTCGATTGAATGAGAGTCAGAGACTACGGAGGTACGCGTTCCACGCCCCCAGGTTCTACCTTGTAGTGCCTCTGATAGTACTGCTGATACCGCTCTTTTATTTCTCGTCTTACAACCTGAAATTCACGCTGATCTACTCCCTCTCCATCTCGAGCCTGATAATATGGGATATGGTGTCTCCAAAGCTGTTCAAGTTTCGTTTTCCTCCTCAAAGAGTACTCTTCCTTAATCTCGTGAGCCTGTACTTCGCAATCGTGTTCTATTTCATAGTCATTGCATTCCACTTCCTCAAGCCCTCTTTGGCGCTACTGGTATCTATTTCGACGATCCCGTTCCTCCGCACCATGGTGTACATCGCGTTCACCAACAGGAATGTAGTACTGATACACACATTAGCTATCTCTTTCTCCCTCTTCTTTTCCCTGTTCATTGCTGTCTTTGACCCTGTGCACTCTTACTACATACTGCCACTGATCGTTTCTTCAGTGGTATACGCTCTCGCCTCCCACCTCTTCATACGGTTGTCAGTCTCAAAGTTCGTGAAGGAGTTCAGCACAGACCCGATGAAGCTCCTGAGGGAGCTCGTAAATACGGTAACTACTGACATCTCCTACAACGTCATACTGAAGAATTTTTTTGAAGACATCTACACCACGCTTGCGCCGCGCGAGGTTGCGTTCGTCAGGATGAAGGCCGAGGGAACGAACTTCACTATGGTATTCCCCTACGTCCACCCTGGCCCACTCGGGGACCTAGGGAGTTCCAACATAATGGCGAGATTGCAAAGGAATCACGCAGACCAGAAGCTCCTGGTGTTCCATACAACTACAACCCACGACGACAACTGTGCTGGGGACCCGGAGATGGAGAAGATATCCAAGGTACTCAGCGAGAAGGGGAAGGAGCTCAGATACTGCTACGAACCGTACTTCGGAAAATACCTCTCCTTTCTGCCCCTGGGAGAGGGAGGCATCTTCTTCCTGTCGCCCGATGATCCGAGATATGACGACGTCAAGTTAGCGGAGGGAAGGAAGATAGTGAGGAAGGCGAGATCCCTCGGCCTGAAATGGGCAGTCACCGTCGACCTCCACAACAACAATATGGAGGAACCCAAGGAGATGGAGGACGTATCTTATCTCCTGGGTGAGGTAGAACTTGCGGTAAAGGGAAGGAAGAACAAGAGACCGCTCCTCGCCGCCCAGAGCAGTTCAATTCCTGACACCAAGGACATAGGCCCTGGAGGTGTTTCTTTCGTGTCGGTAAGCACAGGTTCCAGGAAGGTGGCAATAGTGCTGTTCGACGGAAACAACATGGAGTTCGAGCTCAGGCAGAAGGTCGAGAACGCACTAACAGGGTACGACAAGATACTTGTGTGCACAACAGACAATCACGTCGTCAATACCAACGGACTGAGGGTGAACCCGGTAGGGAGATTCTCTGATCACGGGGAGATTGTTAAACTTGTGAAGCGGCTGGAATCGGAGGCGGCAGTCCAGAAGGAAGTAAGCATGGAGTACGCAAAGAGGGATATTTACCTGAAGGTGGCGGGAGAAAATCAGTGGGCGAAGCTCAATTCCGTGATAAAGAGTTCTGCCAACAGAGCCAAGGTGCTGAGCGCAGCGTCCATAATTTTTTCGATCGCACTCTCTCTCATAATATTCAAGATAATCAACATCTGAATGTCTCCAAATATCTTTTATAAATCCTCACTATAAGTGGCGCAGTGGGAAGCTTAATAATTGCAGAGAAGTCCAATGTCGCACTGAGGATCGCGACAGCGCTTAGTGATGGGAAGATCAGTAGGGTCAAGGTTGGTACATCAACCGTTCTCAAATTCAAGAGGGGAGAGAACGACTATTCCGTCCTATCCCTCAGGGGCCACATAATCGAGCTCGATTATCCGAAGGAGTACAGCAGCTGGAGGATTGACAACCTGAAGCAGCTCGTCAATGCGACTCCTATCGAGAACGTGAAGATCAAGGGACTGGACCATTCGTTGAGGAAACTGGATCAGGAAAGTTCAGAGGTCATAGTCGCAACTGATTATGACAGGGAGGGGGAGTTGATAGGAGTCGAGACACTTCGACTGATGGAAAGGAACGATGGAATCAAGAGGGCAAGGTTCAGTGCCCTGACGAAGTACGATCTGGTAAGGTCGTTCGAAAACCTCGTGGAAGTGGACTACGATCTGGCTGGATCTGCAGAAGCGAGACAGGTCATTGACCTGATGTGGGGCGCAACCCTCACAAGATTCTTCAGTGTTGCGACCAACAGACTTGGAGGGGAGTTCATATCCGTCGGGAGGGTGCAGAGCCCGACCCTTACAATCCTGGTCGAGAGGGAGATGGAGATCAGGGATTTTGTGCCGGAGAAGTACTACGAAGTTAGCATAGTCATCAATGGAACGAAGTTCAGCTATCAGGGTAACCCGATCAAGAACAGGGAAGATGCGGACAGGCTCCTGGCCTCTCTAAAGCCGGTCAGTACTGCACAGGTCAAGGAGAAGAACGACAAGGAGAGGAAGATATACAGGCCCGTACCGTTCTCTACGACAGAATTTCTGAGAGACGCAAACAGGATCGGAATATCGGTTGAACGGGCTATGGCGATCGCCGAAACACTGTATCAGCATGGGAAGATTTCCTACCCTAGGACTGACAACATGGTCTACCCAAGGACACTCAGCGTAAAGACTGTCCTGTCTAACCTAGCGGAGTCTTACCTGAAGAAAGAAGTAGAGCACCTGATGGAACACAGCAGGCTCATTCCGTCCAGGGGAAGGGTGGAGACTACTGACCACCCGCCAATCTATCCAACATCCTCTCTCAGGAAGAGCGAACTCAAGGGCGATTATTTCAAGATCTATGACCTCGTTTCAAGAAGGTTCATGGCTACGGTGGCAGAGAACGCAGACGTCTTGGACACAGAGTATGTCGTTGAGGCTGGCGGATTGAGGTTCACTTACACCGCCTCAAAAGCTGTAAACAGAGGCTGGATGGATTACTACCCGATCGTCTACTACCAGGAGAAGAGGAATCCTGAGCTGAACACAGGAGATGAGATCAGATTCTCGGACCCCAAAGTCGATGAGAAGGAGACCAACCCTCCAAACAGATACTCGCAGGGTTCGCTGCTTGAAAGAATGGAGAGGGAACTTCTTGGCACCAAGAGTACGAGGCACGAGATCATCCAGAAGCTCTATGACCGTGGTTTCATCGAGGGGAACCCAATTCGTGTGAGGCCGCTTGGAATGGCAATGGGGGAATCTCTTATCCTGAATTCCGAGGCGGTGGCGAGACCAGAGATGACTGCGAAACTGGAACAGGAAATGGATCAGATAGCCGGTGGCTCCAAGAAGAAAGAGGAAGTTGTCGAGGACAGCAGGTCGATCCTATTAGGGTTGCTAGACGATCTGATAAGCAAGTCAGGGAAGATCAGCGAGAAATTTTACGAGAAGTTGAGGCTCGAGAAGGTAGTCGGAAGGTGTCCAAAGTGTGGTTCCGACTTGATAATGGATTACGGGAACAACGCGAGATACATCAAATGCACAGGGCCCTCGAACGACTTCTTCCAGTTCCTGCCCCGACTGGGTAAGATCGAGGTCACAGACGAAAAGTGTCCAGACTGTGGGCTCTTCCTGATCAGGGTCATAAGAAGAGGAGAACGCCCAGAAACGAGGTGTGTAGACAACAAGTGTTCGTACAATACGAGCAGGGAAATTTTCGGGGAGTGCCCGGTTGATGAAGGTAAACTGGTCTTAAGACGTAGCAGGATGAACACCAGATTCATTGGGTGTTCCAACTATCCAAACTGCACTGTCACGCTATCTATTCCCCAGAAAGTGGACATCGTTCCCACAGCAAAGAAGTGCACCGTCGATGGTTTTCCAATTGCCATTTTCAAGATTGGGAAGAACGAAGTTGAACAGTGCCTAAACTCAAAATGTCCGAGTAGGGCTGGAAAATAAGAAGATTGTTATACGTTTAACATGACGTATAACAGAATTCTATGCCAGAAATTGTCAGTCAAATCTCTTTTTACCATTAGAAGTGTGGAAATCTTAATTCAAAAGACAGACAAAAGGCCCATAGTATATAACACCGTCAAACTCGAATTGACAGAAAAATATATATATAAAGTATGACATATTGATGCCATATAACAGACAAGTGTCATACGGTGAAAAGAAATGTTCCTAAAAAGAATTGAAATGGAGAATTTCAAGTCATTTGGAAGAAAGACAGTCGTAGACTTTAGATCTGGTTACACTTCAGTTACGGGTCCAAATGCATCGGGAAAGAGCAACATCGGTGACGCCCTTCTTTTCGTCCTTGGAACTAAGAGCAACAAGTCGTTGAGGGCCCAGAAGTTGACCGACTTGATTCACAGAAATCAATCTGGAAAGTCATCCCCCTACCTGAAGGCGAGCGTTACGTTCGACAACACCGACAGGCTAGTTCCTCTAGACGCAAACGAGGTGACATTCACGAGGATGGTGAAGCTTTCGGAGAACAACGATCAGGACTATTCCTCTTATTACTATATCAACGACGACAGGGCGCGACTTCAGGACTTTGAATACCTCTTGGAGAAGGTAAAGATATTCGCAGATGGCTACAACTTCGTGAGACAGGGAGACATCACAGGCATAGTAGAAATGTCACCACTGGAGAGGAGAGGGATCCTCGAGGAAGTTGGTGGAATTTCCGTCTACAACGGCGAGATAGAAAAGGCAAACAATGAGAAGGACAAGACACGGGAGAACATGGTGACGGTCCAGGCACTGGTTGCCGAACTGTCCGGCAGAGTTGAACTTTTAACCAGGGAAAAGGAGCAGGCAGAGGCATACCTATCAAAGAAGAAAGCAATAGAGAGGGACGAATCCGTCCTGCTCTTCAGGAAGAAGGGCGAAACGGAGAACGAGATCAACACGATAAAGGAACAGATGGAGAAAATAAGCGCAGAGATCAAGACAGCCGACGAGAAGGTAAACGAGCTCGTGGCCAAAGGGGACGAGCTCGACAAGAAAATCTCGACTCTCAGGGAGAACAACAAGGAACTCGACGAATTCCAGAAGATAAAGAACGATCTAGATGCCCGCAAGATCAACTTTGCGAAGATCAACATGGAGCACGAAAATCTACAAGGAACACTCTCTCAAATCAAGAAGGAAATATCGGAGCTCTCATCGAGGAAGAAAAAACTCGAGAACGATGTGAAGCAGAGTTATGGAAGGGTCAATATTCTTGAGGCGGAGCTGAAGACGAAGAGCGATGAAATGAAGGAGCTGGAGCTCAGCATCCAGGATTTGGAAAATAAGTCCGCTACCTCTGTTGACAAGTTCGAGGACCTGACCAGGGCCATGAACGAGATTAACAGGAGGAAAGAGGACACACTCAGTGAACTTGCGAAACACCAGTCAGGTCTTTCATCCCTGCAGACAAAGAACGCAGGCATCATGGAAGAGATATCGAAGGTCGAAGAGGAGATCGCGAATCTCGAGTTCTCCATCAAGGACGCAGACTGGAGGTCCAAGAACCTTAAGAGGGGGACGCCCCAAGGAGAGGACTTCAACAAGATATACCTGGAAACGAAAAACAAGATAGAGAGGCTCAGGAGGGATGAGGAAGAAATAACTGCACAGATAGAGAAGGCAGAGAGTGAAGTTGGTAAGGTGCAGGGCGTAAAACTCTCCGGTGTATACGATAGCATCAATTTCATCAACATCGAGTCGGCAAATGGCAACCTAAAGGGCATTAGGGGGACCGTCGACTCACTCATTTCATATTCGCCAGAAAACGAAAAAGCAGTCAGGGCTGCAGGTGGTGGCAGGCTCTCCAGCATAGTCGTAGAGAGGGACGAAGACGCGCAGTCGGCGATAGAACTGCTGAAGAGGAAGGGACGGGGAAGACTGACTTTCCTCCCTTTGAACAAGATCATACCGCTCAGACCGAGGGGGAAAGCGGTCATGCTGGCGCAGGATCACTCGACGATGGGCTTCCTATCAGATAAAATTACATCCAATGACTCTCTGAAAGACATAGTCAGTTACGTCTTTTCCGATACCCTCCTCGTGAAGGACATGAAAGCCGCGAGGGAGATCATGGGTGGAGTCAGAATAGTCACACTGGACGGTGACCTTATAGATCCGAGCAACGCGATGACTGGAGGCACACTCCCCAAGAGAGAAGTAGGGAAGGACCTCGAAGGGCTCACCTCAAAACTTTCGTCACTGAAGGGGAGAAGGGTCGAGATCAGAAACGAGATGTCACTGCTTGACACCGAGCTCAGGAACCTCGCAGAGAGAATAAACAAAGCTCACCTGGAGGTCGGAAAGAGCGAGGGAGAATACACACAGCTGCTCAGTAGAAAAAAAGAACTAGAAGATCAACTGAGGAAGAAGAAGAGCTATCTGGATGACAGGAAAAAACTGCTGGAATTGGGAACGAGGGATGAGGAAGGCGAGAACGCAGCGATAGCACAGATCAATTCAGAACTGGTGACAATAAACTCTGAAATAGAGAAGATAAATGCAGACAAAGACAAGGCAATGGATAAGAGGGCGAGAGAAGAGATAAGGCTGATGAAACAGAAACAGAGCGATCTCAAAAGGGAAGTTGAAGAGAATACGACATTCCTGAACGAGCAGAAGATGGCTCTTAGCGGCCTTAAGGCAAATCACGATTCTGTAGAGGAATCTATTGAGACAAAGCAGGACGAATTTGCCACCGGCAAGAAAATATCGGACGAACAGGAACAGACTCTACAGAAGCTGAAGTCAGAACTGGACACACTAATGTCACTCTACCAGTCAAAGGAAGGGAAGCTGAAGAATAGGGGAGAGGAGATAGAGAAGCTTACGAACGAGAGATTCAAGATGCGCTCAGAGGCCGATTCAAAGACCACGATCAAGAAAACGAAGCAGGACTTCCTGCTGTCGTTGCAGGCTAAAATGGAAGATGCAACCCAGAGGATAGCGGAACTGAGCAAAACGATAGAGGAGAAGAAGTTCGAGATCACTGAGGATAAGAGATCACTGGACGAGATAAAGAGGGAGATAAATGCCCTAGAAAACCAACTCCGCGAGATGGAGCCCATCAACCTCAAGAGCATCAATGACTACGCAGAAGAGAAGGCAAGGCTAGACGAACTGATCGGAAAGAGAGATCGTCTGGACGAGGAGATGAAGAGACTGGGAGACCTGGAGAGCAAGCTCGAGGACCAAAAGAAGGTCGTGTTCCTTGAGGTGTTCGAGGCCGTCAACAAGAACTTCATAGGAATCTACAAAGAACTCACGAACGGGGGAGAGGGCTACCTAACGCTGGAGAACGTCACCAATCCATTCCAGGGCGGGTTAGTTATCAAGGCATCATCTAAGGGGAAGAAGGTGGACAACCTGGCATCCCTGAGTGGTGGCGAGAAGAGCCTGTCTGCGCTCTCTTTCATACTAGCGATACAGAACTACGATCCATCACCAATATACTTCATGGACGAGGTCGATATGTTCCTGGATGGAGTCAACGCCGAGAACGTTGGAAGGTTGTTCAGGAGGAACTCGGAGAGCGCACAGATAATTGCAGTAACTCTCAGGAAAGCTACGATGAAGTATGCACACCAGATAATAGGCGTGACGTTCCAGGACAAGAACAGTGCGGTATTCATGAAGGAGCTTAAGCTAGAGGAGGCTGCAGCGACATGAGCACGGAACTTGTGGCTGAGATTCTAGACAAGAACAAGGACCAGGCAGTCATAGAAAAGATCATGGAGGAGGAGATCAACCCCGAGATAGAGAACAAGAGGGGAGAAGTCATCCTGAAGGTCCTCGAGGTGGTCGACAAGTACGGACTAGATCCATGGAACATCGATCTTGAGAAGTTCACTTCCGTCTTCCTTGGAGAAATCAACCAATACTTCAGGGATTTCCCCGTAGCTGGAAAGATAGTCTACTTCGCATGGATGAATATCAGGAACAAGAGCGAGCTCCTGCTTCCTCAACCGGAGGAACCGGAAGATGTGTTTGACGGATCACTCGAAATGGCCGGAGAGGAGCTTCCAATGCCGGACCTCGCACTTGGGTATCTACCGGTAGAGAAGAAGAACGTCACGATCGATGACATTTTGGAGGCTATCAAAAACACACCGCTGGGGGTACTGAAAAATGGTGTGAGAAAGGCAAAGAACTTCCTGTTCCAGGAGACAGCTCATCCCGAAGACTTTCAGGTCATCATAGGTGAGGTCTGGAAGAGAATGCTGCAGTCAAAGAAGGATCACTTCACGATGGAATCGATATCGAAGGGTTCAACAGGCGACGTGATAAACGTCTTTCAGTCGTCACTTTTCCTTGCCTACTATGGCAGGATAGAGCTCAACCAGGAGATCCCATTCGGGAACATCTGGATAAAGATGCTTAAGAAGGACGGTACCACGACCCCGGTCCCCGAAGTGAAGCTAGAAGAAGACGACTTCGCAGTCTAACATCCCGTACGAAGAAGGTCTAAATCTGCTTATAAAGTCTGAGCGGCAATTGCATAACAAAGTCGAAACAAGACTTCAGGTCCGAACCATCTGCTTTTCCATGCTGTAAGCGTCAGATCCATTGTTGTAGTAGGAAGGCAGTAGGCTTGTTACCGAGTACCCGTGGTTCTTGTAAAAATTGATCGCTTCCAGGTTGTCACTGCGCACTTCAAGCCTCAGCTTGTTCACGTTTATAGTTGTCGCCTCCTGTTCAAACAGCGTCATCAGTCCTGTTCCAATCCCGTTCTTTCTGAAGGGGGTGTCAACAGCTAGCATGAGGATCCTGGCCTCCTTCTCGCCAGCTAATCCACCACAGATGAATCCGGCAACCGTCTGATCAGACATAGCAACGATGAATGCAGAGGGCCACGATTTCTGAATATCCAGAAAGACGAAATCGTTGTAGCGTTCAGTCAGATTCCTTCTTGTTATTTCCGTTACTTCATTGAGAAGGGAAGGGTTGAACAATCTAAACTGGACAAACATGAGGCTTCAGAATGTGTTTATTTCCCCCGCAACCAGCATGTTGGTTATCCTGTTTAGATTTGCAAGCCAGTCGTCAGCTATCCTCGTAAAATCGTTCATGTATTTCTTAGACGTCTGCTCGTTTGCACCGATAATCTGAAGGTTCGCCACGTGGGGATCGTCGATAGGTCTTCCGATCTGGGATACGATTCTGACTTGGATTTCCGGGACATCCCCGCCAGACTCCTTGATGCATTGGTCCGCTATCTTCATAGCGGCAAGGTTGTATAGTTTTCCAACGTGCGTCACAGGATTCTTCCCTGCAGCCGCTTCCATGCTCATGGGCCTGTATGGCGTTATCAAACCCGAAACTCTGTTTCCTCTCCCTACAGAACCATCATCGCCGTTCTCCATGGACAACCCAGTAACAGTCAGATAATAGAGGCTGTCTCCCGGATTGTCTGCGGTATTGATAGAAACCCTAACCTCACGCTTTGCTTCCTTTTGAACGTATTTCTCGATTAGTTCCGTAGCCTTAGCTTTCTTGTCTTCGTAGTCCTTTCCGTCCTTGAGGTATTTGCCAACCATTGCAGCCGCGATCGTCAGGTTGATGGTGTCCTTCTTCCTGAAACCCATTACCTTGACATCGTACCCTAGTGCAGGTATCGTTTTCTTCAGGTCAGAATTAATGTAATTTTCGGCCCTCATAACGGTCTTTTCTGTTTCGGAGAACGGGGCAAACCCAACACCGAACGAAGTATCGTTTGAGAGTAATTTTGTAGTATCGTACAAGGAGCGCAGGTCGATTGAGCCGTGACCAATTCTGCAGTCAATCATGACATCGCTCTCGATGTTGATTGTGTCAAACCTATTCTTCAGGAAGTCCCCTGCAGCCTTGATTGCTATACTCCTGTAGGGTATTCTTTTCCCATTCACGGTCGTTGTAGCTCTGCCTGACAATAATATGTATACTGGCTCGAGAACTACTCCACCATCGAACTGGGGCTGAGATTGACCGCCAACCACTTCTACTTGGTCGGTGTTGTGATGCAGAATTCTCCCGTAGTTTTCAATGTAGTATTTTGAAAGAGCTCTGCTCACAGCCTCTGCGATTCCATCAGATACGGAATCTGGATGACCGATTCCCTTTCTTTCAACTATTTCGACTTCTCTCTCCTCAACTAAGGCCTGAGGCAGAGATTCGACGACTATGTTCCTAGGCATTACGGATTCCTCCATATTCGCTAAAATTCCTTCAATGATTAAAATGTTTGTTATTTTGAGGGGCATAGAAACAATGCCAGGGATGGAAATAAGAATTTAATAAGCTTCATTGATTAAGAAAATGTGGGAACCGGTTTTGAGAAAAATGCGATAATTTCCGTATCGATGAAAGAAGGGCTCGAAAAAGTTGGGAATTTTTTGATCTCAAATGGTTTCAAGATATTTGCCACATCCGGCACCAAGAAATTCCTGGAGTCCAATGCTATCGATGCCGAAGGGGTGGAGAAACTTACAGGGAGCCAGGAGATGCTGGGGGGCAGGGTGAAGACTCTTTCCGCGCCCCTTTCAGCCGGCATACTCGCAGCGGACAGGGAAGACGGCGACCTGAAGAGGTTCGGTTATCTCCCCATAGACTTGGTTTACGTCGAGCTGTACGACTTCGTCGGTTCATATCTGAAGGGAGCCACGGATTTAGTCGAATTCATCGATATCGGAGGAGTTACAATGCTGAGAGCTGCAGCGAAAAATTTCCACAGGGTCATTGCAATTCCAAATAAACCGGCAATGGAACGGGTGATGGCAAGTATGAAGCAGGGTGAAGTTCCACTGGAACTTCGGAAGTCCCTAGCTGCGGAGGTGTTTCAATTCACATCACTGTACGATTATGCGATCTCTCAGTGGCTGGGACATACTGATGAGATATTCA
Organism: uncultured Thermoplasmatales archaeon; assembly: GCA_964391105.1. Classification (GTDB taxonomy): domain Archaea; phylum Thermoplasmatota; class Thermoplasmata; order Thermoplasmatales. The sequence continues at coordinate 20,479 of CAYMKC010000009.1, forward strand.
TGACTGGCGGCAGGGAATACACAAAGTTAAGGTACGGAGAGAACCCCCATCAAGTTGCACACTCCTACGCTCTCTATCCACCGTTCTTTGAAGTCCTCAAGGCAGGAAAGGAAGTTAGCTTCAACAATATAATCGATGTTTGGGCGGCCTGGGAACTGGTCCTGAGGTTGGGAGAAACATCAAGTGCTGTCGTAAAGCACGCGTCGCCATGCGGGGCCGCAGTAGGATCAGATTCAATAGAGAGAGCCCACTCGTCAGATTCAGTATCCGCATACGGAGGCATCCTAGCGTACAACGGAAAGATCAATTCAGAGCAAGCCTCTTTCCTTCAAGACAAGTTCCTTGAAGTAATCATTGCAAGGGAATACGAGGACGGTGCGTTTGAAAAGTTGGGCAAGAAGAAGAACCTCAGGCTTCTGAAGGGGAAATCCGACGTTTACGTTATCCCCGATATGAGGAGCGCTGGAAACATTCTGCTAGTTCAGGAATGGAATAAGAAATCGGATCTAATTACTGAGGCGAGGAGCGGTTCTCCCGATAACGTCACCATCAGGGACATAGGCTTTGGGTGGGAAGTCGTGAAATCAATCAAGAGCAACGCAGTCGCCATCGTGAGGGACGGATGGCTGGTCTCCTCCGGAGGCGGACAGCCCAACCGAGTAGATTCCGTGAAGCTTGCACTCGGCAGAGCAAAAGAGCTCGGAAGGATCGACGAAAAGGCAGTTCTCATATCAGATGGATTCTTCCCGTTCGCCGACTCCGTGGAATTAGTGGACGGCTATGGAATAAGAACCATTGCTGCCCCTTTGGGCTCCATAAGGGATGCAGAAGTTATTGACTATTCTATGCAGAAAGGACTGACTTTTGTTGAAATAAAGGAGAGAGCTTTCAGGCACTGACTCACGCGACGTAGCGATATATGCCCGTCTTGATCTCCATTATTTCCCCATCGTTCATGAGGTTCCTTATCTCGTCCTCTAGTTCTTCCCTCGGCATCCTGCCCTCGAATTTGTCTGCTAACTCATCTATCGATATCTCCCTGTAGTTCTTTATCTCCTTGAGTATGTTGTCCTTGTTTCCCTTGTTCACTCCTGCCAGGAAAACTTCGACCTGATCGGAGAACTTTTCCACATCGATTGACCCCTTTAACTCCAAGCGCGTGAAGAGTCCCAACCCATTCTTATCGGAGTTCATCAGTGCGGAGAGCTCTTCCTTATCCCTCGTTCCCGACGATATGGCTCTTGATATCTTCTTCAACCTTTCACTCAGGAAATGCACTGACTCAGCCTCGAGATATTTCCTCTCTAGCTCCGAGATTTTTGCGATGCTTTCTAGATAGAATCTCTTTGAGAACTGTGACTGAGAATTAGAAATGGAAACTTTTCCCACGGTCACAACGTTGTCGCCCTCGCTAAGTTCTTCAAGAATTCCGCGGTCGTCCGAGTAATATGTTCCGACGTAAAGAGAAACTTCATTGAAGCTGTCCTTTATCTTAAGTATGGATCTTTCGTCTTCGTCCATTTTTCCTACAAATTTGCCAGGGACAAGAAACCTGCTGACTAGGAGTCCGAGTTCGGATAGACCGAACGAAGTCCCATCTTCTCCTCCCTCCTGATAGGTCTCGTCCAGGCCGAGGAGCTCAGTCGTGGTTATCCTTACGGATGGCTCTCTCTGTTTCATCTCAAGGCCTCCAGCATCTTCTGGTATTCTTTTCCCAGCGAGTCGTCGTTCAGCACTTCCAACTCCTCGAACTCCATGTAAGTGCCGGAAGTGCCCATGAATCCGTAGACAACGAACTGTATTGGCTTCATCACAACCTTCCCCTTCAGCTCTTCTAGTATCTCGGTCTCCTTTCCTTCTGATATGGACTTCTTTATCCTCTCCTTGCCTCCGTCCACGTACCCCTCCAATACCTTCTGGTATGCGTAGACCAGCGGAGAAAAGTACCCGTCGTCCAGGATCATGGAGAACCGTAGTATCTTTTCGATGGGTGCATCGGGATGGTTCGAACACTTATCTTCCTTTACAACCCTCTGGCAGATCGTGCAAACCGATACCGATAGGTTCTTGTCCAGTATCCTTAAGACAAGACCCCTCCCCTTAACCGTTCCGCTCTGCGATGTCGATAGCCTTTCAAGGTTTTCAAATTGTCCACTCTCCCTTGAAATAACGTTAATACTCGTCCCCTTTCCTATCTGGAGATACAGTCTTTCCTTGAATTGCTTGACCGATGCCCCTTTGATCTCTACCACTCCGTCTGTTAGTGGCGTTCCCCAGCTCTGTACAGATACGTTTCCGGAGTCATCGTTCAGGATTCCGGAATACAAAGTTACGGAGTCTCTTCCAACGTTCTCCTTTGACCTCGTCGACCTGAGCGTACCCCTTATGGATACGTCGTACATATCCGGCTTGAGGTCCCTAACCTTAAGGTTCTCCCCAATAGCACTCCTCTGGTTTGACTTTTCGAGAACGTTAACCTCAATCTTGGAGTAAATGGTCAGGTATGGTCTGTCGTTGTAGTTCGTCACGGACGCATTCACAACCAGCACGAGATCACCCCTGGATATCCTGCTAGTTCCGTCTGGGAACTCGGTGAAGGGCAACCTTCCAGTTTTGTCCTCGAGCGTGCCGACGCACCTGATCCTTTTCCTCCCATCCTTCTCATATTCTATGCACCTAACAGAATTTACGCTACCGAGTACGTTCCCTTGGTATCCATCTTTGATGTCGATCAGCGGAGTCGCCTGAAAGAAGGAATTCATGTCCCCTGAATACTTCCTCAGCAATTCTAGGGCAAGTTTGATCGGGGCGGTCGACTCGGTCCCCATTCTCTTTTTAAATTCCGCAGTAGCTTCTTCGTTTTTCTGTACAGCTTCACTGAACCTCTTCAAATACTGATTGACAAATTCGTTTCCAGCCAAATAATCTCTACCCCGTTTCATTAATGTTTTCTGGAAAAAAAGGTTATCCTATCTCCATTCCTGGACACTATAATCTTTTCGTAATAGTTTGGCCTTGTTACCAACTGGTATGCGGTAAGGCTTTCGTTCGGGTACAGGATATACCTATTCTCGTTGAGCTCAAGACCTAGTTTAGAAATAACACTTCTGGGATTATCTGTAACTGTGGACAAGACTTGCTCTGGGCTGACCCTGTTGAGCCCCCGTTGATACCTGTAAAGAAATTCCACTTCCTCCATAATGCTAGGCTCTGTGATGAATGCGTTATCGGTACCGAGCAGGATAGTTATCCCACTTTTGAATAGTTTAGAGTAGTCGGGCCTCTTGCCGTGGAATATGTTGGATCTTGGGGTTACGGAAATGGGTATACCTTTCATCCTTATTGTTGCCAGATCTGGCTCGCTGGCCTCGATTGCGTGAACTATGAAATCAGGGCGCAGCGAGATCAAACTTCTGACATCTTCTCGCTCATTCTCGCTAAAATGGACAGCAAACATTTTCATTCTCTTGTGCGCAAGATCAGACAATTCCTTGAGATACGTGTAGTCATAATCTGCCAGTGCACTCATACCGAATCCCGATGACCTTTCAAGGAGAGGAACGGCCTCATTCATCTCGGTAGGCCTGGAAAGGAAGAATCCAGTGATATCTTTGAATCTAGGAACTAGGTCCAATCCCTTGATCCCTGACTCCCTGAAATCAAAAAAAGACTGGGTACCTTCGTCGGCCATAAACTCTATGGACTTCTTAATCGATCTCCTGACCTTCCCCGGTGGTGCCATCTCGAGCGCCCTGGCCTTAATTCCCCCTGGCCCGACTATATCCCCGATTCCGCCAGTTGGCTCGGAATCTATAAATGAGTCTCCGAGGTGCGTGTGGAAATTTATTGGTGCATCCATGATAGTACCTTCCACATCCGCAGTAGTTGATGGATCGACAAATCTGTTCTTCAATATACTGAAGGTACCTTTCTTCATAACACCGGAACGATAAACGGAACCCTTCACGATCAGATCCTTCACGTCACGCGATATTTCCTACGGTTAAATATTTTTAATTAGATTCGTTGGTGATACGTGGAATTCTTCGGTGAGTTGAGGAATTTTAGGATAACGGAGACGAGGTCTATCATATTGAAAGCTCTCGACCATGCCTTCTCCCTTAATTCCCCGGAAAGAAGGGTAATCGAGTTTCTACGGAACAGAAAGGACCTGCATCCCAGGGGGAAGATCCACATCATAGGTTTCGGGAAGGCTGGGGTTGGAATGTACGAGGGGGCCAAAAAATTCTTCGGAAGCTCAATAGCGAGTGCCCAAGTCATAGTTCCAGGATCGATGACTGGGAAAATAAAGGGGCCGTTCCTTCCGGGGAATCATCCGTTACCGGGGGAAGAGTCTATCAGGAGTTCCCTCAAATTGATTGAATCGTTGAAAGGAATCGGGCCGGACGATCTCGTAGTGGTACTTGTATCCGGTGGCGGATCCGCCCTATTCGAAGTTCTTAGGGACGGGTTCACTTTGAAGGAATACAACGATGTAGTCAACTGTGTGATGAGATCCGGTGCTAACATTTCGGAACTGAATGCGATTCGCTATCTATTTTCAAAAACGAAAGGTGGGGGACTCCTCAACTTCACCAGGCCAGCAAAGGTACAAAGCCTCATAATATCAGACGTTCCAGGCGACTCTCCAGACACTGTTGCCTCTGGCCCCACTGCAGACTCCCCAAGCCAATCTAGAATCAAGAATGCAATGGAGAAGTTCGGAAGCACGTGCAATCTCCCAAAGACAATGCCCGCATCAAAACCAGATGGATACGCTGCTGAGAACAGCGTAATACTTAGGAATCACGACTTTGTTCTGTCCATAATTGAGGGCCTAGAGAATGCTGGGTTTAGAGCTCTCGACATCGGATCCGGAATGGAGGGCAGTACCGAAAGCGTCGGTAGACTGATAGCCGAAAGAATGAGATCTTGTTACAACACAAATCATGGAGCGGTCTTCATAGTAGGTGGAGGAGAGACATCGACGAACTACGTCAACAATGGAGTGGGCGGCAGGAACCTAGAGCTTGCTCTGAGGGTGCTTCTTCTCATGGAAGAGGACGAGGAATTTGCCTTCGGTAGCATAGGAACAGACGGCATAGATGGGACAAGTGAAGCGATGGGTGCAATCGTGGACGAGTTCACACTAGAGTCTCTGGAAAGGAACATCATAGTGAACAAGCTTTCGAGCAGCGACAGTCTTGCCCCCCTTGTGTCCACGAGAGACGTACTATTCACCGGATTGACAGGCAACAACGTATCCGATGTGTTCATCGGGTATTATGCGGGGAAGAAGACGAGAGGCTCCAGCTAGCTACTTGCTCTGAATCTCGTTTTGCCCCCAACGACTGTTTCTATGACACGCACACTCTCCAGTTCCCGAGTATCGAACGGGTCCTTGTTCAAGACTATGAAATCTGCAAACTTACCAACATCGAGCGAACCAACTTCCTTACTCATTATTAACGATGCTGACCCTGTCGTGTATAGGGCGAGTGCCGTAGCTAGATCCACCCTCTCAATCGTCGAGTATTGCAGTATCTCTCTCTTTTCAGTTTCTCCCCGATTAACGGCAGCGACAACCGAGAGCCAAGGATTGGGAGAAGCGACCGGAGAATCCGTGGAAATTCCGAGTTTTATTTCATTCTTGAATAGTGATCCTAGGGGATATGCAAGTCTGCTTCGTTCCTTGCCAAGTCTTCTTACGGCCCACCAGTCATCTATGACAAATGCTGGTTGCACGGATACTCCTATATTCAGGTCCCGAAGCTTTGCAATTTGATCATCTCTGAGTACCGTGCAGTGTTCAATCCTTGGTTCTATCATCTTCTTTCTGTCCGCCAGTGTGATGGAACCTATGACGGAATCTATACCTCTATCTCCTATCGCGTGGACTGCAAACTGTACATCCTTATCGCCAAATTTATCGAAAGTCTCCAGCAGCTTCCTCTCATCCATGTAGAGGATACCTCTGTAGTCCGGATCATCGGAGTACGGCTCTCTCAGTGCCGCAGTTCCAGCCCCAAGGGCACCATCGGCAAAGAGTTTAATTCCATTGATTTGAAGGTAGTGGTTGTTTCCCACTTTTTTTCTGAGCCCCTCGATCATAGCAGCAGAGTCTTCTCTCAGGTAGGCCCAGATCCTCAGGCCAAGTCTAGCTGCCTCTCTTGAAAGAAACTCTATCGAATCTGCTCCACAAGAGACAAAACCGACTGAGGTCACGCCGAGTGAAAGTAGGTATCGTGTTGCAGTTATCAGGCTCCTCTCCAGAGAACCGTCTATCTCTAGCGCTCTGCTCTTGAAATAGGTCGACGCCTCCTCTTTGACTATCCCGTTCGGGTCCCCACTGCTTGTACGCGGAAAAACAGGGACGGGGAAGTCATTGGATCGAAGCAGTTCAAGCATCTTTGAATTGACCACGCCTGCGTGTTCGCAGTACCTCTCTAGGTAGACGGGTACGGAGCTCTCCACCTGATCGATATCCCACTTATTTGGCCACCTTCCTTCTGCGAATGTCTCCTGGTCCCATCCCGTTCCGATGATGACACTCACGTGCGGGTTCTGCAGCCTGTAATCCTGGATCCTGTGCTTCATTTCCTCTATCGAGGCTATTCCTCTGAGGTCGAGGTGGTTGAGGGAACTTCCGAGATCGTCAAGATGGATGTGCGAGTCAACAAACCCGGGAACTACAACCCGTCCCTCCAGATTCACAACGCCATCTGCACCCTTTCCGTAGAGCCTCATTGATTCATCTGAAGTACCGACAAACTGTATCCTTTCGCCTCTTGTTACTATCGCCTCTACTCTTGTCAAGGGAGCGTATTTCGCATAGATAGATCCATTGTAAAAGATCCTGACATCGTCTCCCATAGGGTAAAATGTAAATGAAATGTATAGATTTTTCTTTGGAAGAATTTATAATTAAACACCCGCTAAGCTTTTCTGTTCTTGTACATGAATTGATCTGATGCATAATGAAAAGGTAGTTCTCTCCTGGAGTGGGGGAAAGGATAG